>JBDSEG010000186.1:0-5830 GCA_039920165.1 Burkholderiaceae bacterium
CTCGCGCGGCGCAGCGTCAAGAGCAAGAGCGACAGCATCGTCTTGGCGGGCGACTGCCATCCGCAGACGATCGAAGTCCTGCGAACGCGCGCCGGGCCGCTCGGATTGACGGTGGTACTCGCCAACTCGGCCGAGGAATGGTCGACGCTGATCGAAGGCGGCGATTATTTCGCCGTGTTCGCGCAATGGCCCGCCACCAGCGGCGCGCTGCACGATATGCGGGCCGATGCGCCGCGCATCCACGCCCACGGCGCCGCTTTCATCGTCGCTGCCGACCTGCTCGCTTTGACGCTCATCACCCCGCCGGGCGAACTGGGTGCCGATATCGCCTGCGGAACGACGCAGCGCTTCGGCATGCCGATGGGCTGCGGCGGCCCGCACGCGGCCTACCTCGCGTGCCGCGACGAATACAAGCGTGGCCTGCCCGGGCGGCTCGTCGGGGTCAGCATCGACGCCCACGGTGAGCCGGCTTACCGCCTGGCCTTGCAGACGCGCGAACAGCACATCCGGCGCGAGAAGGCGACCTCGAATATCTGCACGGCGCAGGTCCTGCCGGCGGTCGTCGCGAGCATGTATGCGGTCTACCACGGGCCAGTCGGGCTCAAGCGCATCGCGCAGCGCGTGGCGGCCTATACCGCGGTGCTCGCCGACGGCCTGCGCCGGCTCGGCTGCAACGTGCGCGGCGGATCGGCCTTCGATACGCTGACGATCGATACCGGCACTGCGACCGCGGCGATCTTCGAGCGCGCCGCCGCAGCCGGCATGAATCTGCGGCGCTTTCGCGGGTGGGGCGACACGATGCTCGGCATCAGCCTGGACGAGACGACGACGCGTGACGATATCGTCGCCCTCTGGCGCGTCTTCGCGAAGCCGGGCCAGGCCTTGCCCAATGTCGGTGTCTTCGAGAAAGGCATCGCCTCGCTGATCCCACTCGAGCTGCAACGCACGAGCCCGTATCTCACCCACCCGACCTTCAACCGCCATCACAGCGAGACCGACATGCTGCGCTATATCCGCAGCCTGTCGGACAAGGACCTGGCGCTCGACCGCAGCATGATCCCGCTCGGCTCGTGCACCATGAAGCTGAACGCGACGAGCGAGATGATCCCGATCACCTGGCCCGAGTTCGCGCACATCCATCCTTTCGCACCGCCGGATCAACTCGCGGGCTACGACGAATTGCGGCGCCAGCTCGAAGCTTGGCTGTGCCAGGCGACCGGTTATGCCGGCGTGAGCCTGCAGCCGAACGCAGGGTCGCAAGGCGAGTACGCCGGGCTGCTGGTGATCCAGGCAAGCCACGCTGCCAGGGGTGAAGGCCATCGCAATATCTGCCTGATCCCCGAGTCGGCGCACGGCACCAACCCGGCGAGCGCGCAGATGGCCGGGCTGCAGGTGGTGGTGACCAAGTGCGACGCCGAGGGCAATGTCGACCTGGCCGACCTCGCCGCCAAGTGCGAGCGCCACGCCGCGCAGCTGTCGTGCGTGATGATCACCTACCCCTCGACCTACGGTGTATTCGACCCGCACGTGAAGGAAATTTGCGCCGTCGTGCACCGGCACGGCGGGCGCGTATATGTCGATGGCGCCAACATGAATGCGATGGTCGGCGTTGCAGCGCCGGGGGAATTCGGCGGCGACGTGAGCCATCTCAACCTGCACAAGACCTTCTGCATTCCGCACGGCGGCGGCGGGCCCGGCGTGGGACCGACCTGCGTCGTCGCCGACCTGGTCGCTTTTCTGCCGGCGCATCGTGCCTACGAGCAATCGACCGGCAGCGCCGGGCCAGCCGCCGAGGATCGCCGCGTCGGCGCCGTCTCGGCCGCGCCGCTCGGCAATGCGGCGGTGCTGCCGATCAGCTGGATGTATATGCGCATGATGGGCGCCGGCGGGCTCACCGCAGCGACCGAGACCGCCATCCTTTCGGCCAACTACATCGCCGCACGCCTGTGCGGCCACTACGACATCCACTACAGCGGCAATGTCGAAGGCATCCGCGGCGGCGGCGTCGCGCACGAATGCATCCTCGATCTGCGCCCGCTCAAGGAGGCGACCGGCCGGGCCGAAGGCATCAGCGCCGAAGATGTCGCCAAGCGCTTGATCGACTACGGCTTTCACGCACCGACGCTGAGCTTTCCGGTGCCGGGAACGCTGATGGTCGAGCCGACTGAAAGCGAGTCGCTGGCCGAGCTGGACCGCTTCTGCGACGCCATGATCGCGATCCGTGCCGAGATCGCAAAGGTCGAGGCGGGCGAATGGCCGCGCGACGACAACCCGCTGAAAAATGCGCCGCACACCGCGCAGGCGCTGCTGAAGACCGACTGGCCGCATCCCTACACGCGCGAACAGGCGGCCTATCCGGTCGCCGCGCTGCGGCAGGCCAAATACTGGCCGCCCGTGGCCCGGGTGGACAATGTTTTCGGCGACCGCAATCTCTTCTGCACCTGCCCGCCGATATCGGCGTACGAAGCCTGAGACGCGGTCGCCGCGCCCTTTTACCCATCGAATCAGGAGACACGAATGAACAAGAAATGGTTGGTCGGATTCGGACTCGCGGCAGTTCTCGCCGCCTGCGGCGGCGGAAGCGATTTCGCCACCCTGAGCGGCAATGCGCCACTCGTCATCGGCCACCGCGGCTCGGCCGGGTCGCTGCCCGAACATACGATCGAGGGCTACCAACTCGCGATCGACCAGGGCGCCGATTTCATTGAGCCCGACCTTGTCATGACTTCCGACCGCGTGCTTATCGCGCGCCACGAGCCGGTGCTCGATGGCACGACCAACGTCGCGACCAAGTTTCCGGCCAGCCGCATGCGCACCCGGCTGCTCGACGGCGTCTCGACCACCGCCTACTTCGCCAACGACTTCACCTTGGCCGAGATCAAGACGCTCGGCGCGGTACAGGCCGGCGCCTCGCGGCCGCAGCAGTTCAACGGGCTTTACAAGATCCCTACCCTCGACGAGATCATCACGCTCGCCAAGGCGGCCAACCGCACGGTGGGCATCTATCCCGAGATCAAGCACTCGACCTATATGGCCGGTATCTTCGGCGCCAACGTGATCGAGGATGCGCTCGTCGCCAAGCTGCATGCGGCCTACGGCAATACGGTGGACGCGCCAGTCTTCATTCAGTCGTTCGAGGTCTCGAACCTGCAGTATCTGCACACCAAGACGAGCATCAAGCTGATCCAGCTCGTCGATGCCGACGACGTGAATGCCGACGGCTCGATGTCGCTCGTCGCGCCCTACCGGCAGCCGTACGACTTCGTCGTCAAGGGCGACCCGCGCCTGTTCTCCGACCTGCTGACAAATACCGGCCTCGATTTCGTCAAGACCTACGCGAGCGGCATCGGCCCGTGGAAGCCCTACCTCGTGAAGACGGTGGCCGACGGCGTCGACCGCAACGGCGACGGCCGCATCACCATCAACGACCGCCGCGTCGACGGCAGCACCGGCGTGATCGAGGCGGCGCACGCGCGCGGCCTGCTGGTGCACACCTGGACCTTCCGCAACGATGCCAGCGGCTACGGTTTCACCGACCCGAAGGCCGAGATGCAGTACTACATGTCGCTCGGCGTCGACGGCGTCTTCACCGATTTCGCGGCGACCGGGGTGGCAGCGGTGGACGGGCTGCGCTGATCGTTTGCCGGCTCCGTGGTCAGCCCTATCTCGGAGAGATCCATGCTCGTCTTCCGACAGCTGTTCGACCCGCCGTCCTCCACTTACACCTATCTGCTCGGCGATTCGGCGTCCGGCGAGGCGTTGCTGATTGACCCGGTTTTCGAGCAGGTGCGGCGCGACACCGCGCTGCTGCGCGAACTCGGCCTGCGCCCGATCGCCACGCTCGACACCCATGTGCACGCCGACCACGTGACGGGCGCCTGGATGGTCAAGCAGGCGACCGGCAGCCGCATCATGGTGTCGCAGGCGTCGGCGGCGAGCCACGCCGATCGGCTGTTGAAGCACGGCGACCGGGTGGCATTTGGCGCCCGGCATATCGACGTGCGTGCCACGCCCGGGCACACCGACGGCTGTGTCACCTACGTGCTCGACGACGAGACGATGGCCTTCACCGGCGACAGCCTGCTGATCCGCGGCTGTGTCGCACCGACTTCCAGCAGGGCAGCCCCGGGCGGCTGTACCGGTCGGTGCGCGAGCAGATCCTTTCGCTGCAGCCGGGCTGTCTGCTGTACCCGGCGCACGATTACCGCGGCCTCACGGTGACGAGCGTGGCCGAGGAGAAGCGCTACAACCCGCGCCTGGGCGGCGATGTCGACGAAGCGGACTTCACCGGCTACATGAACAACCTCGGCCTGCCGCATCCCAAGCTGATGGACATCGCCGTGCCGGCCAACCTGCGTTGCGGCCAGCCGGAGCAGGCCGTCGGGTCGATGCAGGACCCGTCCTGGGCGCCGCTGACCTTCACCTTCAGCGGCATGTGGGAGATCCAGCCCGCGGCACTCGAGGAATGCCTCGCAGGCAATGGCGGTGCCGGGCTGCAGGTCATCGACGTGCGCGAGCCATCCGAGTTCGGCGGCGGCCTCGGCCACATCCCCGGCGCGCGGCTGGTGCCGCTGGCCGATCTCGGCGCGCGCAGCGCCGAGATCGATCCGGCGCGCCCGGTGGTGATGGTCTGCCGCTCGGGCGCCCGTTCGGCGCAGGCCACGGTGCTGCTGCAAAAATCGGGCTATGCACAGGTGGCGAATCTGGCCGGCGGCATGCTGCGCTGGCGCGCCGAAGGCTTGCCGTTCGAGCAGGGCGGTCGCTGAACCCGCGTTCGACCGTTACCCCTCACCTCACCCCGCCAGAGTCCCCAGCAATCCCGCCACACCGAGCCCAAGCGCGGCGAGCGCATCGCCCGCGATGAGTCCACCGCCGATCAGCGAGACGGTGCTCATGTCCGAAGCGAGACGCGGGTCGCGCCGCGCCGCCGCGCCGCTGTACCGGTCCCACCAGCCGGCGACGCTCGCGATCACGCCGCCGAGCGCGAACCAGAACGAAGTCGCGATACCGAAGAAGGTGCCGAACGAATACGCGTACGGCGATGGCAGCACGATCGCGTCGAGCACGAAATCGCTCGCACCGCCGACATGCCCGCCACTCTTGAAGCGGTGCCAGGCGGCACTGTCGAACAGGAACTTGCGCAGCAGCTGAACCGCGAAACCGATGGCGATGCCGAGCACGATCGCGGTGCGCTGGTACGGCTTGTCGTCGGTCAGGCTGCGCAGCGCCCCGACGAGCTTGTAGGTCATCGCCGAGACCCACTGGCCGGGCTGCTCGCTCGCCTGCATCACGGTCTGGTCGAGCGCCAGCACCGGGTAGGCGGTCATGAACAGGCGCGCGAAGCCGACCGAGAGCAAGGCCCCGACCGCCAGGCCCAACACCTGGAAGCGGAACTGGATGACGCGCGGCGTTCCCAGGCGCCAGCCGGTCGAGCGATCTTGCTGCATGTCGGACGCGACGCTGCACGCGACGAGCAGGATGCCGCCGGCCATCAGCCCGACGGTCGCGTCCTTCAGCCCGAGCGCGGCCATCAGCACCACCGCGGTAACGAAGGCTGACGAGATCGGCGCCGAGTCGCTGATGCCGGCGCAGATGCCGTTGACGAGCGCGAACACGAAGACCAGCGCGATGGCGACTGCGATGAAGCGCAGCGGCTGGTGCAGAACGCTCGCGCCGACCCAGGTCAGCACCGCGCCCCAGAAGACGATCCAGGCCACCAGGCGCCCGGTGTGCATGCGCTGCCAGTCCTCCTGCTCTGCCACGGGCGCGGCGATCGGCGCGCGCCAGCGCCGCCAGGCCTCTGCCAGCACGCCGCCGATGTCGAGGATGG
>JBDSEG010000187.1:0-13575 GCA_039920165.1 Burkholderiaceae bacterium
CTAGAAAGGCAACTTCATGCCGGGCGGCAAAGGCATGCCGGCGGTGAGCTTGCCCATCTTCTCCTGGCTCACTTCCTCGGCGCGGCGCACGCCGTCGTTGAACGCCGCGGCCACCAGGTCTTCCAGCATGTCCTTGTCTTCGGCCAGCAGGCTCGGGTCGATCGCGATCCGCTTCACGTCGTGCTTGCAGGTCATCGTCACCTTCACGAGCCCTGCCCCCGACTGCCCTTCGACCTCGATCGAGGCGAGTTCATCCTGCGCCTTCTTGAGGTTGTCCTGCATCGCCTGCGCCTGCTTCATGAGGCCGGCGAGTTGACCCTTCATCATCGTTGCTTCTCCTTGGAAATCCTTTGAATCTCAAACCGGCTTGACCGAGCCGGGAACGATGCGCGCGGTCGTGTACTGCGCCATCAGAGAGCGCACCAGCGGATCGGCATGGATCGCCTGCTCGGCTTCGGCCTGGCGGCGCGCACGCTGGGCGGCGTCGCGCTCGGCCGGGGTATCGCGCGCCGGTCCGGGCACGACCTCGACGCGCACCGGCTCCCTCAACAGTTCAGACAGCGCTGCCTGCAGCTTGTCGACGTGCACCGGGTTGCGCAGCATCTCGCGCTCGACGCGCAGCCGGATGCGTTGCGGCGACGCGCCCGCATCGAACTCCACGCACTGCGCCTGCCAGGCCAGTTCGCGCACCAGCGCGGCGATGCTGCCGCCATCGACCAAACGGGCGACCAGGCCGGACCAGCGGTCGCCGAGCGCGGCTTCGGCCGCCGACGGCGGCGGTGGCTCCGTCTTCTGTATCGGCGCCCGTTCGGCCTCCTGGCGTGACGACGGCGGCGCATCGGCCGCCTCCAGCCACGGCGGCGGCGGTTCGGCCGCGCGCAGCTCGGCCCGCAAACTCGGCGCCGCGGTGACGACCGCGGGCGGGGCCAGCGCGCGTGCGGGCGTCGGCGACGGCGTTCGGGCCGGCGGCGGGCGCGCCGCCGCGGCCACGGGTTCGGCGCCCGAACCGACCGCGGCCGTGCTGCCTACGGCCTTGGCGTCTGCCGGCGCAAAGGCGAGCCAGCGCAGCAGCACCATCACCATGCCGCTGTAGTCGTCGGGCGCGAGCGCGATCTCGGCGCGACCGTGCAGGACGATGCTGTACAGCAGTTGCAACTCGTCGGCCGCGAAACGCTGCGCCACATCGGCCAGCGTGCCGGCATCGCCGTCCTCGGGATCGGCGGCATCGGGAACCGCCTGCAGCACCGCTGCCTGTTGCAGCAGCGCGGCCATTTCCTCGAGCGCGGCGGCGGCCGACAGACCGAGCGCGCGCAACCCGTCGACCGCCGCGATCAGCGCCGCGCCGTCGCGTGCGCCCAGCGCCTGCACCAGCCGCAGCGCGTGGCTGCGGTCGACGCTGCCGAGCATCTGGCGCACCTGCGCTTCATCGATACGACCGGCACCGAAAGCGATCGCCTGATCGGTGAGCGAGAGACCGTCGCGCATCGATCCGCGGGCGGCGCGCGCGAGCAGGCGCAGCGCGCCGGGCTCGGCCTCGAGGCCTTCCTGCGCCAGTACGTCGGCCAGGTGCGCCTGCACGGTCTGCGGCGCCATCGGCCGCAGGTTGAACTGCAGGCAGCGCGACAGCACGGTCGGCGGAACCTTCTGCGGGTCGGTCGTGGCGAGCACGAATTTGAGGTAGTCGGGCGGCTCCTCGAGCGTCTTCAACATCGCGTTGAACGCGGTCGTCGACAGCATGTGGACTTCGTCGATCATGTAGACCTTGAAGCGGCCGAGCACCGGCTTGTAGACCGCCTGGTCGAGCAGTTGGGTGATCTCGTCGACGCCGCGGTTCGAGGCCGCGTCGAGCTCGACGTAATCGACGAAGCGGCCGGCGTCGATCTCGCGGCACGCATCGCACACGCCACACGGCTGCGCCGTGATCCCGCCCTGCCCGTCGGCGCCGGTGCAATTGAGCGATTTGGCGAGGATGCGCGCGATGCTCGTCTTGCCCACGCCGCGCGTTCCGGTGAAGAGATACGCGTGGTGCAGCCGCTGGTTCGTCAGCGCGTTCGACAGCGCCTGCACCACATGTTCCTGGCCGACCAGCGTCTGGAAATTGCGCGAGCGGTATTTGCGGGCCAGGACCAGATACGACATGGCGTCGATTCTACGAGCGACCCCCCGGCGCCCCGGTCCACTGCCGGGATAATCCGCTCGCCTCCGCCACCCCTTTCCCCGCCCCTGCCCATGAGCGACGCCGCCGGTCCGAACCCTTCCGCCGCCCCGCTCAACTACGAGCAGGCCGGGGTCGACTACCACCTGATCGACCCGCTCAAAGTCGCCGCACAGCGCGCCGCGGCCGGCACGGCGGCGCACCTCGGCGGTCACGGCTTTGCCGAGGTCGCGGCCTCGCGCGGCGAGTCGGCGTATGTGGTCGATATCGGTCCGTTCTATCTCGCGAGCATCGTCGAATGCCTGGGCTCGAAGGCGCTGGTCGCCGACGAGATGCAGCGCCTGACCGGCACGAGCTACTACGACGCGATCGCGCAGGACACCATCGCGATGGCCGTCAACGACCTCATCACGGTCGGCGCGACGCCGCTCGTCGTCCAGGCCTACTGGGCCGCGGGCGGCTCCGACTGGTTCGCCGACGCACGGCGCGCGCAGGCGCTGATAGCGGGCTGGAAGCGCGCCTGCGACCTCTGTTCGGTCGCCTGGGGCGGCGGCGAGACGCCGGCCCTCGCCGGCATCGTCGCCGACGGCCGGATCGACCTCGCCGCGAGCTGCACGGGCCTCGTCAACCCCAAGTCGCGCCTGTCGCTCGGCGAGCGCCTCGCGCCCGGCGATGCGATTGTGCTGCTCGCGGCCAGCGGCATCCACGCGAATGGCCTGAGCCTCGCGCGCAAGCTCGTCGAAAGGCTTCCGCTCGGCTATCTCACGCCGGTCGAAACGGGCGGTGTGGATCAGACCTACGGCGCCGCGCTGCTCGAGCCCACCACGCTTTATTCGCCGGTGACCGAAGCGCTGTGGAAGGCCGGAATCGTGCCGCACTACAGCGCCAATATCACCGGTCACGGCTGGCGCAAGCTGCTGCGCCATCCGGCCGACCTGGCCTACCGTATCGACCGCATCCCGCCCGTGCCGCCGGTGCTGAAGTTCATCCAGCAGCACGCCGCGCAGGACGACCGAGAGGCCTACGGCACCTTCAACATGGGCGCAGGCTTCGCGCTCTTCGTGGCGGCTGGCGATGCGCAGCGCTGCGTGGATGTGGCACGCGCCGCCGGCGTCGAAGCGATCGTCGCCGGCCGCGTCGAGTCGGGTCCGAAGCGCCTCGTCATCGAGCCGCTGGGAATCGAATTCGAGGGCGACGCGCTGCAGCTGCGATGACCCGCCTGAACTCCGTCTCCCGTCTGTGAAGAGGGTGGAAATACCGCAGCACCCTACAATCGCACGCGACGGGCCTCCCCGCATGGAAGCGCGGCCAACCGGGTCAGGTCGGGAACGAAGCAGCCCCAACCGTTGTGACCAGTGCCGGGGTCAGGCTCGTCACCTTCACCACCCCGACCGTCCCGCCCTTATTGCGCCGGAGCATCGGCACCGCGCTCCCTCGGCCCCTATTGCAAGGTGTAGCGCGGCAGGGACACCGTGAAGATGCAGCCGGTGCCCGGCACATCGCGCACGGTCAACGTTCCGGCGTCGGCCTCGACGCTTTGACGCGCGATGGACAGGCCCAGGCCCAGACCCGACCGGTCCTCGTTGCGCTGTGTGAAGGGCGTGAACAGCTTATCGGCGAGGCCGGGCGGCAACCCGCCGCAGTGGTCGGCGATCTCGATCAGGATGTTCGGGCCGAAGGCATAGGCGGTCAGCGTGACTTGGGTGTGCGCGTGGGTGAACTTGAACGCGTTCTGAAGCAGGTTGGCAAGCGCGCCGAGCAGGCGCTCGCGATCCGCCTTCACCGCCAGGATCGGGTCCACCAGCGCCGCCACGAAGGGGCATCCGGCGGCAGTCGCATCGAGTTGGGCCGCGCTGTGGGCGTCCATGACGATCGCTTCGAGCGAGTACAGGTCGGGCTGCTCGCCCGCGACGAGTCGCACTTCGGCAAGCGACTGTGTGATCAACGTGCCCAGCGACGCCAGGCTGCGCTTGAGCACGTTGCCGGTCGCGCCGCTGACCGTCATGCTGCCGAGTTCGAGGGCGCGCAGCGCCAGGGTCGCCGTGGTCAGCGCATTGCGCAGCTCGTGCGCCAGAAAGCCCGTGCGCTGGTTCTCGTCGACGTTCTGCTGCCGCGCCAGGTTCGTATCGCGCTGGAAACTGAATTCGGTGACCGCATCGGCAATGGCGTTGTCCAGGCAGCGGTTCAGGGTCCGGAATTCGCCGATGGCGAAGGGTGCATCGCGCTCGAACGCCAGGTCGGTGATCGCCTGGCAGAGGTCGCCGTAGTCGTGGACCACCTGATCGACCGAATAGCCGAGGACGAGCAACTGCTTGCCGTGCGCCGCCGCGGTGACGCCCATTTCCGACAGGTTGAGCGTATCGCCGCCCGAGGGTCCCGAAATGCGCATGCTTTTCGAACCGTCGTCGTCGTCCTCGGCCTCGAGCGTGCGGATCAACTGGTCGAGGAACAGCGGCACGCCGTTGGCCAGTTGCTGTTCGGTGGCGGAGCGCCGGGGTCGCTGGGCCACCTTGGTCTTGCATCGCGTGATCAGCTCGTCGCGATTGTTGGAGAGAAAGGTATGCATGCGCGGCTCCTGCTCGGCGACTGAGACGTGAGTCTTCTCCTCGCGGAGTTGCGAGGGCTTCCACGCGACCCATCAGATGGGTGATTATCGGCCTTCGATTGACCACGTTCCTCGATGCGGGACGGCGGCGACGCCGAGGCTGTCGCTGCTTCGATCCGCCGTCACGCCTTCGGCAACGTCACCCCCTGCTGCCCCTGGTATTTCCCACCGCGGTCCTTGTAGCTCGTCTCGCAGACCTCGTCGCTCTCGAAGAAGATCACCTGCGCGCAGCCTTCGCCCGCGTAGATCTTGGCCGGCAGAGGCGTCGTGTTGCTGAACTCGAGCGTGACATAGCCTTCCCACTCGGGCTCGAACGGGGTCACGTTGACGATGATTCCGCAACGCGCGTAGGTGCTCTTTCCCAGGCAGATCGTCAGCACGTTGCGGGGGATGCGGAAATATTCCAACGTGCGCGCCAAAGCGAAGCTGTTGGGCGGGATCACGCACACCGGCGCCTCGATATCGACGAAGCTCTTCTCGTCGAAATTCTTCGGGTCGACGACCGTGCTGTAGACGTTCGTGAAGACCTTGAATTCGGGCGCGCAGCGGATGTCGTAGCCGTAGCTGCTGGTGCCGTAGCTGACGATCTTGCCGCCGTCGGCGCCGACGCGGACCTGGCCCGGCTCGAACGGCTCGATCATCCCGTGCTGCTGGGCCATGCGGCGAATCCACTTGTCGCTCTTGATGCTCACGCGCGCCGGCCTCGACAAAGGCGCCGATTGTAGGCAGCACCCCGCCGACGCGCCGGCCGACCAGCGGCCGGCTTGATCAAGCCGGCGGGCGCGCGATTCGCACCAGCATGACCGGCACCGGGCTGGCCTGGACCACGGCGGTCGCCTCGCTGCCGAGAACAAGCCGGCCAATGCCTTTGCGCCCGTGGGTGCCCATCACGATCAGGTCGCAACGCTCGGCGCGCGCCACCTCGACGATGGCTTCGGACGGACGAGCGCCGATGACTTCGCGCAGGATGGTCGAAACCTGCAGATCGTGCAGTGCCGTGCTGGCCTTGGCCTGCGCCAGCAATTCTTCGGCGAAACGCCGAGCCTCGCTGCGCAAAGTCTCGGTGTTCGACAAGGTGGCGATCTCGACGAGCCAGGCGTCATCCACGACGGTCATGAGCACCAGGCTGGCCTTCAACGGTTTGGCCAGGGCAATCGCCTCGGCGAGGCCGAGCTGGGCGGTATCGCTGCCGTCGAGCGGAACAAGGATTCGTTGGACCATGGGGCGCTCCGAAGTGACGTCCAAAAGTTAACGGCGCACCCTGTCCGGCAGTTTGATCTGCATCAACGGCGGCCGGGGCAGCGTTGCCGGTGCCGGCGGGCCGGTCGGGGCGACGGGGCGTGGATCGCACCTTGACTTCAGTGGCTTGCCCGGCGCGCGGATTGCTGTTGGAATGGCGGGCACGCTGTACCGCGGGAGCAGAGAATGCGAAACGCCACCGACCTGTTGATCCACTACGCGCGCGACCACCGCGACCGGCGCAATATCGCAAGCCACTTCGTCGGCGTGCCGCTGGTTGTATTCGCGGTCGGTTCGCTGCTCGCGCGGGCGCGCTTCGCCTTTGCCGGCCACGAACTCAGCATGGCGTGGATCGGCCTGGCGCTTCTGGTCGCGGTCTACCTCGCGCGCAGCGGGCCGGTCGCGCTCACTCTTTGCACCGGGGCGGCGGTCGGCGTGTTGATCGCCCTGGCGCACCCGATGGCCCAGGCGACGACCGGCATCTGGCTCGCCTGGAGCCTGACCCTGCTGCTGCTCGGCATGCTGGTGCAGTGGATCGGCCATGTGTACGAAGGCCAGCGTGCCGCCTTCGTCGACGATTTCGCCACCCCGTCGGCCGGACCGCTCTTCCTGACCGCGCAGACGCTTTTCATGCTGGGCTGGAACCGGCCGTTGCAAGACGAGATGCAGCGCCGCGCCGGGCCGGCCGTGCTGCGCGATCTCGCACGGATCGCCTGACGCGATCGAAAGCCTCAGGGGCGAAGCATCGGCGCCAGGTAGTCGTAGCGCGCCGGGTCCGACAACAGGAAAGCCGCCACCGCATCGGCATCGTTGAGGTCGAGGACGGGCAATCCCGTCGCGACCGGCAGTTCGTCGGGACTGTCGGTGCACACCGCCACCACGAACGGATCTTCGGGATACGCGGCGCGCCGACCGGTCGCCGCGCGCCACACCTCGATCTTGAGCAGCGGCGAATGCTTGAAGCCCTCGATGAGCGCCCAATCGCAATCGGACAGCTCGGCGATCAGCGCGTCGACGCCGGGGTCGGCCGCGACCTCGTATTCGCGGATCAGCGCGAGGCGCCGGTTCGATGCGATGACGACTTCGTAGGCGCCGGCCTGCCGGTGCCGCCACGAGTCCTTGCCCTCTTGGTCGATATCGAAATCGTGGTGCGCGTGCTTAACCACGCTGACGCGCTGGCCGGCCAGGCGCAGGCGCTCGATGAGCTGCTCGACGAGCGTCGTCTTGCCCGCCCCCGAATAGCCGCAAAAACCGATCACCTTCATCGCGCCCCGGCTGCTTCCAAAGTGCGCGCAGTGTAGGTGCCCGGTAGAGGGACGTCGGGGCCCGGATAATTCCGCGATGCAAGATTTCTGGCCGGCCAGCGGCCTGCGACATTTGCGCGCGAACGAGCGCGGCTGGCTCGTCCCCACCGACGCCTATCTGCGCGGCTTTCTGGCGCGGCCCGAACTCGCGCCCGAAGACGGTTCCTGCCGGGCCGAACGAGCGCTGCATGCTGGGCTCGCCGCCGAGCCTTCAAGGCCGGTCGCGGCGGGCGAACTGCGCGCGCTGCGCGACGCCGATGTGCGCGAGAACTATGCGCACTTCTTCGCCTTTCGCGATGCGCTGCTGGCCGCCGGATCGCTCGAGGCCTGGTACCTCACGCTGATTCGCAGCCGGCGAGTCGCGATCCCGCCGCTGTTCATCGACCTCGTGGTCCACGCGCTCGTCCATAACCTGCTGCGCGACAGCGAAGATGCCTTCGAGCTGCGTGCGGGCGAGCTTCTGTTTCGCCCGCAACGTGTCTCGCTGCACGACGGTCAGGTGCTGTGCGCCGACGCGCAGCACGCCGAGCTGATGAACGAGACCGCCGGGTTCGGCGATCTGGGTCGGTTGCTGGTGCAGAACAAGACGCCGCTCAAGACCGCGCAGCTACCAGTGCTCGGCCCCGACAACGTCGCTGCCTACTGGCTGGCGGGCGACCGCCACGGCTATGCGTTCGATCTCGGTCACGAGACCGTCACCGAGGTCGGCCATGGCCTGCTCTTCACGACGCGACGCAGCCATTCGGGGCTGGCCGCGCTGGCTCGCGTGCTCGAACGCTGGGTCGCCCACTTTCTCGGCGTGCAGGTTCGCATCGTGCCGCGGCAGAAGATTGACGATCCAGCCTGGCGCTGGCACCTCGGCCTCGATGCCCAGGCCTCGAGCCTGCTCGACGACCTGTACGAGGGCCGCGAGGTCGAGCCAGCGCGCATGCGCCGCCTGCTCGGCCTGTTCCGCCTCGACTTCGCCGAGCCGCGCGAGATGCAGGCCGACTTGGCCGGCAAGCCGGTCTACCTCGGTCTCGCGATGAACGAGGAGGGCGTGCTGCGCCTGAAGCCGCAGAACCTGCTGCTCAACCTACCGCTGGCGGCTTCCGTCTAAGGCCCTCCACGCATGGGCGACTTCGCGCAAAGCGTGCAGACCGCTTTCGATCTGCTGCGCCAGGCCGACCCCGGTCTGCTGCGCATCGTCGCGCTCACGCTCGCGGTGAGTGGCAGCGCGTGCGCGATCGGCGCGCTCATCGGCACGGCGGCCGGCGCCTGGCTCGCGGTCACGTCTTTTCCGGGTCGACGCGTGCTGGTCGCCGCACTGAATACGCTGCTCGCCCTGCCCTCGGTCGTCGTCGGGTTGGTCGTCTATCTGCTGCTGTCGCGCAGCGGGCCGCTCGGATCGTGGGGCCTGCTCTTCACGCCGAGCGCGATGGTGATGGCGCAGACCGTGCTGGTGCTGCCGGTCGTGACGGCGCTCACGCGCCAGCTCGTCGCCGACGGCCTGCGCGAAGCCGCCGACCCGCTGCGTTCGATGGGCGCGCGACCCTTCACCGCGGCGGCGCTGATGCTGCTGCATGAGCGCTGGGCGTTGCTGACGGTGCTGCTGACGGCATTCGGCCGCGCGATCTCGGAAGTCGGCGCGGTGATGATCGTCGGCGGCAATATCGACGGGCTGACGCGCGTCATCACGACGACGATCGCGCTCGAGACGAGCAAGGGCGATCTGCCGCTCGCGCTGGCCCTCGGGCTGGTGCTGATCGGCGTGGTGGCACTCATCAACGCCGCCATCGCGCTCGCCCAGCGCACCCGATCGACCCTGGTGTCGACGCCATGACCGAAACCGTGCTGACGCTCTCGGATTTCGGCGTTCGCTTCGGTGCGGTGCAGGCGCTGCGCGGCGTCGAGCTGCAGGTGCGGCGCGGCGATTTCATCGCCCTCGTCGGCCCCAACGGATCGGGCAAGACGACCTTGCTGCGTGCGCTGCACGGCCTCGTCATCGGAACCGGCACGCGCACCCTGGACGCCGGCGCGACGGCGCAGGCAATGGTGTTCCAGCGCCCGTTCATGCTGCGCCTTTCGGTGTGGAACAACCTGCTGCTCGCGCTGCGGCTGAGCGGTGCGTCGGGCGTGCCGCGGCTGTCGCGCAGCGAGCGTCGAGCGCGTGCCGACGCGGCGCTCGCCGAATGCGGCCTGAGCGCCCTGCGCGACCGCCCGGCGCGCGCACTTTCGGGCGGGCAGCAACAGCGCCTGGCGCTGGCGCGGGCCTGGGCGGTGCGCCCCCAACTGCTATTTCTGGACGAACCGACGGCCAACCTCGACCCCTCGGCAAAAAACGAGATCGAGGCCATGCTGGCGCGCTTCGCGCAGTCCGGCATGACGCTCGTCATGAGCACGCACAACCTCGGCCAGGCGAAACGGCTGGCAACGCGCGTGGTCTACATCGACCGTGGTGAAATCCATGCCGATGCGCCGACGCAGGCGTTCTTCACCGAGCACGTCGACGATCGCGCCGAACTCTTTCTGAAAGGGCGTTTGACATGGGACATGGGATGAACCGCTCGCTGGGACTCGTGTGGCGCGGATGGGTGGTGGCCTTTCTCGCGCTGCTGGCTGCTCCGCTGCTGGCGCAAGAGCGCTTCATCGTCGTCGCCTCGACCACCAGCACCGAACAGTCGGGCCTGTTCGCGCACCTGCTGCCGGCTTTCAGGAAGGCGAGCGGCATCGACGTGCGTGTGGTGGCGCTGGGCACCGGCCAGGCGCTCGACATGGCGCGGCGCGGCGATGCCGACGTGGTGCTCGTCCATGACCCCGCTGCCGAGGAGAAATTCGTCGCCGAGGGCTTCGGCATCGAACGTCGGCCCGTCATGTACAACGATTTCGTGCTGGTCGGTCCGGCTGCCGACCCGGCCGGGGTCAAGGGCAAGGACATCGCGACGGCACTGAACAAGCTCGCCGCCTCGCGATCGGTACTCGTCTCGCGCGGCGACAAGAGCGGAACCCATGCCGCCGAATTGCGCTACTGGAAGGCGGCCGGCATCGACGACCCGATGGTCAAATCTGCGGCCCGTCGATTCGATTACCGCGCCTGCGGTTGCGGGATGGGCCCGGCGCTCAATATCGCGGCCAGCAGCGACGCCTATGTGCTGGCCGACCGCGGCACCTGGCTCTCGTTCAAGAACCGCACCGGCATGGCGGTGATGGTCGAGGGCGACGCCAGGCTGTTCAACCCCTACGCCGTGATGCTGGTCAACCCGGCGAAGCACCCGCACGTCAAGCGCGAGATGGGCCAGGCCTTCGCCGACTGGCTGGTCTCGAACGACGGCCAGGCCGTGATCGCGAGTTTCCGGATCGGCGGCGAGCAGCTGTTCTTTCCGAACGCCGCGCGCAACTGACTGCGGGCCCATCCATGATCGACGCAGCGCAGATCACCGGACTCATCCTCGCCGGCGGCCGTGGGAGCAGGATGGGCGGCGTCGACAAGGGCTTGCAGACTTGGCGCGGCATGTCGCTCGCCACCCACGCGCTGATGCGCCTGGCGCCGCAGGTCGGCGAGGTGATGGTCAATGCCAACCGCAACCTCGGCGCTTACGAATCCATGGGCGTCCCGGTGTGGCCCGATACGCTGCCCGACTACGCCGGGCCGCTGGCCGGCTTTCTGACTGGCCTCGAGCGCTGCGAGACGCCCTATCTCGTCAGCGTGCCCTGCGATTCGCCCCTCTTCCCGCTCGACCTGGTGGCACGCCTGGCGGCCGGGCTCGAGGCCGCAGGCGCCGAGATCGCGATGGCGGCAACGCATGAGAACGGCGCATTTCAGGTGCAGCCGGTGTTCTGCCTGATGAAAGCCGAGGTGATGGAAAGTCTGGTCCGCTTCACCCACGAGGGCCAGCGCAAGATCGACCGCTGGACCGCCTTGCACCGCTGCATCGAAGTGACCTTCGACGATGCGCAGGCGTTTGCCAATGCGAATACGCTGGACGAGTTGCACCGGCTCGGGGGAGCGGCATGACGATGCCCGCGAGCCTCGCCGAAATCGCCTCGTGCGTCGCCGGCTACGACCCGAATGCGCTCAGCATCGACGCGGCGCGCGCCTTCATCGACAAGCTCGTTCCGCGCATCGACGCGGTCGAGATGCTCGCGCTGCGCAGCGCGCTCGGCCGCACGTTGGCGCGCGACATCGTCTCGCCGATCGATGTTCCGCCACACGACAACTCGGCGATGGACGGCTATGCCTTGCGCGGGCTCGACCTCGCAGCCGTCGGCCCGACCACCTTGCAGCAGATCGGGCGCGGCCTCGCCGGCCAGGAGTTCGTGGGCTTCGTCGCCGCCGGCCAGTGCGTTCGCATCATGACCGGCGCGGTGATGCCGGCCGGGCTCGATACCGTCGTGCCGCAGGAGTTCACGAGCGTCGCCGGCGACGCCATCACGTTTCCTGAGGGCGTGCTGCGATCGGGCGACAACCGGCGCCTGGCGGGCGAGGATCTGGCGCGCGGCGAGGTCGCGCTGCGCGCCGGCCGCGTGCTGCGCCCGGCGGATCTCGGACTGCTCGCATCGCTCGGCCAGGCCGAGGTGCCGGTGCACCGGCGCCTGCGGGTCGCCTTCTTTTCCACCGGCAGCGAACTGCGCTCGATCGGCGAAACGCTCGACGCCGGCTGCGTCTACGACAGCAACCGCTATACGCTATGGGCCATGCTGCAGCGGCTCGGCGTCGACACGCTCGACATGGGGGTCGTGCGCGACGACCCGGTCGCGCTGGAAGCGGCCTTCCGCAGCGCGGCATCGAATGCCGATGCGGTCATCACATCGGGCGGCGTGAGCGTCGGCGAGGCCGACCACACCAAGGCGGTGATGGCCGCAATCGGCGACGTGCTCTTCTGGCGCATCGCGATGCGCCCGGGCCGGCCGATGGCGATCGGCCGCATTGCTTCAACAACGGCGGGCGAAGACGGCCGTGCAGGCGCGATCCTGTTCGGTCTGCCCGGCAACCCGGTGGCGGTGATGGTCACCTTCTATGCGCTGGTGCGCGACGCGCTGCTGGCGATGGCCGGCAGCACCGTCGAGCCGCTGCCGCTGCTGCGCGCGACGAGCATCGAAGGCATCCGCAAGAAGCCCGGCCGAACCGAATACCAGCGTGCCATCGTGACCCGCTCGGGCAACACCGGCGAGTGGCAGGTCCGCATCACCGGCTCGCAGGGCTCGGGAATTCTGCGCAGCATGAGCGAAGCAAACGGGCTGGTTGTGCTGCACCACGAACAGGGCAATGTCGAACCCGGCGAGCCGGTGGACGTGCTGCCGTTCGACGGGCTGATGTGAAACCTGCGGCGCGCGCGCAGGCGACACGTTCGTGCGTCAGTCGGCGCAACACCAGCATCCCTCGCGTCTCGCCTTGAGCGCTACCAGCCCGGCGCGCTGTCGGCCCCGGTGGCGTCGGCCAGCGCTCGCAGCGCGTACTCGGCGTGCAGTGCCGCGCCCATCGACAACGCGTCCTCGTCGATGTTGAACTCGGGATGGTGGTGCGGGAACGTCGCGCCGCAGCGTTCGCTGCCCGCGCCGACTAGCGCCAGCATGCCTGGGTAGCGGTCCAGGAAATCGCCGAAGTTCTCGGAAACCATCAACGCGGGGAAATCGATCAGGCTCGCGGCACCGAACAGGCCCGTGACGCAGCGTGCCGCCAGCGCGCTGCTGCGCGGCTCGTTGATCAGCATCGGCCCGCCGCGCCGGATCGTCAGTTCGGCGCGCACCCGGAAGGTGGCGGCGGTCGCCTCGACCATCCGGTGCAGGGCCGCGTGCAGGTGCGCTTGATCGGACTTGTCGGTGGTGCGCAGGCTGCCCGCGAGCAACGCACGCTCGGGGATCACGTTGGCCGCGTGGCCACTCTGGAACTTGCCGAAGGTCAGTGCCGCCGCGTGCGCCGGATCGATCTCGCGCGTCATCAGCGTGGACGCATGGCCCACCAGCGCGGCGGCGGCAACGATCGGATCGACGCCGCGCTGCGGCGTGGCGCCGTGACAGCCGATGCCGTCGATCACGATCTCGAAGTTGTCGCAGGCCGCCATGCGCGCGCCGGCCTGTGCGCAGACCCGGCCACTCGCGATCTCCGACCACAGGTGGATCGCGAACGCGCCGCGTATCGGGAACGCGGCCAGATGCTCCAGCAGCTCGGCCGTGCCGCCGCCCTGCTCCTCGGCCTGCTGAAAGCACAGCTTCACCGCGCCGTTCAGCTCGGCGCGGAACTGCATCAGGATGCGCGCCGCCGCGAGCAGCATCGCCACATGCCCGTCGTGGCC
>JBDSEG010000188.1:0-10740 GCA_039920165.1 Burkholderiaceae bacterium
AAGAGCAGTGGAAGGCCATGCTGACAGGCCAGATCGACATGACGTCCTTCCCGCTCGACTATGCGTCGGGCTTTCACCCGCAGTTTGGCGCCACCCTGATGCCCGGTCTGGTCAAAAGCCATGCGCACGCACGCCGCATCAACGACTCGGCGTTCATGAAGGACATCAAGGCCATCATCGAGAAGGGTGGCGTGCGCGTTATCGCCGACGCATGGCTCGCCGGTGCCTTCGGCGGCAAGGACAAATGCCTGCGCAAGGCTGAGGACGTCGCCGGCACGAAGTTCCGCTCGGCCGGCGCAACCTTCGCGCAGATGTGGGCTGGCGCCGGCGCGTCGATCGTCTCGATCCCGTCGAGCGAGACCTACAACGCGCTGCAGCAGGGCGTGGCCACCGCGACGGACACGTCTTCGGGCAGCTTCGTCTCGTATCGCCTGTACGAGCAACTCAAGTGCATCACGGCGCCCGGTGAAAACGGCTTGTGGTTCATGTACGAGCCGGTGCTGATCTCCAAGCGCAGCTGGGACAAGATGAACGACGCGCAGAAGAAGACGCTGACCGATGCTGGCAGGAAGGCCGAGGCCTACTTCGAATCGGAATCGAAGAAGCTCGACGACGAGATGGTCGAGGCGTTCAAGAAGAACAAGGTCGAAGTCATCACGCTGACCGACCCGGAATACGAGCAGTGGCGCGCCATCGCGCAGAAGACCTCGTACAAGATCTTTGCCGAAAAAGTCCCGGGCGGCAAGGAGCTGATCGAGAAAGCGCTCAGTGTCAAGTAGTGCCGCCACCGTCGACGACGACGTTCCCGGCTGGGTCGCGGCGATCCGGTTCGCCTCGCGGGCGTTCGGGGTCTTCGCAGCCGGGCTGATCCTGCTGTCGATCGCGATCATCTGCCAGATGGTCTTTATCCGCGCGGTGCTCGGGCAGTCGTCAATCTGGCAGACCGAGTTCGTGACCTTCGCGATCATCTCGGCCACCTTCCTCGGCGCGCCTTATATCCTGATCACGAAGGGCCATGTGGCGGTCGACATTGTTCCGCTGATGGTCGGGCAGCCGGCAAGGCGGGCGCTGCACTTTATCGGCATGGCGATCGCGCTGGCGTTCTGCCTGTTCTTCCTGTGGGGCGCGACGCCGTGGTGGTACGACACCTTCGTCAGCGGCCAGACAACGCCGTCGATCTGGCAGCCGCGGGTCTGGATCTCGTACCTTTCGGTGCCGGTCGGCCTGGCGCTGCTGTGCATGGAGATCATCGCCGAGATGTATCTCGTCGCGGTCCGACGCCAGCTGCCGTTCGGGCTGTCGCACGAGGACAAGCTGTGAAGTCGCGTGACGTCGCACACCCGGGCGGGTGTGCCGCCGCGCCGGGTGCCGCAGAACCCCTTCGGGAGGCCTCATGAGTCCCTTGACCATCGGCATGCTGATCTTCGTTGTCACCGTTGCGGTGCTCGCCACCGGGCTGCCGATCGCGTTCGGTCTGGGCGCCGTCGCGCTGCTCTTCATGGTCGCCTTCGACGGCTGGAACAGCGTGCACTTCCTGCCCGAGACGATCTTCTCCGGTCTGAACGACTTCACGCTCGTTTCGCTGCCGATGTTCGTCATCATGGGCGCGGCGGTCGCGTCTTCGCGCGCCGGCAGCGACCTCTACGAAGCGCTTTCGCGCTGGCTGCACAAGGTGCCGGGGTCGCTGGTCATCAGCAACATCGGCGCCTGCGCGCTGTTCTCGGCGCTGACCGGTTCATCTCCGGCGACCTGCGCTGCGATCGGCAAGATGGGCATCCCCGAGATGCGCAAGCGCGGTTATGACGCCGACCTTGCGACCGGCGCTATCGCTGCGGGCGGCACGCTCGGCATCCTGATCCCGCCCAGCGTGACGATGATCCTTTACGGCATCGCGTCGGAGACGTCGATCGGCCGTCTGTTCATCGCCGGCATCCTGCCCGGGCTGATGCTGGTCGTGCTGTTCATGGCGTGGGCGCTGTTCCTGAGCTGGAAGCGCGGCACCAAGCTCGTCGACAGCGACCGCATCTATTCGATGAAGGAAAAGCTCGAACTGCTGCCGAAACTGATCCCGTTCATCGCGGTGATCATCGGCGTGGTCTATGCGTTGTACGGCGGCATCGCGACGCCATCTGAGGCGGCCGGTGTCGGCGCAATGCTGACGCTGCTGATGGTGGTCGGCATTTACCGGGTCTGGAAGCCGGCCGAGCTGTGGAGCATCCTGCGCGACGGGCTGCGCGAATCGGGGATGCTGCTGTTGATCATCGGCACGTCGATCCTGTTCGGCTACATGATGTCGTCGCTGCAGGTCACGCAGGCGGTCGCGCAGTCGATCGGCGACATGCAGGCCAACCGGTGGGTCATCCTGGCGGCCATCAACCTGCTGTTGCTCGTCGCGGGGTGTTTCCTGCCGCCTGCCGCGATCATCCTGATGACGACGCCGATCCTGATGCCGATCATCACGTCGGCCGGGTTCGATCCCATCTGGTTCGGCGTGATCCTGACGATCAACATGGAACTCGGGCTGATCACGCCGCCGGTCGGTTTGAACCTGTTCGTCATCAACGGCATCACGCCGGACGTGCGGCTGCCGACGATCCTGAAGGGCGCGTTCCCGTTCATGCTGTGCATGGTGGCGGCGATCATCATCCTGTGCTTCTTCCCCGGCATCGCGACATGGTTGCCGCAGCAGGTGATGGGTTGAACGAGCCCCCCGCGAAGCGCCTTCGGAGCCTCCCCGTGCCGGGGGAGGGAGGCCAGCGGCTCGGCGGAGCGGATTCCGCGGCGTCGGCTTGGTTGGATGTGTGTTGGCGGACTTCGAAATGAAGAACTGGCACCTGGACGCAGACAGCCGGCGGCAGCGACTTGAGCGGGCAGCGCCGCTGGCCATCGGCAAGCACGTCGCCGCGGAGCAGATCGGTGCGTTACTCACCGCGGTGATCGAATCTGGCGACCGAGTCTGCCTGGAAGGCAACAACCAGAAGCAGGCGGACTTCCTCGCTGGTGCGCTGTGTTCGCTCGACCCGGCGGTGGTGCACAACCTGCACATGGTGCAGTCTGTGCTGGCGCTGCCCGAACACCTCGACGTCTTCGACAACGGCATCGCGAGCCGGCTCGACTTCTCGTTCTCGGGTCCGCAGAGCGGCCGGCTCGCGCAGATGGTGTCGGCCGGGCAGTTGCAGATCGGCGCGATCCACACCTACCTGGAACTGTTCGCGCGCTATTTCGTCGACCTCACGCCGAAGGTCGCGCTGATTTGCGCGCAGTCGGCCGACCGCGAAGGCAACCTCTACACCGGCGCGAACACCGAGGACACGCCGGCGATCGTCGAAGCGACCGCGTTCAGGAGCGGCATCGTCATCGCGCAGGTCAACGAGATCGTCGACACCGTGCCGCGGGTCGACGTGCCGGCCGGTTGGGTCGACTTCGTGGTTCGCAGTCCCCAACCGCACTTCATCGAACCGCTGTTCACGCGCGACCCGGCGCAAATCAGCGAGATCCAGGTGTTGATGGCGATGATCGCTATCAAGGGCATCTACGCCGAATATGGGGTGCAGCGGCTCAACCACGGCATCGGCTTCGACACCGCGGCGATCGAGCTGCTGCTGCCGACCTACGGCGAGTCGCTCGGGCTCAAAGGCAAGATCGCCAGCCACTGGGCGCTGAACCCGCACCCGGCACTGATTCCGGCGATCGAGGCCGGCTGGGTCGAGTCGGTGTACTCGTTCGGGTCGGAGCTTGGGATGGAGGACTACATTCGCGCGCGGTCCGACGTCTTCTTCACCGGGCCCGACGGCTCGATGCGCAGCAACCGCGCGTTCTGCCAGGCCGCCGGGCACTACGCGTGCGACCTCTTCATCGGCAGCACGCTGCAGATCGACCTCGCCGGCAACAGCAGCACCGCGACGCTCGGCCGCATCGCTGGCTTCGGCGGCGCGCCGAACATGGGTGCCGACGCGCGCGGCCGCCGGCACGGAAGCGCCGCGTGGCTCAAGGCCGGCGAGCAGTCGCGCCGTGGCCTCGCCGGTGCGCGTGGCACGCCGCGCGGACAGAAGCTCGTCGTGCAGATGGTCGAGACCTTTCGCGAACACATGCAGCCGGCTTTCGTCGAGACGCTCGACGCGTGGACGCTCGCCGAGCAGGCCAAGATGCCCCTGCCGCCGATCATGATCTACGGCGACGATGTCAGCCACGTCCTGACCGAGGAAGGCATCGCCAACCTGCTGCTGTGCCGCACCGACGAAGAACGCGAGCAGGCGGTTCGCGGCGTCGCAGGCTACACCGCGGTCGGTCTCGGCCGCGACCGGCGCATGGTCGAGAACCTGCGCGACCGCGGCGTGATCCAACGCCCCGCGGACCTCGGCATCGACCCGCGCCAGGCCACCCGCAACTTGCTGGCCGCGCGCTCGATGCGCGATCTGGTCGATGCCTCGGGCGGCCTTTACGCGCCGCCCGGGCGCTTCAGAAACTGGTGAGGACATCATGACCATCGCCCCGGGCCTGGAAACCCTGACTTTCGAATTCGCCGGCGCCAAGCCGGCCGGAGACTTTGCGACCGTGCTCGTTGGCGTGGTCGGGTCGGGCAACCTCGAGGTGATGCTCGAACCCGCCAGCGACTCGGTTTGCCGCTTCACCGTGCAGACCTCCGCACGGGGGTTCGGCAGTATCTGGGAGGCGGTGTTCCGTGATTTCCACGAGCGCCACTCGCTGGCCGGCGTGGTGGTATCGATCCACGACATGGGCGCCACCCCGGCCGTGGTAAGCCTGCGCCTGGCACAGGCGGCGGCGGAGATCGCATGAACCTCTGCGCTCGTATCAGTTTCGCGGAATGCTCGGCGCGTGAGCGCATTGCCTTGCTCTTCGACGAAGGCAGCTTCACCGAATGGCTGCCGCCGGCCGCCCGCGTGATGAGCCCGCACCTGGCGCAGCTCGGGGTGCCGGCGGCCTTTGACGACGGTGTGGCGATCGGCACGGCGCGGCTCGATGGATGCGGCGTCTTCGTCGCTGCACAGGAAGGCGAGTTCATGGGTGGTGGCGTCGGCGAGGTGCACGGGGCGAAACTGGTGGGCCTGTTCAGGCGTGCACTGCGCGACCGCCCCGCGGCCGTGGTGCTGCTGGCCGAATCCGGCGGCGTGCGGCTGCACGAAGCCAACGCCGGGCTGATCGCCGTCAGTGAAGTGATGCGCGCACTGCTCGATGTGCGCAACGCCGGCATGCCGGTGGTGGTGTTGATCGGCGGCGCCAACGGCTGTTTCGGCGGCATGGGGCTGGTGGCGCGCTGCGCCGATCATGTCGTGATGAGCGACATCGGGCGCTTGGCGATGTCGGGGCCCGAAGTCATCGAGGCCTCGCACGGCGTCGAGGAATTCGACTCGCGTGACCGCGCGCTGGTCTGGCGCACCACCGGCGGCAAGCACCGCTACTTGCTCGGCGACTGCGACCAGCTCATCGACGACGACGTGGCGGCCTTTCGCGCTGCTGCGATCCGCGCTCTGTCGGCCGGCAGGCCGCTCGACGCCGAGGCGCTCCACGCGGAGCACGCGCTGCTGACACAACGCATGTGCGACGCCGCCCAAGCCGCTGAACCCGGTGATGCGGTGGCACTCTGGCAGCGAATCGGCATCGCGAATGCCGACGCCGTGCCCGACATGGACGCCGCGCAGGTGCGAGCGCTGCGCCCGCACGACGAGGTGACAACGTGATCTGGACCGACCTGGTCGAGCGCCTGTTCGGCGATGCGCACGACATCCGTGCCGATGGCGATTTTCTCAGCGGCACGGCGCGAATTGACGGCGGCTGTATCGCCGTCGTCGGGAGCACAAACCACGCACCGATCGGTTTCGCGCTGGCGCTGCGCCAGGCGCGCGTGGTGCTGGACACCGTCGCGCAGCACCCAGGGCGCCCGATCCTGCTGCTGATCGATACCCAGGGCCAGCAATTGCGCCGTCACGACGAGTTGCTGGGCATCAACCGCGCGATGGCGCACCTCGGCTGCTGCATCGACCTGGCGCGCCGGCGTGACCACCGGGTGATCGGCCTCGTCTATGACCAGGCCCTGTCAGGTGGATTCATCACCTCGGGCCTGATCGCCGACGCCTGCTACGCGCTGCCCGAGGCCGAGATCCGAGTGATGCGTATCCCTGCCATGGCGCGTGTAACCAAGCTGTCGGAGGACTTCCTCACCCGGCTGTCGATCACCAACCCGGTATTCGCGCCCGGGGTCCAGAACTATGTGCGCATGGGCGGTGTGCGTTCGCTGTGGGAGGGCGACCTGGCCGCCTGCTTGCGCCATGCGCTGGCCCACACACCGCGCGACGACCGCCGCGCCGAAGACGGGCGCGCGCGAGGTGGCCGCACCTTGGCTGCCGCCGTGGTCGAGCAGGTGCTTGCGGCCTGAGCCGGTCGGTATCGCGATGACACCGCTGCAGCGCCACCAGCTCGTCTGGCTCGACGCTCTAGCGTGGCAGCGGGTGCTGGCGGCGTCCACCGAAGCGGCTGCGTGGGACACACAGGCGCTGGAGTGTTTGCAACATTGGGCGGAGCAGAATCTGCCGCTGGTGGTCACTCGCCAGCCGCACGGATGGTCGGGGCACCTCGCCGACGAAACGTTGGTACTTGGCGTTGCCGCACCGTTGTGCTGGGGCCGCCGCAGGCTGTTCGTCGAAGCGCGGGTTGCGGACGTGCGGCAAAGCGGACAATTCCCGTACGCCCGCGACATCTCGGCGCTGCTGCCTATCCAGACGCTCACCGACTGGACCGCTTTGTGCATCGCCCTTGACTCGCTGGGGACCGTGACCCGTGTCTATGGCAGCCACGGCTGGCAGCAACTGACCGGCCTGGCCTGCCTGCGCGACGGCTCCGACATCGACCTGCTCGTGGCCGTCGATTCGCCGCGCCAAGCCGACGCGGCTGTCGCGCTGCTGAAGCGCGTGTCATTCAGCGCGCCGCGGCTCGACGGCGAGCTGGTTTTCGCCCACCACCGCGCTGTCGCTTGGCGCGAGTGGGCGGAGTGGCGAGCGGGCGGCACGACGCAGCTGCTCGTCAAGAATCTTCGCGGCGCGTCTTTAGAGAAGGGGGACGCCTGGGCGGTGGCCGCATGAACGCCCGAACCCACTCGGTCCACGGCGTTGGCATCGCTTGCTGGCCGGCAGGGGCCGCTGCAGAAGTACTACGCGTCGGCCGCGCGGCCGTCGCGGCGCTGTACGATGAACTGGCGCTCGAGCCCAAGCCAGGTCTGGTGTCTTTGCTTGACAGCGGCAGTCATGGCGACATGGACGCGCGCACCTTCATGCGTAGCCTCTTCGCGCTGCGCCACAGCTTTGCGCGCTTGGCCGCGCTGGGCGCCTCCGACGCGCATTTCTCGGCGCTCGAGCATTCTGGCATTGAGGCAGAGACGCGCATGCTACGCGCCACGGCGGGCATCAATACCCATCGCGGCGGGATTTTCTCCTTGGGCTTGTTGTGCGCCAGTGCCGGGAACCTGATCGCACATGGCGCGGACTTGCAGGCGGCCGCGATCCGCCGAACGCTCATTGACCGCTGGGGAGACTCGCTGCAGCAGCGAGCGATGCAGACCAGGCCATCCAACGGGGCGGTCGTTGTGCGGAGTCTGGGCTTGAACGGCGCCAGCGTCGAGGCCGCGCGCGGCTTTCCCGTCCTGTTCGAGACCACGCTGCCCGTCCTTCGGGCCGCCACCTCGCGCGGCGCGGCACCACGGCAGGCGCGCGTTGACGCGCTGTTCCACACCATCGCTGTGCTCGACGACACCAACCTCGCGCACCGCGGCGGGCTGGCCGGGCTTCGCTTTGCGCAACGCGCCGCGCGTGACTACCTGCGCGCCGGCGGCGCCGGTCGGCCCGACGGCCTCGAACACGCGCGCCATGTGCATCGCGAATTCGTCAGGCGCCGCCTCTCGCCGGGCGGTGCGGCCGACCTGCTGTCCGCGGCATGCTGGGCGCAGCGCTTGTGTACCCCGGCATGAGCCTGGCACTGCTTTTTCCTGGCCAGGGTACTCAGCATCCCGCGATGTTGGCGTGGCTCGACGGGCGCCCGGAGGCCGCAGCGACGCTGAAGCTGGTGGAAGAACAACTCGGCTGCGACTGGCGAGCGCGCTTGCGCGACGAGGCCTGGGCCACCCAGAACCGCGTTGCGCAGTGCCTGCTCACCGGCCTGGGCCTCGCCGCATGGCGGTGCCTGATCGAGCGGCTGCCGCCGCCGTCGGTGGTCGCCGGCTACAGCGTCGGCGAACTGCCCGCGTTCAGTGCTGCAGGTGTGTTCGACATCGATGCGGCCTTCGCGCTGGCGCGCGAGCGTGCCGATGCGATGGAGCGCAGCGTGGCCGGCAACGACACCGGCCTGCTTGCGGTGTCAGGCCACGGCGACGAGGCTATCGCGCAGGCCTGTCTCCGGCATGGCTTGGCGGTGGCGATCGAACTGGCAGTCGACATCCGAGTGCTGGGCGGGCTCTCGTCTACGCTCGACCATGTAACGCTCGAGCTTTCCGATGCCGGCTATCGCTGCAAGCGCCTTGCCGTGCAACTGGCCTCGCACACGCCCTGGATGGCCGCGGCCGTGGCTGACTTCGCGCAGCGCGCCGGAGCCGTGCCCTTCATGCGGCCCCGCGCGACGTTGGTGTGTAACCTCACCGGCGCGGCAGTACGCGGCGAGGAAGCAATTCGATCCGCGTTGACCGGACAACTTGCGCAACCAGTGCGCTGGTCCCGCTGCATGGAGTCGATCGCCCAGCGCCGGCCGCGCTGCGTGCTCGAGGTCGGCCCGGGCAGCTCGCTGTCAAAACTCTGGAACGAGCATCACGCTGCGGTGCCCGCCCGCTCCGTCGACGAGTTTCGTAGCCCAGACGCGATCGCCGCTTGGGTCACTGGCGCAATGGCGGCAGTCTGAGACGCGGGTCTGCAACGCACTGTCGAACGTCTGCTCTTTACTTTTGGCGGGGACTCCTATTCTATGGGTCGGATTCAGGCAGTCACCGCGTCGATCCGAGGTGCGGTGAGCGGGCACCCGAATGCAGACACTCGTGCGGTCTTGCAGCATGGCATTTCCGTGGGTGACGTGACGACAAGCCACACCTGGCCATTGGAGGCCACGGTGGGTATGCAATGCACGGTTGGTCCGTCCTGCAAGCCTGCCCTGGGCCTTCAGAAGAGATCTCCCGCCACGCCCGCCATACGATCAAGCAATCGCGCCACCGCTGCAGCCGGCCGCGTGCGGTACGGGCTCTCGTTGCCGCTGCCTCGATCAACCCATTCCAGGGCCAGCGCGTCGTACACCGGGCCCCAGCCTTCGCGCTGGCGAAGCTGCATGCCTGGGTTGGGCAGGTAGTGCCCAGTGCGCGTGCGCGCCCAGAGCTTGCGCGCCGGCTTGTAGCTGCTGTCGACTTCGGCGCGCGCCAGCACCTGGTTGACGTAGGTGCGCTTGCGTCGGATGTCCTTCCACAGATGAACCGGCAGGCTCTCGAGCGCCTGGTGCAATTGCTCGGCGAAGAACCCCTGCCCGTACTTCCAGGCCGGGTGAGCCCTTGCCGCGCAATGCGACCACTGCGTCTTCAGCCCGGCCAGCATCAGCGTGAGCACCCAATATTCGCCTTGATGATGCTCGACGCGTACCAATCGGCCATCGACCTGCACGTCGATACCCGCCGGCGCGATGCGCTCGAACAGTTGTGCCAGTGCCGATTTGGCAAAGGCAGGGTCATCGATCGCCCTGTTGACGGCCTGCTGCCAGGCGCTGTGCCCGAATTCGTCTTCGGTGTTCGGATGCGCGCCCTTATCCAGCAGCGCATCCACCAGCGCAGCATTGCCGGCACGTGCGGCCAGCATCAAGGGCGTGCCACCCACCGGCGTCAAATGGTCGACGCCATGGGCATCACACAGCCGCAGAACGTCCTTGAAGTTCTTCGCGCCGTAGGCCTGCAGATGACGCTGCCGTAATGCGGCCACCGTGCGCAGCGACAGATCTTGCTGCCACTTCCAGTCGGGCAGTTGCACGCCCAGCATCGCTGATTCGCCGATCCAGCCGAAGTCACCCTCGGGCGCGAGACTACGCGCCGGCGGGAAGCCGGCGCGCGCGAGCTGCTCCACCCAGGCCTGCTGACCGTGCCAGAGCGCATAGTCCATCAGCACCTGCTTTTGTTTGGCGCTTGGGTTGCTGCGATCCAATGCCCTGGGCGCCAGGTCTTCGATGAGTTGGCGACTCCAAGGGGTCCACCGCACCGGCTTGGCTTGCAGGAAGGTGTCGCGGATGGCGCGTGCCTGCTCTTCCTTGCACTGCAGCTCGAGCTTGCGCGCTTCCTGCGCCCATTCCTCTTTGGTGGATGCCTGTGCCGGCGCGTCTTGGGCTACGCCGACCTTCAGGCCGAGAAGGTCCAGTAGCGGATGACCGGTGTCGGATTCGATGATCGTCAGGCTGTCGACGGCCCGTGTCATCGCCACGTACAGAGCATTGACATAGAACTTGTACAACTCGAGCGCCTTGTCGCTCTTGTCCCGGGCGCGCCGGTACTCGAGCTCGTCGCGTTCGAGGTCTTGCGTGGCGACACCGTCGCAGACCTCGGCATAGGCCGCGCGCTGGCCCGAGACAATGCCCAGCAACAGCACATGCGGGTACTCCAGCCCTTTGGCCTCATGCACCGAGAAGACCAATGGCGTGCGGAACTGCGCCCGTGCCGACGGCTTGTCTTCGTCGCGCAGCACGATCACCGCGTGCCGCACCGATGCTCGCGTGATG
>JBDSEG010000189.1:0-28424 GCA_039920165.1 Burkholderiaceae bacterium
GGGTAGAACACCTTGGTCAGACCTTCGATGAGGCCGAGTGCCAGGCCCGTCAGGATCGAACCGAGGATCGAACCCATGCCACCGATGACGACCACGGCGAAGACGACGATGATCAGGTTGCTGCCCATCAGGGGCGTGACCTGGATCACCGGCGCAGCCAGCACGCCGGCCAGCGCGGCCAGGCCGGCGCCGCCGGCGTAGGTCAGCATGACCAGCAGCGGCACATTGATGCCGAAGGCCTGCACCAGCGCAGGGTTCTCGGTGCCCGCGCGCAGTGTCGCGCCGAGGCGCGTCTTCTCGATCACGAACCACGTCCCCAGGCAAATCGCCAGCGAGGCGAAGACGATGAAGCCGCGATAGTTGGGCAGGATCATGAAGCCGAGGTTGGTCGCGCCCTGCAGCAGTTCGGGCACCGGATAGCTCTGGCCCGAGACGCCGAACTGGTCGCGAAAGATGCCCTCGGCGATGAGTGCCAAGCCGAAGGTGAGCAGGAGGCCGTAAATCGGGTCGATCTTGTACAGATGGCGCAGCAGCATGCGCTCGATCACGACGCCCAGCAGACCGACCACCAGAGGCGCCAGCACCAGTGAGAACCAGAAGTTGATGCCGAAGCGCTCCATGCCGATCCAAGCGACATAGGCACCGATCATGTAGAGCGCGCCATGGGCGAAATTGACGATGCCCAGCAGGCCGAAGATCACCGCCAGCCCCAGGCTCAGCAACGCATAGAACGAGCCGTTGACGAGGCCGAGCAGCAACTGACCGAGGAAGGCCTGGATCGGGATGCCGAAGATGTCCATGGGGGTTGGGCGTGCTGAGCGCCGCGGCCCGCAGGCCGCGGCAGGTCAGATGGCAGTTAAGCCATCACTTCCAGAGAGCGCACTTGGTCTCTGCCTTGGGCGTCCAGGCTTCCTCGCCCTTGAAGGTCTGGGCGATCTTGTAGTAGTCCCACGGCTCGGTCGACTCGGCCGGCGTCTTGACCTGCATCAGGTACATGTCGTGCACCATCAGGCCGTCGCCGCGGATGAAACCGCCCTTGGCGAAGATGTCGTTGACCTTGGTCTTCTTCATGTGCGCGAGCACCTTGTCGGCGTCGTCGGTTCCGGTCGCCTTGACCGCGCTCAGGTACTGCAGTGCGGCCGAGTAGTCGCCCGCCTGGATCGACGAAGGCATGCGCTTGACCTTCTCGAAGAACTTGCGGCTCCAGGCGCGCGCATCGGCATCACGGTTCCAGTACCAGCTGTCGGTCAAATACATGCCCTGCGTCGCCTTCAGACCCAGCGCGTGGATGTCGTTGATGAACATCAGCAGGCCGGCCAGCTTCATCGTCTTGGTCACGCCGAACTCGTTGGCCGCCTTGATCGAATTGATGGTGTCGCCGCCGGCGTTGGCCAGGCCGAGGATCTGCGCCTTGCTGCCCTGCGCCTGCAGCATGAACGAAGAGAAGTCGCTTGCCGAGAGCGGATGCTTGACCGAGCCGACGATGGTGCCGCCGGCGGCCTTCACCACCGCCGACGTATCGTCCTGCAACTGCTGGCCGAATGCATAGTCTGCGGTCAGGAAGTACCAGCTCTTGCCGCCCGACTTGACGACGGCGTTGCCGGTGCCCTTGGCCAGCGCCACGGTGTCGTAGGCCCAGTGCACGGTGTAGGCATTGCATTGGTCGTTGGTCAGCGCGGAGGTCGCAGCGCCGACCGAGATGAACGGCTTCTTCTTCTGGTCCGCGACCTTGGCCATGGCCAGGTTGGTGCCCGAGCTGGTACCACCGATCAGCATGTCCACGCCCTGCGTGTCGAACCATTCGCGTGCCTTGGTGGCGGCGATGTCGGCCTTGTTCTGGTGGTCGGCCACCAGCAGCTCGATCTTCTTGCCGTTGATCGCGCCGCCCATGTCGGCGATCGCCATCTTGATCGCCTCGGCGCCGGCCGGGCCGTCGATGTCGGCGTACAGGCCCGACATGTCGGTGATGAAGCCGATCTTGATCGTGTCCCCCGAAATCTGCGCCTGCGCGGGAGCGGCAACGCCGAAGGCGGTGAAGAAGCCGGCCATCGACAGCGCGGCGGCGGTGAGATTGAGTTTCATAACGGTAGACGCTCCTGAGAGGCTAAGACACCGACGGATGCCGGCAAGGGGTCACACGCCCAGGTACGTACGGAGTTCATCCATCCGTCCGGGCAGTTGCGATTGGGTGAAGTCCTGAAGAATGCGGCCGTGCTCCATGACCAGGAAGCGGTCGGCCAGCGGCGCGGCGAAATGAAAATTCTGCTCGACCATCACGATGGTGTAGCCCTGACTGCGCAGGCTGAGCACGACCTCGGCGAGCTTTTGCACGATGACCGGCGCGAGGCCCTCGGAGATCTCGTCGAGCAGCAGCAGCCTGGCGCCGGTGCGCAGGACGCGCGCGACCGCCAGCATCTGCTGTTCTCCGCCCGACAGGCGCGTGCCCTGGCTCGAGGCACGCTCGCGCAGGTTCGGAAACATCGCGTAGATCTGCTCGACGCCCATGCCGCCTGGGGCCAGCGTCGGTGGCAGCAGAAGGTTCTCCTCGGCCGACAGGCTGGAGAAGATGCCGCGCTCTTCCGGGCAGTAACCGATACCCAGGCGCGCGATGCGGTGGGTCGACAGCCCGATCACCTCCTGCCCGCGCACCCGCACCGAGCCCTGACGGCGGCCGGTCAGTCCCAGGATGGCGCGCAGCGTGCTCGTCCGCCCGGCACCATTGCGCCCGAGCAGGGTCACGACCTCGCCCTCGGCGACGCTGAAATCGACCCCGTGCAGCACGTGAGATTCGCCATACCAGGCGTGCAGGCCATTCACTTCGAGGTAGGGAACGGCCGCCACCTCAGTTCGCGCCCTGCAACTCGACCGTCGCGCTGCCCATATAGGCCTCGACCACCGCCGGGTTCTTCGAGACCTCGGCGTAAGGCCCCTCGGCCAGGATGGCGCCGCGCTGCAGCACGGTGATCGTGTCGGCGATGCTTGCCACCACACCCATGTTGTGTTCGACCATCAAAACGGTCCGGTTCGCCGCGACCTTCTTGATCAACTGGCGGATGCGGTCGACATCTTCGAGCCCCATGCCCTGGGTCGGCTCGTCGAGCAGCATCAGCTCGGGCTCCATCGCCAGCGTGGTCGCGATCTCGAGCGCGCGCTTTCGCCCGTAGCTCAGCTCGACCGTCACCTCGCCGGCGGCGTCGCGCAGATCGACCGCCTCGAGCAGTTCGAGCGCACGCGCATCCAGCGCATGCAGGCTCGATTCGGGCTTCCAGAAGTGAAACGATGTTCCGAGGCTGCGTTGCAGCGCGACGCGCACGTTCTCGAGCACCGACAGGTGCGGGAAGACGGCCGAGATCTGGAACGAACGGACGATGCCGCGTCGCGCGATGTGGGCCGACGACTCGGCCGTGATATCGATGCCGTTGAAAAGGATGCTGCCCGAGGTCGGGACCAGAAATTTCGTGAGCAGGTTGAAGCAGGTCGTCTTGCCGGCGCCGTTCGGGCCTATCAGCGCATGGATGTGGCCGCGCGTGACGCGCAGATCGACCTTGTCGACCGCGACGAAGCCCTTGAACTCCTTGGTGAGCGCTTTCGTCTGCAGGATGAAATCGGAACTCATGACGAAAGGAACACGGCGGAGGGTGGCAGGGCGTGGAGGGTTCGGCGCGGATTCTAGTGGCGCCCCTGCGCTTAGGGCGATTCCGACGCCGACTGGCCTGCATTCGCCGGTGCAAGGCATTCTCCAGCTCCCACGGATCTCCCGATGCCGTCCGCGCCGCCCGCCCCGCCCGGCCTGGTGTACGTCAGCGACGCCGTCGATGGCGTCCGCCGCCTGCGCCACCGGCGGGGGTTTCGGTATGTCGACAGCGCAGGCCGTCCCTTGCGCGACCTGCGTCAGCTCACGGGCAGCCTCGTCATTCCACTGGCCTACGAGGACGTGTGGATCTGCGCCGCCGCCAACGGCAATCTGCAGGCGACCGGGCGCGACGCGCGCGGTCGCAAGCAGTATCCCTACCACCCGCATTGACGCAGCGAGCGCGATGCCACCAAGTTCGAGCGCATGCTCGATTTCGGCCGCGCGCTGTCCCGCCTGCGCGCGCGGGTCGAGCACGATGTGGCCGCGCACGACCTGCGCAAAGGGCGCGTCAGCGCGGCCATCGTGCGCCTGCTCGACACGACCTGCATGCGCATCGGCACTGACGAATATGCCCGCAGCAACCGGTCTTACGGACTGACGACGCTGCGCAATCGGCACGCCAGCGTCGACGGCGAAACGCTGGGCCTCGCGTTTCGTGGCAAGAGCGGCGTGCTGCATCGCGTCGAAGTGACCGACCCGCGGGTCGCGCGGCGGGTGCGCAGCTGTGTCCACCTGCCGGGGCAGGTGCTGTTCCAGCACATCGATGCCGACGGCGTGGCGCGCAGCGTCGGCTCGGCCGACGTCAACGACTGCCTGCGCAACGCGACCGGCAGCGATTTCACCGCCAAGGATTTCCGCATCTGGCATGCGACCGTCGATGCGCTCGAGCCGCTGTCGAAGCAGCGGGCGACAAGCCTGACCGAAGCGCGCCGGCTCGCCAGCGCCGCCATCCGCACGGTTGCGCTGCGGCTCGGCAATACCGTCTCGGTATGCCCCCGGGGCGTACGTGCATCCGGTGGTGCTCGACCGCTTCATGCACGGCAGCCCGGGCACGCACCGGCCAGCGCGTGCGACGCATGACGGGCCGCGCCTGGCGCGTGAGCGGCGCGCGCTTGGCTTTCTCGACGCAAGCTCGCAAGCCGCTGCGCAGGCCGCCCCGGTGCCGCGGCGTCGGCGTGCGAGCACCATCGCCCAGGGCTCCACGAGGCCGGCGCGATCCGGTAATCGATGTCCTACGGCGGCTAGCGCAGCGCTCCGATGGGCACGCCGACACGGCTTCGCTTCAATCACCACGTGGGCAGCGAAGTCCACGAAGTCTCTCGCAATCCCAAGCCAGCAAGAGACCTCATCAGAGCAAGCCAGGCCCGTCAGGGCTTCCGTCATGGCAAGGCCAGCGCCTCGCTGAAGCAGCATCAACTGGAAAGGAAAATCCATGAACAACGACACACGCATCGTTAATACCACCACCACCACCGACCGAGATGCCAATCGCGATCCGCTGACAGGCGCTCCCGGCTCGCACCCGATCGGAACCGGTCTCGGCGCGGTGGCCGGCGGCTTGGCCGCAGGTGCAGCAGCGGGTACTGTGGTCGGCCCCGTGGGCACGATCATCGGCGCCGCAGTCGGCGCAGTCGCCGGCGCCTTCGCCGGCAAGGGCATCGCCGAATCGATCGACCCCACTGCCGAGAACGCGTACTGGGAAGAGAACTATGTCGATCGTCCCTACGTGACCGATGGCGCGACCTACGACGACTACGGCCCGGCCTATCGCTACGGCGTCGATCAGTTCGGTGTGAACAACGGGCGCAGCTTCGATGAAGTCGAGCCGGCGTTGTCGCAACGCTGGGATTCCGCCAGGGGCACATCCAGCCTCGAGTGGGATCGCGCCAAGCACGCCGTCAAGGACTCGTGGCACCGCGTCAGCGATACGGTCGAGCGCGCCATTCCGGGCGACTCGGACCGCGACGGCAAATAATTCTGCCTTCGCTTCGCACCTCCAACGACACGCCACGGCGTGTCGTTTTTCGTTGGCTCGTGCCTACGGCATGCGGATCACGCCGCAGGCGATGCGGGCGCCGGAATTGCCGGTCGGCTGCGTCGCATAGTCGTCGGGCATGGCGTGCACGATCACGGCCTTTCCGGCGAATGCCGTCGCCGCATCGCCGGCAAGGCTGCCGTCGATCGTGAAGCTCGCCTGCGCGTTGCCTTGCGCGTCGGCGGTGAGAGACGGCATATCTCCGGCATGGTGCGGCGCGCCAGGAGCGCCGTGCGGCGACGCGCCAGGATTGAAGTGACCCCCGGCGCTCGTCGCATCGGCGGCCGAGCAGTCGCCCTTTTCGTGGACGTGAAAACCGTGCATCTGGTTCGGCTTCAAGGCCGACACGCGCGCCGCCACCGCGAGCTTGCCGCCTTGCGGGACGAAGCGAACTTCACCGCGGGCTGCATTGCCCTGGGTCGGCTCCAGTCGCGCGACGGCGCCCGACCCGGCGCCCGGCGCCATCGCGCCGCAGCCGCCCAGCCAAGCCGCACTGGCCAACATCGCGAGTGTTCGGCAAAGGGGCAGCGCGCGGGAGTGGAAGACGTGACTCATGCTCGATCTCCGTGGGGGAAGGGTCACGCGAGCTTAAGCGCTGCCCCGCGCGCCTGCCCCGGCTTCCCGGAAGCGGCGAAAATGGCGCACCGTTTCCATTGCAACCCCAAGGATCGCCATGTACTCCGACGTCTCCCTTTTTATCGACGGCCAGTGGTGCGCCGGCGCCAGCGGCAAATCCGAGCCGATCATCAACCCCGCCACCGGGCAGGCGATGGCTCGCCTCGCGCATGCCGACCGCGCCGACCTCGACCGTGCGCTCGCAGCGGCCGACCGCGGCTTCAGGCAGTGGCGCGCGGTCTCGGCGTTCGAACGCTCGAAGGTGCTGCGCAAGGCCGGCGAGCTGATGCGCGAGCGCGCTGCCGCGATCGGCGAGCTGATGACGCAGGAGCAAGGCAAGCCGCTCGCGGAAGCGAAGATGGAAGCCACCGCCGCCGCCGATCTGATGGACTGGTTCGCCGAGGAGGCCCGCCGCACCTATGGCCGAATCGTTCCGGCTCGCGCCGAGGGCGTGACGCAGATGGTGCTGAAGGAGCCGGTCGGTCCGGTCGCTGCCTTCACGCCGTGGAACTTTCCGATCAACCAGGCGGTGCGCAAGGTCTCGGCCGCGCTCGCGGCCGGCTGCTCGGTGATCCTGAAAGGCCCTGAGGAAACGCCGGCCAGTTGCGCCGAGTTGATCCGCGTCTTCGCCGATGCCGGCGTGCCGGCCGGCGTGGTCAACCTGGTCTTCGGCGTGCCGTCGGAAATTTCGAGCTACCTGATCGCGCACCCGGTGATCCGCAAGATCACTTTCACCGGCTCGACCGCGGTGGGCAAGCAGCTCGCCGCGCTCGCTGGCCAGCATATGAAGCGAGTCACGATGGAGCTCGGCGGGCACGCGCCGGCGATCGTCTTCGAGGATGCCGATGTCGATGCCGCGGCGCGCATGCTGGCGGGCGCCAAGTTCCGCAACTGCGGCCAGGTGTGCGTCTCGCCAACGCGCTTTCTGGTGCAGGAGCCGGCGCTCGCCCGCTTCGTCGACAGCTTCGTCGCGGCGGCAAGCAAGGTCAAGGTCGGCAACGGCATGGACGCGGAGACGCGCATGGGCCCGCTCGCCAATAGCCGGCGCATCGACGCCATGCTCGGCTTCGTCGATGACGCGGTCGGCAAGGGCGCCAAGCTCGCGCTCGGCGGCAAGCGCCTTGCTGGCGCCGGCTATTTCTTCGAGCCGACCGTGCTGACCGAGGTGCCGGCCAGCGCGCGCATCCTGAACGAGGAACCGTTCGGCCCGATCGCGCCGATCGGCTCGTTCAAGACCTTCGACGAGGCGGTGGCGGAAGCGAACCGACTGCCGTTCGGCCTCGCCGCCTACGCCTTCACGAGGTCGCTCAAGACGGCGATGGCGATTGGCAACGCGATCGAATCGGGCATGGTGTCGATCAACCATTTCGGGCTCGCTTTGCCGGAAGTGCCCTTCGGTGGCATGAAGGACTCGGGCTACGGATCCGAAGGCGGCAGCGAAGCGATCGAGGCTTATCTCAACACGAAATTCGTGACCCAGGTCGGCATCTGACGCGACGCCGGCGGCCCATCACTGCCCGACCAGCGCTACCGTGGCGCCGTCGGAAAGCCGTCGCACGGGGTGGCCGAAGGCCGCCGACAAGGTGGCTTCGGTCAGCACCGCGTCGGCCAGGCCGGCGACGCAACCGGCCGACGCCATGACAAGGGCGTGGGTCGCGTGGCGCGCCGCCAGCGAGAGGTCGTGGACGCTGGCGACGACCGCGCAATCGCCCGCGCTGGCCAGTTCGTGCAGCAGAACCATCACGGCGTGCTGATGGCGCAGGTCGAGGTGGGCGAGCGGCTCGTCGAGCAGGTACAACGCCGGCGCTTGCGCGAGCAGCGCAGCGATTGCCGCGCGCTGGCGCTCGCCGCCGGACAGGCTCGATAGATCGCGGTCCTCGAAACCTTTCAGGTCGACGCGTGCGAGCGCGTCGCGTGCCAGCGCTTCGTCGCGATCGCTTTCCCAGAGCCGCCAGGCGCCGGGGTGGCGGTGCGGATGGCGTCCCAGCAGCACCGACTGCAGCACGCTGGTATCGAAGGCGGCCTCGACATGCTGCGGCAAAAAGCCGCGTCGGCGGGCGGCTTCGGCGGGGCGCAGCGAGCCCAAGGCGTGCCCGCCGATTTCGACCCGCCCGCGGCGCGGAGCGGCCAGGCCGGCCAACACACCGAGCAGCGTCGTCTTGCCGACACCGTTTGCGCCGACCACGGCCCAGAACTGACCGGCTTCGATGCGCAGCGCCAGTCCCGACGCGAGCGTGCGCGGGCCGGCGGCGAGTTCGAGGTCGACCGCCTCGAGCAGGATCGACCCGGTCATCGGATGCGGCGCTGAGCGCGCAGCAGAACGAACAGAAACGCCGGGACACCGATCAACGCCATGATCGCGCCGACCGGCAACTGGCGCGGCGCGACGATGGTGCGGGCGAGGGTATCGGCCAGGACGACGAGTGCGCCGCCGCCAAGCACGCAGGCCGGCAGCAGCAGGCGCTGGTCGTTGCCGCAGGCGCGACGCAGCATGTGCGGAACGATGAGCCCCACGAAGCCGAGGCTGCCGGCGGTCGTGACGGCGAACGCCGCGGCGCCGGCGCCGAGCAGGCACACCGCGGCACGCAGCCGGGGCACGTCGACACCGAGCGACTGCGCGCGCGCATCGCCCGCGAGCAAGGCGTTCAGCGAACGCGCCATCGCGAGCGCGAGCGCGAGGGCTACGACCAGCGCGACCAGCGCGGCGGCCGGCGCCTGCGCGCCCGAGAGGTCGCCGACGAGCCAGAAAAACAGGCCGCGCAGCAGCGCATCAGGCGCGAGGGCGAGCACCAGCGTGACGAGCGCGCCCCACAGCGAAGCGAGCATCACGCCCGTGAGCAGCAGTCGATCGGGCGCAGAACCGAGATCGCGCACCTGCACGGCGTTGCGCAAGGCGCCGCCGCCGAGCACGAACAGCGCCGCGATCGAGACCAGCGCGCCCGACCAGGACGCCGAGAGCAACGCCACCGAGCCGGCGCCGGCGGCCAGCGCCAGCATCCCGGCCAGCGCCGCGCCGCCCGAGACCCCCAGCACATACGGATCGGCGAGCGGGTTGCGCAGCAGCACCTGCATCAGCGCGCCGGCGAGCGCAAGCAGTCCGCCGACCGCGAAGCCGGCGGCGGCGCGCGGCAGGCGCAGGCGCAGCACGATCTCGCGCGCCAGCGGATCGGCGCCGGCGCCGAACAAGGCGTCGCCCACGCCGGCCGCCGTGCAGCCGCGCGTGCCGCAGGCCAGCGCGAGCGCGACGCTCGCCAGCGCCAGCGCGGCCAGGCCGATCCAGACGATCGCCGCGCGCCGGCGCTTGCGGCCGGCAAAGCTCATGGCTTGTCGAGCGTCGCGTCGGTGCCGCATCGACCGCACCGGATCGACGCAGCGCCGCAGGCCTGCCAAGATCGCGACTCGGCAAGGTTGCAAAACAGGTGGAAACGAAGCAATGAAATACGCCCGTCGTTGGCTGGCATGGATTTCCGGGGTGGTGCTGTACGGCGCGCTGATTGTCGCCAGCCGCTTCGTCGCGGGCTCGGCGGTGCCAGCGGAATTCGCCTCCTTCTTCGCCGACCAGGGCAGCGATGCGGGGCTGATCGTCGAAGCCCTGGTGGTCGCGGTCTTCGTCTTCACCTTCGCCGTGGGCTGGGGCTATGCCACGCTGCGCCCGTACAACAAGGGCCGGCGCGTCTTCACGCTGTGGTGCATCGCCGGCCTCGTGTGCGGGTTCCTGATCGTCTTCATGATCAGCGTATCCGACTCGAAAGAAGGGGTCCGGCCCTCGGCGCCATCGCTGCTCGCGTCGCTGCTGTCGTCGAACGAGCCGCCTCTGTGGGGACTGCTGAACCTCCTCGCCGCACCGGCCGGGCTGCTGCTGGCCGGCGCGCTGGTGCGCCGCGCGGTGCCGCCGGTATCGCGGCGCAGGATGCTGCGCCCGCGCTGACGACGCGGGGCGGTGCAATCGCACGCCGTCTGTTCAAGGCGGGGCTACAGACGGCGCGCGGCATGCCGTAATCACCGGCATTGCCGCTGTCCGCCGTTACCGCCGCCGTGTCTGTTCCGAATTCCCCGCTGACTTTTCCGGTTCTCGACGACGAGCTCGCGGTGCCATGGCAATGGCCCGAGCCGCCGTTCGACTGGCGCCACGTCGCCCCGCCCGATCTCGGCAGCCCGCAGGCCTGCCGCATCGATGCCGCGCGCGGCGTGAGCGTCGACGGGACGATGCTCGGCTTCGACGCTGGCGCTAGCAGCCTGCGGTTCGAATCGCCGACCACCGGGAAGCCGGGAACCCTGTTCTTCAAGCGCTTCCGGCGCCTCACGCTGACGGTGCCACTGGTTCCGAGCTCCCACGCTGCCGGCGCGCCGCTCGAGGCGGTGCCTGCTGCGCAGCAGGAGCGCGACTACCAGATCGGCAGCGACGACGGCGAACCCGAACTTACCGGCCGCACACTCGGCCATATCGAGACCGAAGAGGGCCTGTTCCTCTTCACCGCGGTCGAGGGCGAGCGCTCGGTGCTGCGCGTCTTCATTCCACGCTGCGCCTATTCGAGCCGCAGCTTCGGGCGCTCGGCACAGGAGATAGCATCCGAGCGCTGGATCGCATCGCCGGTCGAGCTGCTGCGCGCGATCGAGCATCAGCGCAGCATGCCGGTGCACCGGATCGGGCAGTCGCTGGTCGATCTCGGCCTAGTCACGCCGAACCAGATCGAGCGCGCACTCGGGCAATCGGAGTCGGACGTCCCGCTCGGCGAACGGCTGGTCGCGATGGGCATCATCACGCGCGCCGACCTGCAGACGGCGCTCGCGCACAAGATGGGCTATCCGCTCGTCGATCTGGCGAAATTTCCGATCGACCCGGCGGTGAGCGCGTTGCTGCCGCGCGACCTCGCGCTGCGCTACAAGGCGCTGCCGCTGATGTCGGATCAGAACCGGCTGATCGTCGCGGTGGACCGGCCGCAGCGCCTGGTCAAGCTGCAGGCGCTGAGCAAATTCTCGAAGTACAAGCTGGTCGCGGCGCTGGCGTCCAAGCACCAGATCATGCTGGCCCTGGCGCTCCAGATGCAACGCGATCCGTGGCTCCATACGGTGGCCGCGCGCCCCGGCTTCTTCGCGACCACGGTCTGAACGCCATGCCGCATCCCCACGCCCAATTCACCGAGCTGCCTGCCGCATGAGCGCCATAGCGCAGTTCCCCCTCCAACTCGCGCTCACGCTGGCGATCGGCTGGAGCGCCGCGCTGCTCGCGTTGCAACTGACGCGGGCGACCGACGGCGCGGGCCGCAGCGCGGACGCGGGCTCGCTCGCCTTTGGCGCGGCAATCCTGGGCGTCGCGCTGTGGGCGACCGCACAGTGCATCGTGACGATCCTCGGCGGCGGCGCAGCGATGTATCCAGTGCACCTGAGCGCCTTGCTGCTCCTCGCCTGCATCGCCTGGGCCGCAGGATCGCTTCTGAGTGCGAGGGCGCGCCCACCGCTGCGGCTGCTCGCCGGCGCGGCCGTCAGCGCAGCGCTGCTGGCCGGGATCGGATGGGCGTGGCTACTCACACTCGGAGCGATCGAAGCCGGACCGAAGGCAGCAATGGGCGTCGTCGGCCTGGCATTCGCGGTCCAGACGGCGACCCTCGCGACGCTGGCCGTCTGGCACCGCGCAGTGCGGCTGACCGCCTTGCACCACGCACTCGGCGTGGCCGCGCTGCAGCCCGCTGCGATGCTCGCGCTTCTCGTCGTCGGGACGGGCCGTATCGACCTCGATGTCCACGGCGACGGATCGGCGTCGTCAGGCAACGAGCTGCTGTTCGGCATGATGGCGCTGCTGATGCTGGCACTCGCGCTGTATGCGCTGGTCGCCGAACAGCGCCTGTCCGGACGCCAGCATCGCCTGGGCGAGGAGTTGCGCCAGGCGCACGCGAGCCTCGACCGCACCCCTTACAGCGACGCCCTCACCGGGCTGCCGAACCGGCTCGGACTGGAAACCCTGCTGCGCAACGCGGCGGCGAGCGCCGAGCGCAACGGCCAGCGCGTGAGCCTGCTCTTCATCGGCCTGGACGGCTTCAAGAGTATCAACGACTCCTACGGCCACGCGCTCGGCGATACCGTGCTGCGCGAGGTCTCGGCGCGCGCTTGCGCGCTGGTCGAACGGCTGGTGGAGGCCCCGGAGATCGTCGCCCACACGCTGGTGCGCGTCGCCGGCGACGAATTCCTGCTGATGCTCGAGGGCCGCCTCGACCGGCGCTCGATCGCGCGCGCCGCGGTCCAGTTGCTCAAACTGCTCGACGGTCCGATGACGGTCGACCAGCACGAGGTGGTGCTTTCGGCGTCGGTCGGCGTCGCGACCTTCCCCGAGGACGGCGGCGCGCCCACGCTCGTCGCGCGCGCCGCGGCGGCAATGCACTCGGCCAAGGCCGCGGGCGGATCGAACTACATGCTGTTCGAGCCGCGCATGCAGGACGATGCGCGCGATCGCATGGAACTCCTGCGCGACCTGCGGCTGGCCTTGGGCGGCAAGCAGTTCGAGCTGTTCTACCAACCCAAGATCGATGCGCAAAGCGGCCAGGTGACTGCCGCCGAGGCGCTGCTGCGCTGGCACCACCCGACGCGCGGCATGGTCGGACCGAGCGTCTTCATCCCGTTGGCCGAGCGCTACGGGCTGATCGGCGCGCTCGGCAACTGGGTCATCGAGGATGCCTGCCGGCAGGCCCGGGTCTGGCGCGAGCGTGGCCTGAAGATGCGGGTCGCGATTAACCTGTCCGTCTACCAAATGCGCCAGGACGATCTGGTGGATCGGATCCAGGATGCGCTCAAGCGCCACAGCATCAACCCGTCGCGCCTGACCTGCGAGATCACCGAATCGGTCGCGATGGAGGACACCCAGGTCACCCAGCGCACCTTCACGCGCCTCGGCGAGGCCGGCATCCACCTGTCGATCGACGATTTCGGCACCGGCTATTCGAGCCTGGCCTACCTGCGCAAGCTGCCGGCGTCGGAACTGAAGATCGACCGCAGCTTCGTCACCGACCTGGCCGGCAATGCCGACGCCCGCTCGATCGTCGATGCGGTCATCAAGCTCGCCCATGCGATCGGCCTGAAGGTGGTCGCCGAAGGGGTCGAGACCGAGGCGCAGCGCGACGTGCTCCTCGAGCTCGGTTGCGACGAGTTCCAGGGCTATCTCTTCGCCAAGCCGATGTCGGCCCGCGCCCTGCTGCTGTGGGCGGTGGACGACCAGCCGGCGCGCAACGCGTTCCGTGCGTCGCTGTTCGCCGATACGCAAACGCCCACGCTGATCGAGACGCGTGCGCCGGCATCGGCGTTCGAACGCATCCACCTGAGCTGACGCCACGAGCGGATCGGGCAGCCGGGCCGGCGGGGGATCAAAGCGCGGACGTTAAACTCCCGCCCTTTGCGTCCGCTGCCGTCAGCCTCGCAGCCTTTCTCTCGTGGCCCAGAAAGCGAACCCGAATTCCCTCGTCGACCTGAAGAGCGCCGCCCTCACGCTGGTCGCGGTGGTCATCAAGACGGCCGACCTGACGCAGCTCGCCGGCGCGCTGCACGAGCGCTTTGGCGACGCGCAGGCGCTGCTCGACGGCGAACCGATCGCGATTGACCTGGCTGCGCTGCGCGAAGCCGATGCCCACCTCGATTTCCCCGCCCTGATCGCGCTGCTGCGCGCGTACGCTATGCAGCCGATCGCCGTGCGCGGCGGCAGCCCGGCGCAGATGCAGGCCGCGATGGAAGCGGGCCTGGTCGAGGCACATGGATCCGCGCCGGTGCGCGTCGAGTCTGCGGCGCCGGTGGAGGCGACCGCGTCGGCTGCCACACCGCCCGACGCTGCCCCGACACCCGCCGCGCGCCCCACCGTCGTCGTCGACCGGCCGCTGCGCTCGGGCCAGCAGGTGTATGCGCGCGGCGCCGACCTGATCGTGCTGGCGGCGGTGAGCTTCGGCGCCGAGGTGATCGCCGACGGCCATATCCATGTCTATGCGCCGCTGCGCGGGCGCGCGATCGCCGGGGCGCAGGGCAATGCCGAGGCGCGCATCTTCGCCACCTGCATGCAGCCGCAACTCGTCTCGATCGCCGGCACCTACCGCACGACCGAGACCGAGTTGCCGCCCGACGTGCTCGGCAAGCCGGCGCAGGTGCGTCTGGTCGGCGACCGCCTGATCGTCGAGGCCCTGGCCTCGTAGCGCCCCCTACTTCTTCTCGCACAAGGATCTGAATTCGATGGCAAAGATCGTCGTGGTGACCTCCGGCAAGGGAGGCGTCGGCAAGACCACCACCAGCGCCAGCTTCGCATCCGGCCTGGCCCTGAAAGGCCACAAGACCGCGGTGATCGATTTCGACGTCGGCCTGCGCAACCTGGACCTCATCATGGGTTGCGAGCGCCGGGTCGTGTACGACCTGATCAACGTGATCCAGAAGGAAGCCAACCTCAACCAGGCGCTGATCAAGGACAAGCAGAGCGACAACCTGTTCGTGCTGGCCGCCTCGCAGACGCGCGACAAGGATGCCCTGACGCAGGAAGGTGTCGAGCGCGTGCTGACGCAGCTTGCCGAGATGGGCTTCGACTACATCGTGTGCGACTCGCCGGCCGGCATCGAGACCGGCGCGCTGATGGCGATGCACTTCGCCGATGAGGCGCTGGTGGTTACCAACCCCGAGGTGTCGTCGGTACGCGATTCCGACCGCATCCTGGGCATGCTCGCGTCTAAGACCAAGCGCGCTATCGAAGGCAAGGAGCCGATCAAGGAACACCTGCTCATCACGCGCTACAACCCGAGCCGGGTCGAGGGCGGGCAGATGTTGTCGATCGACGATATCCGCGACATTTTGCGGATCGAGCTGATCGGCGTGATACCGGAATCGGAAAGCGTTCTCGACGCGTCGAACCAGGGTGTGCCGGCCGTGCACATCAAGGGCAGCGATGTCTCCGAGGCCTACAAGGACGTGGTGCGCCGATTCCTCGGCGAGCAGCGGCCGATGCGCTTCACCGATGCGCCGCGCAAGAACCTGTTCCGGCGCGTTTTCGGCGCGAGGTGAGCCGCGATGTCCCTGCTCTCCTTCCTGCTCGGTGAAAAGAAGAAAACCGCCAGCGTCGCCCGCGAGCGGCTGCAGATCATCCTGGCCCACGAACGCAGCGGCAAGGGCGCGAGCCGTGCCGACTACCTGCCGGCGCTGCAGCGAGAGCTGGTCGCGGTGATCTCGAAGTACGTCTCGATCCGGGCCGAGGACATCCGCGTCCACCTCGAGCGCCAGGACAACTTCGAAGTCCTGCAGGTCAAGATCGAACTGCCCGACTCGGTGCGCTGAGGCGCGCACCGGGGCGTCGCGACGCGCCGGACCGGTAAAACCTCGAGGCGACGCGACGCCATTCCGGTGTACGCTTCGCCTCCTTCGTTCGGCATGCAGGATCGTCGTTCTGCATGCAAGAACGAAGCGCCCAAACCGGAGGTTTCGATCCATGCAGCGCAGACGTATCTTGCAAACACTGGGCGCACTCGCCCTGCCCGGCATCGCACCGGTCCTGCGCGCACAGGATGCCTGGCCGACCCGCCCGGTCAAGATCATTGCGCCGGTCGCGCCCGGCGGCGGCGTCGATCTGGTCGCCCGCACCATGGCTGAACGGCTGGGCAAGGCGCTCGGCCAGACTTTCATCGTCGACAACCAGAGCGGCGGCGGCGGAACCATCGCCTCGCAGGCGGTCACCCGTGCCGCGCCCGACGGCTACACGCTGATGCTGGCCTATGTCGGCACCCACGGCACCAACCCGGCGGTGCGCAAGCTCCCCTACGACGCCGTCGGCGGGTTCACGCCGATCGGCATGGTCGGCGGAACGCCCAACGTGCTGGTCGTCTCGCCCAGCCTGCCGGTCTCGAACGTCAAGGAGTTCATCGCCTACCTGAAGGCCAACCCCGGAAAGGCGAGCTACGGCTCGGCCGGCCAGGGCACGCTGACCCACCTGGTGATGGAGCAGTTCAAGGAAGACACCAAGACCTTCATGGTGCATGCGCCGTACCGCGGTATCGGTCCGGCCATCCTCGACGTGCTCGGCAACCAGACCCAGGCGATGTTCCCCGGCCTGGCCGCAGCCCTGCCCCACATCAACGCGAAGAAGCTGCGTCCTCTGGCGGTGACCGGCGCCAGGCGCCATCGCCTGCTGCCCGACGTGCCGACGATGGAAGAGCTCGGCTTCAAGGGCTTCGACGGCGTTCAGTGGTACGGCATCATGGGTCCGGCCGGACTGCCGCCTTCGATCACAGCCAAGCTGAACGCCGAGATCAACGCCCAGCTCGCCCAGCCCGAACTGCGCGACAAGCTCGCCGCCGAAGCGCTCGACGTCCTCCCCATGTCGCCCGAGAAGTTCGGCGCCTACGTCAAGGCCGATATCGCCAAGTGGTCGCGGCTGGTGCAGGCAAGAAAGATCGATCTCGAGTGAGCGGCGCTTCGTCGCTCCCGTTCGGCTTATAGGAAACGGCTCCCCATGGCACGCAACAACACTGTCCAGGCCGACGCGCATGCGCCGGGCGTCACCGAACTGCTGGCGCGCTTCGTCGTCGGGCATCCGTCCAGGGGCTGGAGCGATGCGGTCGAGCGCGAGGCGCACCGCAGCTTCGCCAACTGGGTCGGCTGCACGATCGGGCCGTCGACCCACGAGACAATGCAGGCCGCGCTGGCCGCGGTGCTGGAGCTGGCGCCGTCCGCGCAGGCTTCGCTGCTCGGCCGCAAGGAGAAGGTCGATGTCGCGAGCGCCGCGCTGCTCAACGGGATCAGTTCGCACACCTTCGATTTCGACGATACGCACCTCAAGACCATCATCCATCCGGCCGGACCGGTGGCGTCGGCCGCGCTCGCGCTGGCCGAACATCTCGGCAAGAGCGGGCGCGAACTGCTCGACGCGATGGTGCTCGGGATCGAGGTCTCGTGCCGGGTCGGCAATGCGATCTACCCCGACCACTACGACCGCGGCTGGCATATCACCGGCACGACCGGCATGCTCGGCGGCGCGGCGGCGTGCTCGCGCCTGCTCGGCCTCGACGCGGCTCGCACCCAGATGGCCTTGGGAATCGCGGCCTCGCAGCCGATCGGCCTGCGCGAACAGTTCGGCACCATGACCAAGCCCTTCCACCCGGGCGGCGCGGCGCGGGTCGGCCTGATGTCGGCGCTGATGGCCAAGCACGGCTACACCGCGTCGAAGCGTGCGCTCGAGGCGCCGCGCGGGCTGATGCAGGTCTTCTCCGATAAGACCGACTGGTCGGAGATCACCGAGAACCTCGGCGAGAGCTGGGAGATCGCCCTCAATACCTACAAGCCGTTTGCCTGTGGCATCGTCATCCACCCGTCGATCGATGGCTGCATCCAGTTGCGCGAGGCGCACGCGCTGAAGCCGACCGATATCGAGAGCGTGACCATCAAGGTCCATTCGCTGGTGCTCGAGCTCACCGGCAAGAAGACGCCGTCGACCGGACTCGAAAGCAAGTTCAGCGTCTACCACTCCTGCGCCGTCGGGCTGTTGTACGGCCAGGCCGGCGAGCACGAGTACACCGACGAGGTGGTGAACCGGGCCGAGGTGATCGCGCTGCGTTCGCGTGTCACGGCACGGGTCGACGACCGCATCGACGAAGCGGCGTCAGATATCACGATCCGCACCACCGACGGCCGCGAGTTGCACTGCTTTGTCGAGCATGCGATCGGCAGCGTCGAGAAACCCATGACCGATATCCAGCTGCGCGCCAAATTCGTCGACCAGGGCACGCCGGTGATCGGCGCCGACAAGGCCGCGCTCGCCTGGAATGCCGCCATCGACATCGCGCACCACCCGGTGCTCTCGGCGCTGTTCGCCGCCGCGTGCTGACCCTGTCACGAAGGACCTGACCATGAAGCCGACCTCGATCCTCGCCGCGCTCGCGGCGCTGCTGCTGCCACTCGCCGCATCCGCGCAGACGCCTTACCCGCAGCAGCGCGTCACCCTCGTCACGCACTCGAGCCCGGGCGGCGGGACCGATATCTTCTTGCGCGAGCTGACCAAGCACCTCGCGCCGATCATGAAGACCAACTTCGCGGTCGAGAACGTGCGCGGCGGCAGCGGCGCGACCGCGGTGGCGCAGGTCGCCGGCAGCAAGCCCGACGGCAGCATGTTCTACGGAACGACGCCGACCTATATCCAGACCACGCTGCTGTCGAAGCCGGCGGTCGGCTACGACGGGCTCGATCCGATCGCGATCGTCTTCATCGACCCCGAGGTCATCTATACCCGCACCGAGTCGCCGCACAAGAGCCTGAAGGACGTGGTCGAGTTCGCGAAGGCGAATCCGGGCAAGAGCCGCTGGGGCGCGTCGAACCCCGCGTCGCTGGAACGCCTGGCGCTCGAGCGGCTGGCACGCAGCACCGGCGCCAAGGCGCCCATCATCAGCCACGAGGGTGGCGGCGACCAGATGATCGGCGTGCTCAACGGCACCTACGATATCGGCATCGGCGAGTTCCAGGAGCTGAGCGCGCAGCTCGAAGCCGGCAAGATCCGGCTGCTGGCCACGCTGTCCGAGAAGCGTCTGGACGGGCTGGCGAACCTGCCGACGGCCAAGGAGCAGGGCTACAACGTGGTGGTCACGAAATTCCGCGGCATCGCCGGGCCGAAGGGTCTGTCCGACGATATCGCCAAGGCCTGGGAAGACGGCCTGCGCAGGGCGCTCGCCACGCCCGAGTACAAGGCCCTGTACACGAGGGAACATTTGATTCCGATGATGCTCGGGCGCGCCGAAGCGCGCCGGTTCACGACCGAATTTGCCAAGGACGTGACAGACTCGCTGAAGGAACTGGGCATCGTCAAGTGAACGATCGCCGGCGCGACCTGCTGCTCGGCGTCGTCGTTGCCGGCTTCGCGCTTGCCTATATCGCCGGCGCGCGCGCGATCGAGGACAGCCTGCTCGCCGATGCGGTCGGCGCCGGTGGCGTGCCGCAGGCCGCGGGACTCGTGCTGCTGCTGGCCGCCCTGGCGCTCGTCGTCAAATCTCTGCTGGCACGCGACCCGGGCAGGGCGACATCGCAAGAGGACGACGAGGCAACCCCGTGGCGCGGCCCGCTGCTCGGCGCTGGCCTTTTGCTGGCGCTCGCGGTCCATGTGCTGCTGCTGCCGGTGCTCGGCTATATCGTCTCGACGAGCCTGCTGGTCGGCGCGGTGGCGCTGCTCGGCGGCGCGCGCGACCGCCTCCCGCTCGGGCTTTGCACAGCGCTGTCGGGGCTCGCGTTGTGGGCGATGTTTGAATGGGCACTGCAGATCCGCATGCCCAGCGGCAGCCTGTTCGCCTGAGCGCGCCAAGCCATGGACGCCTTTCTGCACGCCCTGTCGAACATGGCCAGCGTCGGCCTGATCGTCGCCGCTTTCGGCGGCGTGCTGTGGGGCATCTTCGGCGGCGCCCTGCCCGGCATCTCGCCGTCGATCGCGATGGCGCTGCTCCTGCCGTTCACGGTCGGCATGGACCCGACGACAGCGATCGTGCTGCTTGCCAGCGTGTATGTCGGCGCGGAATACGGCGGCTCGATCCCGGCGATCCTGATCCGAACACCCGGCACCAATTCGGCTGCCGCGACCGTCATCGACGGCTACGCCATGGCGCAACAGGGCCGCGCTGGCGAGGCCCTCGGCATCTCGCTGATGTCGGGGTTGATCGGCGGGCTGGCCGGCCTCGCGGTGCTGGTGCTCGCGACCGAAAGCCTCGCGCGCATCGCGCTCGCCTTCACGCCGGCGGCCTATTTCTCGCTCGGCATCCTCGGGTTGTCGGTGATCGCCGGCTTGTCGGGCGGCTCGGTGCTCAAGGGCGTGATCGCTGCGCTGCTCGGCCTGATGATCGCTTTCATCGGCTCGGACCCCGTCTCCGGCGTGCCGCGTTTCACCTTCGGCTCGGCCGATCTGCTGGGCGGCGTCAAGCCGATCCTGATCATGGTCGGCCTGTTCGCCGTGACCGAGATGCTGGTGCAGATCGGCGAGCCGTCGTGGGCTCAGGCGGTCAGGTCCGAGGCCAAGCTCAAGCTGCCGAACTGGGCCATGAGCAAGCGCCTGTTCAAGCCACAGGCGATCGGCGCGGTGATTGGCACCGTCGAAGGCGTGACGCCGGGCGCCGGGGGCACCATCGCCGCGTTCATGGCGTATTCGGAAGCCCGGCGCTGGTCCAAGCACCCCGAGGAGTTCGGCCATGGTTCGCCCGAAGGCATCGCCGCGCCCGAGTCGGCCAACAACGTCGTCACGGCGACCGCGCTGGTGCCGCTGCTGAGCCTCGGCATTCCCGGCTCCAATTCGGCAGCGATCCTGCTCGGCGGCTTTCTGATCCACGGCCTGCAGCCCGGGCCGATGCTTTTCGTGAAGGCGCCCGAGGTGGTGTATGGCCTGTACGGCGGCCTGTTCATCGCCAATATCGCGATGCTGCTGATCGGCCTCGTCATCCTCGCGCCGTGCATCTGGCTGGTAAACCGTCCCAAGCCGTATCTCATCGCCTTCATCCTCGCGCTGGTCATGTCGGGCGTCTATGCCATCCACCAGAGCCTGTTCGAACTCATGCTCGTGATCGGCGTCGGCGTGCTCGGCTATGCGATGCGGCTGGTCAGACTACCGGTGCTGCCGATGGTGCTCGGGCTCGTGCTCGGCTACCTTGTCGAATCGAACTATCGGCGCAGCCTCTTGATCTCGGGCGGCGACCCGATGATCTTCCTGACCGACCGCGTCTCGCTCGTCCTGCTGCTGCTCGCCGTGCTGCTGACGGCCTATACCCTGTGGAAGGAATTCAAGCCCGTGAAGACCACCGAACCCCTGCAGGCCCGCGCATGACGACGATCGCGGAACGCCTCGCCACGGTCATCGAGCGCTGCGAGCCGCAATACGATCCGCAGGCGCGCCGGGTCGCCGAGCGACTGGTGCTCGATATCGCCGGCCTGTGCATCGCCGCGCGCAACGAGCCGTATGTGCGCGCCGCACTGGACAGCATCGACGGCGACGGCCCGTGCAGCGTGATCGGCCACGCGCGCCACCTGAGCGTCGAGGGCGCGGCCTTCGTCAACGGTATCGCCGCGCATGGCGAAGATTTCGACGATACCTACGAAGGCGGCCCGGTGCACGCCGGTGCCGTCATCGTGCCGGCGCTGCTTGCAGCGGCCGAGCGCCACGAACTGTCGGGCGCCGATCTGCTGCGCGGCATCGCGGTCGGGGTCGAGGTGATGTGCCGCTTGTGCGCGGTGGCTCCAACCAAAGTCCACAAGGCAGGCTTCCACCCTACCGCGATCTTCGGCGTGATGGGCGCGGTGGCTGGTCTTGCCGCGGCGCTGAAGCTCGCCCCGGCGCAAACCGTGAACGCCTTCGGCATCGCCGGTAGCATGGCCAGCGGCATCATCGAGTATCTCGCCGAAGGCGCCTGGACGAAGCGCATGCACCCCGGCTGGGCCGCGCAGTCGGGCTACCGCGCGGTGCGCCTGGCGAGCGCCGGCTTCGAAGGCCCGCGCACCGTCTTCGAAGGCACGCACGGACTCTTCCACGGGTATGCCAATACCTCGAACGGCGATTTCGAAGCCATGCTCGCCGGCTTTGGCAGCGAATGGATCTGGACCACGATCGCCTTCAAGACGTATGCGTGCGGCACGATGGCGCATCCCTTCATCGACTGCGCGCGGGCCTGGCGCTCGCGCGGCATCGATGCTGCGCAGATCGCGCGCATTGATTGCGATACCGCCGAAGGCATCGTGCATCGCTTGTGGGAACCGCTCGCCGACAAGGCCGCACCGCCGAATGCGTATGCCGCGAAATTCAGCATCCCGTATGCGATCGCGGTGGCGCTGGTACGCGGCGATGCGGGCCTGTCCGACTACACCGATGCGCTCGCGCACGACCCGCTGCTGCGGGAGGTCGCGGCGAAGGTGCACTACCGCATCGACCCGGTGAACCCGTATCCCCAACGCTTCACCGGCCACCTGCGGGTGACGCTGGCCAACGGTACGGTGCATGAACACCGGCAGGATTTCTTCAAGGGTGGCACTGGCCATCCGTTGAGCGACGCCGAGCTGCGCCACAAGTTCGACGCCAACTGCGTGCACGGTGGCTGGACCGTGCACGATGGCAGCCACGTGGCGGGCGCGATCGGCCATTTGTTCAATGCCGGTGTGGTGCGCTTCGGGCAGGCTCACCATGCTTGACGCGCCGGTCGCCCTGGTCACCGGCGCCGGCCGCAATATCGGCCGCGAGATCGCGCTCGCGCTCGCTGCGAGCGGCCATGCGGTGGCGATCAATGTGCGCGCCTCGGTCGACGAAGGCAGCGCCGTCGTCGCCGAGATCGAGGCCGCCGGCGGGCGCGCGATGCTGTGCGTCGCCGATGTCGGCGTGCGCAACGCGGTCGTCGAGATGGTCGATTGCATCCGCGCGCGCTGGGGCCGGCTCGACGTCGTCGTCAACAACGCCGCGATTCGGCGCGAAGCCGAACTCGCCGATCTGACCGAGGACGACTGGCACGCCACTTTGCGCGTCGTCCTCGACGGCGCCTTCTTCTGCAGCCAGGCGGCGCTGCCGCTGCTCAAGCTTTCGGACCGCGGCGCGATCGTCAATATCGGCGGTCTCACCGCGCACACCGGCGCAGCGAAGCGGGTCCACGTCGTCACCGCCAAGGCCGGCCTCGTCGGCCTCACGCGTGCGTTGGCGCACGACCTCGCGGCGCATCGCATCACCGTCAACTGTGTCGCGCCGGGAATGATCGACACCGTGCGCAAAGCCGAGAGCGCATCCGCCGCACCGGCCCACCACGCGACGCGCAGCACCCTGCTCGGCCGACGCGGCAGCGCCACCGAGGTGGCTCAGACTGTGAGCTACCTGTGCAGCGATGCCGCCCGTTACGTGACGGGGCAGGTGCTGCACGTCAACGGTGGCGCGTACCTGGGCGGATGACCCACGGCACGAGAAGGAGCGTCCGATGATCCACGCAATGAACCACTTCACCATCACCGCCGAGGATCGCGCGGCGACGCTCGCCTATTACGTCGGGCTGCTCGGCCTGCGCGAAGGAGAGCGGCCGGACCTCGGCTTCCCCGGCGCGTGGCTTTATGCCGATGGTGCCCCGGCAGCGCTGTTGCACATCTACTGGGACCGGCCGATGCCCGCGGTGCGCACCGGCGTGATCGACCACCTCGCGTTCAGCGCGCGCGATCTGCCGGCGGTGAAAGCGCGCTTCGATGCGGCCGGCATGAAGTACGACCTGCGCCAGCAGAAGGGCTCGGGCATCTGGCAGCTGTTCAGCTTCGACCCGAACGGGGCGCGGGTCGAGCTCGATTTCGACCCGGCCGAAGCACCTTAGGCGAGCTCAGCCGGCTTGCGCACATAGCCGTACGCCAGGTTCGTGCGGCCGGCGCCGTGCTGTTCGTAGATCGCCTTGTATTCCGCCAGCGTGTCGGCGGCAATCTCGGCGGCGCGACGCGGTGCCGGGACGTTGTACAGGCGCGCGTTGTTCGCTCCGAAGACAGCGCTCTTGACCGGCCCGTCGGCCGCGCCGAGCGGCGCATAGCCGTACTGCTTCTGCAGCGCCTCGGGAATCTCGAGCCGGCGCAGCGCCTCGATCTGCCACTGCGGCGAGCCGGTCCAGATCGCGTCGGTGCCCCAGCACACATGGTCGGCGCCGAGCCCCTTGATGAGCTGACCCATCATGACCGCGGCCAGGCGCGGCTCGGCCATCGTGCTCTGCGCAAAGAGCTGCCCGACATCGGCATAGACGTTCGTCACACCGTGCTGCGCGGGAATCTCGGCCAGGTCGGTGACCCAGTCGATGCGTCCCGTACGTTCGAACTGGGCCCAGCCCTCCTCGGCGGCGCGGGCGCCGCCGCCGTAGCTGTAGCCGCCGTGGTAGATGATGAAGTTCAGTTGCGGCCAGTCCTTGGCCGCCTTCGCCACATCGCGCACGTCGGCATACGCGGTGAGGTTCGGAAACTCGCGCTGCACCGAGGCCGGAAAGAGCCCCTTGTGGATGCAGACGTTCTTCAGGCCGGCTTTCAGGAATTTTGCGTACGCGGGGTAGACGAGCTTCTCGTCGTCCAGGTGCCACGGGTGTCGCGACAGCTGCTTGTTGGTGTTGTCGCCGACCGTGTAGCCCTTCATCGAGTCGGGCCTGAGGATCTCGATATCGCGGTCGATCGCATCGAGCCAGCCGTCGTAGCCTGGCGTGAAGATCGCATGGCTGTACATGCGCTTCGTGCCGGCAATGGCGTTGACCTGCGCGCGCGCATCGGCCTTCATCTTGTTGGTGAGAAACCAGTCTTCCGGCAGCTCGGACGGCGCGCCGCTGATGCACGCGATCTTGGTATCCGAGTCGAGGTAGATCTCCTTGATGTAGTTCTGGAACATCAGGTCGTCGATCGTCTGCTCCTTGTCCTTCAGGCCCGGATTCCAGCCCGCCTTGCCGACCGCATTGCGCTGCGCGACGAAGGTCTTGATGCGCGTTCCCGGGCGCAGGAAATGGGTGTGCATGTCCATGATGAACTGGCCCGCGAGCGCCCCCGCGCGCTCGTTCGCCTGCTCGGGCGTGGCGGCTTCGGCGCGGGTCACGCCGAACAGGTCGCCGAAGGTCTGGTTGAGCGCCAGGAAAGCCGCCGCCATGCCGGCCGGGGTCTGAAAGAAGCGCCGGCGCGACAGTCCTTGCTTCTTCGCGAGCTCGCTGCCGAGCTGCTTGACGCGGGCCTCGAATTCCCTTTGCCGCGGCGACTGCGCGGCCGGCATGAATTCATCCGACGAAATCGGGCAGACCGGAATCGGCGAAGGGAAGATCGACTCGGCGGTATCGAGCTGGGCCTGTTCGGCGGGGCTGAGCCAGGTCATGGAGCCTCTTTCAAATGATGATCGTCAGACTTGCTTGTCGGCGCCGAAATCGTCCTCGACATATTCGGCCGCGAGACGCTCGCCCGAGGCGCGCTGGCGTGCCTCCTGGTCGCGCAACTGGTTGCGGCGGATCTTGCCGGAGATGGTCTTGGGCAACTCGGCGACGAACTCGATCCGGCGCACCCGCTTGTAGGGCGCGAGGCGTTCGCGCGCGAAGCGCAACACCTCGGCCGCGAGTTCGGGTCCGGCCTGGGCGCCCGGCGCCAGCAGGATGAAGGCCTTGGGAACGGCCAGTCGCAGCGGATCGGGGCTCGGCACCACCGCGACCTCGGCAATCGCGGGGTGCTCGATCAGCGCGCTTTCGAGTTCGAAGGGGCTGATGCGGTAGTCCGACGCCTTGAACACGTCGTCGGCGCGGCCGATGAAGGTGATATAGCCGTCGGCATCGCGCGATGCGACGTCGCCCGTGTGGTACAGGCCGTCGCGCATCGCCTCGGCGGTCTTCTCGGCGCTGTCCTCGTAGCCGGCCATCAGGCCGACCGGGCGCTGCGCGAGATCGATGCAGACCTCGCCTTCGTCGGCCGGCTTGCCGTCGGGGTCGATCAGCACGATCGTGTAGCCGGGCAATGGCCGGCCCATCGAACCGGGCTTGAGCGGCTGGCCGGGCGGGTTGCCGATCTGCGCTGTGGTCTCGGTCTGGCCATAGCCGTCGCGCAGGGTCAGACCCCAGGCGGCGCGCACCCGCTCGATCACCTCGGGGTTGAGCGGCTCGCCGGCGCCGATCACTTCGCGCAGTTTCAGCCGGCCGCGCCACGCGGCGAGGTCTTCCTGGATCAGCATGCGCCAGACCGTGGGCGGGGCGCACAGGCTCGTCACCCCGTGGCGCGCCAGCGCGGCCAGAAGCACCGGCGCATTGAAGCGCGCGCTGTTGTGGATGAAGACGCAGGCCCCGGCGATCCACGGCGCGAAGAAGCAGCTCCACGCATGCTTGCCCCAGCCCGGCGACGAGATGTTGAGGTGCACGTCGCCGGGTCGCAGGCCGAGCCAGTACAACGTCGACAGATGGCCGACCGGGTAGCTCTGGTGGGTGTGCAGCACGAGCTTGGGCTTGGCCGTCGTCCCCGACGTGAAATAGAGCAGCAGCGGGTCGGTGGCCTTGGTCGGCGCATCAGGGGCGAAGGCCGTCGCCGCATCCTGGCTCGCCTCGAAGCGCTGCCAGCCCGCTGGCAACGCATCGGCCGGCGCGCCGACGACGATGCGCGTGTAGTCGCCCGGCAGCGGATCGAACTTCGCCGTCTGCGCCGCGCCGACCACGACATGGCGCACCGCGCCGCGCTCGAAACGGTCGCGCAGATCGTCGGTGGTGAGCAGCCCGGTCGCCGGCACCAGCACGGCGCCGAGCTTGATCGCGCCGAGCATCGCCTCCCACAGCGCGAGTTCGTTGCCCAGCATCAGCAGAACGCGGTCGAAGCGCCGCACCCCGAGGCTGCGCAGATGGTTGGCGACCTGCGCCGAGCGCACCGACAGCTCGCGAAACGAGCGCCGGACTTCGCTGCCGTCCTCGCCCACGATCCACAGCGCCGACGCATCGCTGTCGCGCATCGAATCGAAGTGATCGAGCGCGAAATTGAACTCGGCCAGCTGCGGCCAGCGGAACTGCGCGACCGCCGCCGCTTGATCGGTGCGCAGGCGCAGCAGCAGATCGCGCGCGGCGTGGAATTCGGCAAGCGACCCCATCGATTCTCCCTCAGGGTTGGCGTGACATGAAGGCGGCCAGGTTGCCGGCCGCCTTCGTGCGAACCTGGTTGCGCAGAAGGGGTGACCAGCCGAGCAGCGTGCCCGGAACGCCGAGCGCCTGGCGCGACCAGCGCCAAAAATCGAAATGATCGGTGTGGCGCGCGATCAGCCCGTCGCGAAAGACGAATTGCGCATCGATGATGTTGTGAACCATCTTGCCGGTGGCGCCGAAGCGGTAGTGCGCCTCCCAGTGGGCCCGCCCGGTCGAGCCATCGGCCGAGATGTCGCCGAGCTTGAGCTTCCACACGTCGCGCCCCTTCTCGCGCGTGGCGGCGCACAGCATGCGCCACATGCCACCGACCTGTGCTCGCCCCTGCAGCGTGAACACCGGATCGGCAAAGCTTGCGTCCTCGGCATAGCAGGCCTGCATGGCGGCGCCGTCGAGCGCGGCAAAGGCGGCGTAGAAACGCTCGATGAGGGCGGTATTCGTCGGCGTGCTCATGAGGAAGCCCGGTAGATGGAGCGTGGCGCGGTGGCAGCGTACACGAGACGGCAGCCACCATGCAGCCGCGCGCACTGGTGTAGACCCCATCCCGCGAGCGCCGGCCGGCGGGGTCCAATACGACCGCCCCGCCCGCTGGCGATTCCACGACCTTCAGGAGACGACATGAGCCGATCGACCGCCATTCTTCCGCGCGCCTATTTTCCGCGCCTTCGTGCCGTGCTCGGCGGGCTCGTGCTCTGCGCCTTCGCGGTACCGGCCGCCGCGCAGCAGGTCATCACGCTGCACGGCGCGGTGCAGTTCAACGACGACCACGCGTTCAACAAGTCGCTGCTCAAGTTCGAGGAACTGGTCAAGAAGTACTACGGCAAGCCGGTCAATTTCGTGCTTCACCGCAACAGCGAACTCGGCCTCGAGAAGGACTATTTCGCCTACATGAACCAGGGCATCTCGGTCGACTACGGAATCGTCTCGCCGGCCCACATGTCGACCTTCTCGAAGGCCGCACCCTTCATCGACGCGCCTTTCCTGTTCCGCGATCTCGCCCACTGGAACAAGGTGCTCGACGCCGACGTGCTCAAGCCGATCGCCGACGAGGTGGCGCAGAAGGCCGAGGTGATGCTGATCGGCTATGCCGGCGGCGGCACGCGCAATATCTTCGCCAACAAGCCGGTGCGCAACCTGGCCGAGATGAAGGGCCTGAAGGTTCGTGTGCAGGGCGCGCCGATCTGGAGCCGCACCTTCGCCGCGGTCGGCATGGCGCCGACCGTCATCGCCTACAACGAGGTCTACAACGCGATCCAGAACGGCGTCATCGCCGCCGGCGAGAACGAGGCCGCGGGCGTCGAGCAGATGAAGTTCTACGAGGTCGGCCCCAACCTCAACATGACCGAGCATGCGATCACGATCCGGCCGATCTGCTTCTCGGGCAAGACCTACGCCAAGCTGCCGGCCGACCTGCAGGCGGCCATCGTCAAGGCCGGCAAGGAAGCCGGCACCTACGGTCGACAGGTCGAGTCGAGCGAGGACAGCGCCAAGCTCGAGGCGCTCGAAAAGGCCGGCAAGTTGAAGCGCATCCCGTTCACCGAGCGCG
>JBDSEG010000190.1:0-2916 GCA_039920165.1 Burkholderiaceae bacterium
CCACGCGTCGCTGTTGCCGCGCTGGCGCGGCGCGGCGCCGATCCAGCGCGCGATCGAGGCCGGCGACGCGCAGACCGGCGTCACGATCATGCAGATGGACGCCGGGCTCGACACCGGCGCGATGCGGCTCGCCGAATCGGTTGCCATCGCCGATGACGACAGCGCGGCGACGCTGCACGACAAGCTCGCGTCGATTGGGGCGCGGCTGATCGTCCAGGCGCTGCAGTCGCCGCCCGGCGCGCTTGCCGGCACGCCGCAGCCGGCGCACGGCGTGACCTGGGCGCCGAAGCTCGGCAAGGCCGAGGCGCCGATCGACTGGCGCGAGGCGGCCGCGACGATCGAACGCCGGCTGCGCGCCTTCGATCCGTTTCCCGGCGCGAGCGCCACGCTGAGCGGCGAGGCGATCAAGTGCTGGCGCGGTCGTGTCGAAGACGGCGAGGGGAGTCCAGGCACGGTGCTCGGCGTCGATGCCCAGGGCGTTCGGGTCGGCTGTGGGCGGGGCGTCTTGCGGCTGGTGGAAATGCAGCGCGCCGGCGGGCGCCGCGCCGAGGCGCGGACAGTGGCGCAAAGCCTTGGGCTCGAAACCGGCATGCGCTTCGAGACACCCACCGATTGAACTTGCGCGCAGCGGCCGCATCTGCTGGATTGCAACCGCCCCGAAGGGACCGCCGATGTTCAATATGTTGAAGACCGCCGTGCTGATGGCCGCCATCACCGCGCTGTTCATGGCGATCGGCTCGGTGCTGGGCGGCCGCCAGGGAATGATGCTGGCGCTCATCATCGCGCTGGGCATGAATTTCTTCAGCTACTGGTTCTCCGACAAGCTGGTGCTGAAGATGTACAACGCGCAGGAGGTCGATGAGACCTCGGCGCCGCAGTTCTACCGGATGGTGCGCGAACTCGCGCAGAAGGCCGAGTTGCCGATGCCGCGCGTCTATGTGATCGAAGAGGATGCGCCCAACGCGTTCGCCACCGGGCGCAATCCCGAGCACGCCGCTGTCGCCGCGACGACCGGGATCATGCGGGTGCTGTCCGACCGCGAACTGCGCGGTGTGATGGCGCACGAACTCGGCCATGTGCGCCACCGCGACATCCTCATCAGCACGATCAGCGCGACCATGGCCGGCGCGATCTCGATGCTCGCCAATTTCGCGATGTTCTTCGGGGGTCGCAACAGCGAAGGCCGTGCCAACAACCCGGTCGCCGGCATTTTGGTGATGCTGCTGGCGCCGCTCGCCGCGAGCCTGATCCAGATGGCGATCAGTCGCGCCCGCGAGTTCGAGGCTGACCGCGCCGGCGCCGAGATCTCGGGCGACCCGCAGGCGCTGGCAAGCGCGCTGCAGAAGATCCAGGCCTATGCGCGCGGCATCCCGCTCGAAGCGGCCGAACGCAACCCGGCGACGGCGCAGATGATGATCATCAACCCGCTCTCGGGCGGCGGCCTCGCCGGTCTGTTCTCGACCCACCCGGCCACCGAGGAGCGGGTCGAGCGCCTGATGGCGATGGCGCGCGGCGGCTGAAGCCGGCTACCGTCAGATCGTCACGCCGCCGTCGACCACGATGCTCTGGCCGGTCACGAAGCTGCCGGCCTTCGAGGCGAGGAAGATTGCGGCTCCCGCGATCTCGTCGGGCTCGCCGATGCGGCGCAGCGGCGTTGTTGCGCTGCGCTGCGCCAGCGCGACGGGGTCTTCCCAAAGCGCCTTGGCAAAATCGGTCTTGATCAGCCCCGGCGCGATGCAATTGACCCGCACGTTGTAGGGGCCGTACTCGATCGCCAGGTTGCGGGCGAGTTGCATGTCGGCCGCCTTCGAGATGCAGTAGGCGCCGATCACCGGCGAGCCGCGCAGCCCACCGATGCTCGACACGATGACGATCGATCCTTCGCGGCGCTCGATCATCCGTGGCGCGACGAAGCCGATCAGCCAGTGGTTGGCGATCACGTTGTTCTCGAGGATCTTGCGGAATTGCTCGTCGGCGATATCGGCCTGCGGTCCGTAGTACGGGTTCGACGCCGCATTGCAGACCAGTACGTCGATGGGCCCGAGGCGCTCACGGGTCTCGTCGGCGAGCCGGCGCAGATCGTCCTTCGACGAGATATTGGCGGGAAGCGCGACGGCCATGCCCGCACCGTAGCGCTCGTTGATCGCCGCGGCGACCTCGTCACACGGCCCGGCCTTGCGCGACGAGATGACGACGCGCGCGCCGTGCTCGGCCATGCGCTGCGCGATCGCCTTGCCGATGCCGCGCGACGAGCCGGTGATGACGGCGACCTTGCCTTCGAGCGAGAACAGCGACATGGGAGATCTCCTGGAGCGCCGCGCCACAATGCGCGGCGTCGGACGAGACTCAAAACATAGCAGACACAAGGCAAACCATGAGCATCGATTTCAACGGCCAGATCGCGATCGTCACCGGCGCGGGCGGCGGGCTCGGGCGCGAGCATGCGCTGGCATTGGCGGCGCGCGGCGCGAAGGTGGTGGTGAACGATTTCGGCCGCGCCGGACCCGACGGCGTCAGTGCAGCCGATTCGGTGGTGGCCGAGATCACCGCCGCTGGCGGAATCGCCATGGCCGATGCCGGCTCGGTGACAGACTTCGCCGCGATGCAGGCGATGGCGCGGCGCACGCTCGATGCGTGGGGCCGGATCGACATCCTCGTCGCCAACGCCGGCATCCTGCGCGACAAGTCCTTCGCCAAGATGGAGCTCGACGATTTCCGCCTCGTCATGGACGTGCACCTGATGGGCGCGGTGAACGGCTGCAAGGCGGTGTGGGACACGATGCGCGCGCAGAAATACGGCCGCATCGTGCTGACCACCTCGTCGTCCGGCCTTTACGGCAATTTCGGCCAGACCAATTACGGCGCCGCCAAGATGGCCCTCGTCGGGCTGATGCAGACGCTGTCGATCGAGGGCGC
>JBDSEG010000191.1:0-2580 GCA_039920165.1 Burkholderiaceae bacterium
CGAACGCCAATGGCAGCGCCGTCATCACGGTGACGGTCTCCGACAATGGGGGCAGTGCGAATGGCGGTGTCGATACGTTCCAGCGCACGTTCACGGTGACGGTCAATGCGGTGAACGATGCGCCGACGCTGAATGCAATCTCGAATCCTGCTGCGATCAGCGAGGACGCGAGCCAGCAGACCGTGAACCTGGCCGGCATCGGTGCCGGCGGCGGCGAGAGCCAGGCGCTCACCATCACGGCGAGTTCGAACAACACGGCGCTGATCCCGAATCCGGCGGTGACCTATACCAGCCCGAATGCGACCGGCAGCCTGAGCTACACGCCGGTGGCCAATGCCAGCGGCAGCGCGATCATCACCGTCACTGTGCAGGACAACGGCGGCACCGCCAGCGGCGGCGTCGACACGTTCAGCCGCACCTTCACGGTGAACATCGGCGCGGTCAACGATCCGCCGGTGGTCGGCGCGATCCCGAACCAGGCCGTGAGCGACAACCAGAATTTCGGCTACGACGTCACCGTGACCGATGCCGATGGCGAGACCAGCTTCACCTACAGTTTGAGCAACGCGCCGAGCGGCATGACGATCTCCAGCAGCGGCCACATCAGCTGGACGCCGCCGGTCGGCACGAGCGGTACGTTCTCGCCGACCGTCAACGCCTTCGATGCCGCGCTCGCGCAAGGTAGTCGCGGTTTCAACCTCGTGGTCAGTTCGCCGGACAGCGACGGCGACGGCATGCCCGATTCCTATGAAAATCTGTATCCCGGCGTGCTCGACCCGAACAACCCGAACGATGCCAATCAAGATCCGGATCGCGACGGACGCACCAACCTGCAGGAATACCTTGCCGGCTCCAATCCTACGATCGATGACGTCGCGCCGGTATTGACCGTGCCGGTAGATCTCGTCGTACCGGCGACCGGGTACTACACCGTGGTCAGCCTGGGCACCGCCACGGCGACCGACGGCAAGGACGGCCCGCTCACGCCGACCTCGAGCTGGACGCTGCCGGTCGTGCGGCCCGGACGCTACACCGTCATCTGGAGCGCAACCGATCTGGCCGGCAACACCGCAACCGCGAACCAGCAGGTCGATGTCCTGCCGCTGGCCGATTTCAGCGCCGACCAGGTGAGCGGCGAAGGCCAGACGCGCAATGTAGTCGTCTCGCTCAATGGCGATGCGCCGGGATGTCCCGGGATCAACCCGAGCGTGAACTACACGGTGGGCGGCAGCGCCGGCCCGGCCGATCACAACGCCACTTCCGGCACGCTGCAGATTTCCTGCACAACCCTCGCTGGCACGATTCCGGTGAACATCGTTGCCGATGGGCAGGCCGAGCCGGTCGAAACCGCGATTTTCACGCTGACCGGTGCCAGCGGCGCTGCGATCGGCACGCGGCCGGTGCACGTGCTCGTCATTACCGACGTCAACGCATCGCCGCAGGTGACGCTCGATGCGTTCCAGGGCGCGTATCCGCGCTTTACGGCCTACCAGGGTGACGGCAGCTTCACGATCGCCGCGGTCGCCGCCGATCCGAATGGTGATGCGCTCGCGTACGACTGGAGCGGTTCGGACAATGCGCTGGGCATCGATGCGGTGGCCGGCAGCAGCGCGAGCTTCGATCCCTCGGTGCTGGCGCCTGGCAGCTACGCCGTGAGCCTGCGCGTCAGCGACGGCAGCGGCGGCGCCGCAACGGCGAGCCTGCTGCTGACCGTGGCCCCCGGAAGCTCGACGCGCGTGGACCTCGATGCCGACGGCGTGCCTGACGATGTCGACACGGTGCTCGACTACCCCGCCGTGCTCGACAACCAGACCGGCGATCCTTTGAGCTCGCTGCTGCTCGAAACCGAACCCGGCCTGTCGCTGAGCCTCGGCCGCACGGCGCTGGCCGCCGGCCGCAGCGGCGCGTTGATCTCGATGAGCGACCTCGTCGTCTATGGTGTCGGTGCCGGCGGCATCGCGCTGGGGGCCGACAGTTACGACAACGTCGGCGGCCTGTTCGACTTCGAGGTTCGCGGCATGGCGCCCGGCGGCAGCGCCCGCGTGGTGCTGCCGCTGCAGACGGCGCTGCGAACCGGCGCGGTGTTCCGCAAGTTCACGGTCAGTCGCGGCTGGCACGCCTTCACGAGCGATGCGAACAATTCCGTCGCCAGCGCGGCTTCGGCCTACGGCCAGTGCCCCGGCCCGGCGAGCACGCGGTACGTGAGCGGCCTGCGGCCCTTCGCCGATTGCGTGCTTCTCACCCTGCAGGATGGCGGGCCCGACGATGCGGACGGCGTCGCCGACGGCGTGATCCGCGATCCGGGCGGCGCCGCGGCGCCTTCGGGCAGCGCGGCCGCACCGGTGTCCGCGGTGGATGGTGGCGCGCTCACGCCGGGCGGATTGTCCGGGCTGTTCGGCCTGTTCGGGCTCGCCGCGCTGCGCCGTTGGCGCCGCCGTGGCCTGCGCGGCTCGCTGCTCGCGCTGCTGCTCACGCTCGCCGTGCCGGCGCAGGCTGACACGGCGCTGCGCTACAGCGGCGAACTCAGTTCAGGCTTCGATACGAACGTGACCAACGCCGCCGCCGAGCGCGACGTCCGCG
>JBDSEG010000192.1:0-14466 GCA_039920165.1 Burkholderiaceae bacterium
CCTACAGCGAAGTGGCCGACATGGTGTGGTGCGAGACCGGCAAGCCCGACCTCGCCTATGCCAGAACCTTCGCCGAGGCGATCCACAAGAAATTCCCCGGCAAGCTGCTCGCCTACAACTGCTCGCCGAGCTTCAACTGGAAGAAGAACCTCGACGACGCCACCATCGCCAAATTCCAGCGTGAGCTCGGCGCGATGGGCTACAAGTTCCAGTTCATCACGCTGGCCGGTTTCCACAGCCTGAACTATTCGATGTTCAACCTCGCGCACGGCTATGCGCGCAACAACATGACGGCCTTCGTCGAGCTGCAGGAAGCCGAATTCGCCGCCGCCGATAAGGGTTTCACCGCGGTCAAACACCAGCGCGAAGTCGGCACCGGCTATTTCGATGCCGTCACGACGACGATCGAAGCGCTCGCCTCGACCTCCGCGCTCAAGGGCTCCACCGAGGACGAGCAGTTCTTCGACCAGAAGCACGGCTGAAGCCTGTCGATTGAGAAACACGAGGCCGCGCACCGGTGACCTCGTGGGGAGCCCGGCGGCCACGAGCCATCGGGCTTTTTTGTTTGCGCTAAGGTCGCGCGATGACCCACGACATCGCCAGCCTGCGCCGCATCCTGCGCGATTGCCGCGTCATCGCCATCGTCGGCCTGTCAGCCGAATGGAACCGGCCGAGCAACTTTGTCGGCAAATATCTGCAGCAGCACGGCTACCGCGTGATCCCGGTCAATCCCCGCTATGCGCAAACGCCCGGCACGCTGCTCGGCGAGCGCTGTTTCGCGAATCTCGCCGACATCGGCGAGCCGATCGACATGGTCGACGTCTTCCGGCGCACCGACGACGTGTTGCCCATCGCCGAGCAGGCCATCTCGATCGGGGCGAAGTGCCTGTGGCAGCAGATCGGCGTGAAGAATCTGCAGGCCGACAGGCTGGCTCGCGCTGCCGGCCTGGACTCGGTGCTCGACCGCTGCGTCAAGATCGAGCATGCGCGGCTGTTCGGGGGGCTGCACTGGGCCGGCGTCAACACCCGCGTGATCTCGGCGCGCCGGCCGGTCTGACGCTGGCGTGCCGCTTCGTTCAGCCCACCACCACCTCGCTCATCTGGATCACCGGGCTCAGGTCGGTGTAGTTCGGGATATCGCCCATGATCTCTTTCGCATGCGGTCCGAAGGCGGTCTGGAACGCCTCGGGAGAGTCGCAGAAGATATGGCACATGCCGATATAGGTCGCGGGCTGGCCCGGCGCGCCGCCAGCCATGCCCTTGTCGATGGTGTAGCGAATGCAGGCGTCGCCCATGCGCGCCTGGAGCAGCGGCATGTGGGTATCGCGGTAGTACGCGTGGTCGAACCGCGCTCCGGGGGTGTTGGGATACATCACGCTGACCTTGATCATTTGGGGCTCCTGGGTGGTCGGGGCCTGCATCGTGCACCGAAGCGGCGCACGGGGCCATCGGGATCGCCGAGACTTCGCAATCCCTGCCGTGTGGGCTAGAACCGATCAACATCGGCGTGATCTGCTCGGCACGCCGGGAAAGATGATCCGAAACACACGCTTGTTTTCGAGTCATTGCACCAACCACCAGGGAGATCGATCATGCGCATCCTGCCCACGCTGCTGTCGCTCACGCCTGTACTGACGCTGGCCCAGACCAGCGCCCCAACCGCGTTCCCGGCCGACTCCGTGGCGCTGAGCCCCACCGCACTGACCGAGCGGCTGTCGGGCAAGACATTTTTGGCCAAGCCGGTATCCGACCCCGAGGTCCGCGTTCAATACCGCAGCGATTTCGCCTTCGTCAACGTGGGCAATGCCAGCGATGAGTGGCGCAATTTCAGGCCGAGTTGTTCGGAGGTCAGGCTGCTCGGCGGTGTGATGTACGTCAAGCGTGCGAGCAGCGGCGAAGTCATGATCCTGCAGCCCCGATGACGAAGTGATCGATAAGTGATGACCATGACCGACCGCAGCTTCCACCCCGAAACCCTCGCCATCCACGCCGGGCAGATTCCCGACGCCGCGACCGGGGCTCGCGCGTTGCCGATCTACCAGACGACGAGCTTCGTCTTCGACAGCGCCGACCATGCGGCCTCGCTGTTCAATCTGCAGACCTTCGGGAATGTCTATTCGCGCCTGTCCAACCCGACCGTGGCCGCGCTCGAGGAACGCGTCGCCGCGCTCGAAGGAGGGCGCGCCGCCGTCGCCTCGGCCAGCGGCATGGCGGCCGAGGCAATGGCGCTGATGACCATCCTGCAAAGCGGCGACCACGTGGTCGCGGCGGGCGCGCTGTACGGCGGCACGGTGACCATGCTCGCCGTCAATCTCGCCAAATTCGGCATCGAGACGAGCTTCGTCGACGCCGCCGATCCTGCTGCCTTCGCCGCCGCGATGCGGCCGACCACGCGCGCCGTCTTTGCCGAAAGCCTGGGCAACCCGAGCCTCTCGGTGCTCGATATCGAAGCGGTGGCGGATGTCGCGCACGCACACGGCGTGCCGCTGGTGGTCGACAACACGGTGCCCTCGCCATTCCTGTGCAACCCGCTGCGCTTCGGCGCCGATATCGTGGTCCACTCGGCGACCAAATATCTGGCCGGCCATGGCACGACCCTCGGCGGGGTGATGGTCGAGAGCGGCAGGCCGCGCGGCGGCTTCGCCTGGGACAACGGCAAATTCCCCGGCATGACCGAGCCCTCGCCGGGCTACCACGGCGTCAGGTTTTACGAGACCTTCGGCGACTTCGGATTTTCGATGCGCGCACGCATGGAAACCCTGCGCGTATACGGCGCGGCGCTGTCGCCGATGAGTGCCTGGCAGATCCTGCAAGGGGTCGAGACGCTGCCGCTGCGGATGGAGCGCCACTGCTTGAATGCGCGCCGCGTCGCGGCCTTCCTGAAAGACCATCCGCGGGTCGCCTGGGTCAACTATCCCGGTCTGGCCGACCATCCGCAGCACGATCTGGTCGCCAAGCAGATGCGCGTGATCGATGGCCAGCCGGGCGCTTCGGGGCTGCTCGCGTTCGGTGTGGAGGGTGGCATGGCAGCGGGTATCAAATTCATCGAGGCGGCGCAGTTCATGAGCCACCTCGCCAATATCGGCGATACGCGCACACTCATCATTCACCCGGCATCCACCACGCACCGCCAGCTCGACCCGCAACAGCAACTCGCCGCCGGCGTTCTGCCCGACATGGTGCGCATCTCGGTCGGGCTCGAACATATCGATGACATTTTGTGGGACATAGACCAGGCGCTGGCGTCCGCCAGCGCGTAGCGACCAGGCGCTCGCCCGCACGGCCGATTGAAGAAAGGACCTGCCATGACCGGCATCTACGAATCCCAGCTCGACAAGAACGACGCCAACTTCGTCCCCCTCTCGCCCGTCAGCTTCGTCGAGCGCAGCGCCGAGGTCTTCGGCGACCTGCCGGCGGTCGTGCACGGCGCGCGTCGCTTTACGTGGGCGCAGGTGCGCGACCGCTCGGCGCGTCTCGCCGCGGCGTTGCAGGCGATCGGCATCGCGCGCGGCGATACGGTCAGCGCGATGCTGCCCAATACGCCGGAGATGGTCGAGGCGCACTACGCGGTGCCGGCGCTCAATGCGGTGCTGAATACGCTGAACACCCGGCTCGACGCGCCGCTGCTCGCCTGGCAGATGAACCACTGCGAAGCCAGGGTGCTGATCACCGACAGCGAATTCGCGCCCGTGATGCGCGAGGCGCTGCGTATCCTGCGTGACGAGCATGGCTGCACGCCGCTCGTGATCGATGTGCTCGACAGCGAATTCGCCGGACCGCACGAGCGCCTCGGCACGCACGAGTACGAGGCGTGGATCGCGGCGCATGCCGCGCTCGCCCGGCTGGACGGGCCGCGCGACGAGTGGGATGCCATTGCAGTCAGCTATACCTCGGGCACCACCGGCGATCCGAAGGGGGTGGTCACGCACCACCGCGGCGCGTACCTGAATGCGGTCGGCAATGCGGTCACCTGGACCATGCCCGATTTCCCGCGCTACCTGTGGACGCTGCCGATGTTCCACTGCAACGGCTGGTGCTTTCCGTGGACGGTGGCGATGCTGGGCGGCACGCACGTCTGCCTGAGGCGCATCGAGGCGCGCGCCATTCTCGAGGCGATCCGCGCGCACGCGGTCGACCACTATTGCGCCGCACCCATCGTGCACAACCTGCTGCTCGCCGCGCCGGCTTCGCTGCGCCAGGGCATCGCGCAAAAGGTACGCGGCATGGTGGCGGGCGCGGCGCCGCCGGCGGCAATGATCGAAGGCATGGCGCGCATCGGCTTCGATATCACGCACGTCTACGGACTGACCGAGGTCTACGGGCCGGCGGCGGTCGCGGTCAAGCGCGCGAGCTGGGCCGGTGAAAGCCTGTCCGAGCAGACCCGTTTGAATGGCCGCCAGGGCGTGCGCTATCCGCTGCAGGAAGGCATGACCGTACTCGACCCCGAGACGCTGGCGCCCACGCCGGCCGACGGCCAGACGATGGGCGAGATCATGTTCCGCGGCAACGTCGTGATGAAGGGCTATCTGAAGAATCCTGCCGCGACCGCGCAGTCGTTCGCCGGCGGCTGGTTCCACACCGGCGACTTGGCCGTGATGGAGCCCGACCGGTACGTCAAGATCAAGGACCGCAGCAAGGACATCATCATCTCGGGCGGCGAGAATATCTCGTCGCTCGAGGTCGAGGACGCGCTGTACCGGCACCCCGCCGTTCTCGCCTGCGCGGTGGTCGCCAAGCCCGATGCCAAGTGGGGCGAGACGCCAGTCGCCTTCGTCGAATTGCAGCCGGGTGCGAGCGCCGATGCGGCCGAGCTGATCGCCCACTGCAAGGGTCTGCTGGCTGGCTACAAGCTCCCACGCGAAGTGCGCTTCGAGCCGATCCCCAAGACATCGACCGGCAAGATCCAGAAGTTCGCGCTGCGCGAGCGAGCTGCCGAACCGGCCCCCAACCCGGAGCCCAAGCCATGACGATACCGATCGAACCGCTGCTGCTGACGGCTCGCGACCCGCGCGGCGTGGTCACGCTGACGATGAACCGGCCGCTGGCCTTCAATGCGTTGTCCGAGGCGATGATCGATGCGCTCACGCGCGCGATCGAAGCGCTCGCCGTCGACGAGCGAGTGCGCTGCATCGTGCTCGCCGGTGCCGGCAAGGCGTTCTGCGCCGGCCACGATCTGAAGGAGATGCGCGCCGCGCCGTCGCTCGATTACTACCGCACCCTGTTCGACCGCTGCGCCGCAATGATGCTGGCGATCCAGCGTGCCCCCGTGCCGGTGATCGCGCGGGTGCATGGCATCGCCACCGCGGCGGGCTGCCAGTTGGTCGCGCAGTGCGATCTGGCCGTCGCGGCGCGGCACGCCCGCTTCGCGGTCAGCGGTGTCAACCTGGGCCTTTTCTGCTCGACGCCGAGCGTCGCGCTGTCGCGCAACCTCGGCCGCAAGGCGGCGTTCGAGATGCTCGTGACCGGCGAGTTCATCGATGCCGAACAGGCGCTCGCCAAGGGCCTCGTCAACCGCGTCGTCGATGCCGACGCGCTCGACGCCGTGATCGAGGCTCTGGTGGCCAGCATCGTCGCCAAGCCGCGGGTCGCGATCGCATTGGGCAAGCAGCTCTTCTACCGTCAGCTCGAGACCGGCATTGCGGCGGCCTACGAAGAAGCCGGCCGCACCATGGCGTGCAACATGATGGAGGAGAGCGCACTCGAAGGCGTGCAGGCCTTCATCGACAAGCGTGCGCCGGACTGGTCCGGGGCGCTTTGAGATCCGCGCCGCTGCGGCGATGAAGGCGATCGAGGCGACCCGGCGTATCGCCGCCGGCGTGCTCGACGTGGCCTATCACGAGGACGGTCCGGCCGACGGTCCGCCGGTCTTCCTGATGCACGGCTTTCCGTACGACATCCAGGCCTACGCCGAGGTCGCGCCGCGGCTCGCATCGGCCGGCTGCCGGGTCATCGTGCCGATGTTGCGCGGCTTCGGCGCGACCCGCTTCCTCGACCCGGCGACAAAGCGCTCGGGCGAGCAGGCGGCGCTCGGCTTCGATCTGCTCGCGCTGATGGACGCGCTCGCGATCCCGCGCGCCGTGCTCGCCGGCTACGACTGGGGCGGGCGCGCGGCCTGCGTCGTCGCAGCGCTGTGGCCGCATCGCTGCGCCGGTCTCGTCTCGCTGAACAGCTACAACATCCAGGACATCGCGCGGGCGATGGAGCCGGCGCCGCCGCAGGCCGAACAGCGCCTGTGGTACCAGTACTACTTCCACAGCGAGCGCGGGCGTGCCGGCCTGGCTGCCGATCGGCGCGCACTGTGTCGGCTGCTGTGGCGTCTGTGGTCGCCGAGCTGGGCTTTCGACGACGCGACCTTCGAGCGCACGGCGCCCTCGTTCGACAACCCCGATTTCGTCGAGGTCGTGATCCATTCCTATCGGCACCGCTTCGGTCTCGTCGCGGGCGATCCGGCTTTGGCCACGATCGAAAGCGAACTCGCCCGCCAGCCGCCGATCGGCGTCGCGGCTATCACCTTCGACGGCACCGACGATGGTGTGCGTTTGCCGGCCGAGGCGGCGCAGCATGCGCTCCTGTTCTCGGGTCCGCGCTCGCATCGCATCGTGCCCGGTGCGGGCCACAACCTGCCGCAGGAGATGTCGCAGCTGTTCGCGGATGCGGTGCTCGAGCTGTCGTGCGTCAGACCGGCAGTGGCGTGGTCGGATAAAGGCGACGCAGCAGTTCGCTGCCGGCCGTCAGCAACCAGGCGTGCAGATCCTGCGTGACGCGCGTCGCGACCGCGTCGCTGCCATCGCGCTGCGCGAGCACCCGGCGCAGGCTCTCGACGCGTTCCGCCACCGTCGCATCGATCGCCTCGGCCCAGAACGCGGGTTCGTCGGGCGCCGACCAGACGCCCCGGCCATGGCCGAAATGCGCGACCGCAAGATAGCCGAGCAGGGCGGCGCGCAGCTGGGCTTCGAGCGCAACGCTCGACCAGACGAGCGTCGGCGTCTCGACGCCGCGCAGCTGGTTGTAGCCGCGCGCGAGCCCGGCGGCGCCGAGTGCGCCGACGAGGCCGCCCGCCAGCATGCCGCCGCCCAGCGTCAGGCCGCCGCTCGCCAGATCGGCCTTCAGCCCGACCAACGCGCCGCTCGCGATGCCGCCCCACAGGGCCGCGCGGCCTTCGTCCAGTGGCTCGGTCAGCGCGACCTGTTCGGCCAGTCCTGCCAGCACCTTGTCGGTCGCATGACCGCCGAGTTCGTGCAATTCGATCAGCGCGTCGGTGCTCGCGCGTACCTGCGTCGCGAGTCGCTCCGCGAGGCGCTGCATCGCCTTCTCGCGCGCCGTTCGTCCGCCGCGCTGACGCAGGCCGAGGCCGGCGCCGATATCGAGCAGGCGGCCACCCCAGTCGCCTTCGGCCACGGTTTCGCGGTCGAGCGCGGCGTCCGCGACGCGGCGTGCGAGCACCTGCATCGATTGTTCGAAGACGGCGCGGCTGCGCTCCTGCCACGCCGAACGCAGTCGTGCAAATGCCGGTTGCCGATCGGCCGGAACGAGCGCCGCAATCGCATCGAGCAGCGCGCCTTCCTGGACCCAGCAGCGCGTGAAGGCGTCGAGCGCGAGGACACCGCGCACGCAGGCGCGCGTGGCCAACCGTTCGCGCCACGCCGCGCTCTGCGCATCCAGTTCGGCCGCAGGGCGCGGCGGGCCGAGCCGGTTCAGCAGCACCAGCACCGGCTTGGCGAGCAGGTCCAGCACCCGCAACTCGGCATCGACGACGGCGAAATCGTCCGGCTTCGAATCAGCGTCGACCGGCGTTGCGTCGACCAGGTACAGCACCACGTCGGCGCGCTCGAACACATTGCGCAGCGCGTGCTGGCTCGACCAGAAGGCGCGGTGGCGAAGGCGGTCCCAGACCTCGCCCAGAAACCAGCCGATCGGCGTCGCCGACTGGGCCAGCCGCTCGGCCAGTCGAACGCTGTCTCCGAAGCCCGGCGTATCCCACAGCTCGAGCCGGTCGCCGGCGGCCGACTCGACCAGCGTGTGGCCCTCGGCCGCGAAGGTCACGTGCTCGGCGTCGCGCACCTCGCCGATATCCAGCCGCAGCAGCGTGCGCGCCAGCGTCGTCTTGCCGACGTTGGTGTGCGAGACGAGGCTCAGTTCGATGCTGCGCGGCGCGACGTCCGGGCCGCCCCCCGCTTTGGAAACGGCACTTGCGACGACCTTCGCAGCACGCGGCCTTGCGGCCGCGAGGCGTCGCGTCAGGGCCTCGAAATAGGCGTCGTCGAGGGCGATCGGAAAGCGCTGCCCCAACTGCCTCGCCCGCCATGCTGCAAAGGCAGCCACCGCGAGCCGCGGCAACACGACGAGCGCCAACACACTCGCCGCATAGGCGTGGATCCAGCGCGCCGCGTTCTCGCCCGGTCCGTTCGAAAAGCGAAGCGCCTCCAGGCCGGCGGCGTTGGGCATTTCGAAGCCGGCGAGGGCGGTTGCCGGCCACAGAACGACGCCGAGCAGACGCCGTACCCCGGCCGCATCGAGAAAGGTGCTGTCCCAGCCAGCGCGGTATTCGAAGGCCAGACCGCGCGCGTACATCGAAGCGAGCGCGCCGAGCGCGAACGCCGCCGCCGCCAGGTGCAGGGCGCGCGCGATGCGCGCCTCGTGCAGGGGCCGGCCGAGCCTCGACCAGTCGGCGACGAAGGCCGCGCGTGTGCGCTGCGGTCGCGCCGACCAGCGCCCCACGAACTGACGGCCGAATGTCTGCAGGGCCTTTCGCAGCGGTCCGGGTTCGGCCGGCGCGCGGCGCAACCCATGCCATGCAAGCAGCGCATAGATGAAGAGGTTCCAGGCCATCAGCGCGAGCAGCGGCGGCGCGAGCAAGTCGATGCGGTGCGCGCCGCCGACGGCATCGCTCGCCAGGCCGATCCCGGCGGCAAGCAGGGGCAGCGCCACCAGGAGAGTGGCCGGTGCCGCCGTCGCCGTCAGCCAGTGGACGAGCGACGCGTCGCGCGACTGCAGCCGCTCGACGGCAATCCTCGCGCGTTCGGCGATCAGCGCATCGGCCCCGCCGCGGACGGGCGTCTGCCGCATCGTGCGCGCATCGGCCCAGTCGCGGTCTGCATCGCTCCACGGCGCGCCGGGCGTACTTTCGAAGGCGCGGACCAGCAGGACCCGGCGCGCGGCCGCTTCATCCATGGCGCGCTAGCCTGGCGCGGTTCAGCGCCACCGGTTCACATCGCCCCGTAGTTTGGCCCGCCGCCGCCTTCGGGGGTGACCCAGACGATGTTCTGGCTCGGGTCCTTGATATCGCAGGTCTTGCAGTGAACGCAGTTCTGCGCATTGATCTGCAACCGTTCGCCGGCCTTGCCGCTCGCGTCGGTCGTCGGCACGAACTCGTATACGCCCGCCGGGCAGTAGCGCGCTTCGGGGCCGGCGTATTTCGCGAGGTTCAGTTCGACCGGGATGCGTTCGTCCTTGAGCAGCAGGTGCGCGGGTTGGTTCTCTTCGTGGTTGGTATTACTGATGAAGACGCTGGACAGCCGGTCGAAGGTGATCTTGCCATCGGGCTTCGGGTAGATGATCTGCGGGCACTCCGCTGCCGGACGCAGGTAGGTGTGGTCGGCAGCCTTGCGGCGCAGCGTCCAGGGCGGCGACTTGATGCCGAGCTTGGGCAGGAGCCACTGCTCGATCCCGTTCATGATCGTCGCGACGATCAACCCCTTCTTGAACCACTGCTTGAAATTGCGCGAGCGGTCGAGCTCGTCGAAGAGCCAGCTCTTGGCGAACGCGGCGGGGTAGGCGCTGAGCTCGTCCTGCGCGCGGCCCTCGCCGATCGCATTGAACGCCGCCTCGGCGGCGAGCATGCCGGACTTCATCGCGGCGTGACTGCCCTTGATGCGGCTCGCGTTCAGATAGCCGGCATCGCAGCCGATGAGGGCACCGCCGGGAAAGATCGTCTTGGGCAGGCTCACCAGGCCGCCGGCCGTGATGGCACGCGCGCCGTAGCCGATGCGCTTGCCGCCTTCGAGCGTGGCGCGGATGGCGGGGTGCAGCTTCCAGCGCTGCATCTCCTCGAACGGACTGAGCCACGGATTGGCATAGTCCAGGCCGGTGATGAAACCGAGCGTCACGCGGTGGCCGTCGAGGTGGTACAGGAAGGATCCGCCGTAGGTCTTCAGGTCCATCGGCCATCCGGCGGTGTGGATCACGAGGCCGGGCTGGTGCTTCGTCGGGTCGATCTCCCACAGCTCCTTCACGCCGATCGCATAGCTCTGCGGATCGCGGCCGTCGTCGAGCTTGTAGCGCGCGATGAGCTGCTTGCCCAGGCTCCCGCGCGAGCCCTCGGCGAAGAAGGTGTATTTGCCGAGCAACTCCATGCCGATCTGGAAGTTCGGTCCGGGTTTGCCGTCCTTGCCGATGCCCACATTGCCGGTCGCGACGCCGCGCACCGCGCCGTCGTCGCTGTGCAGCACCTCGGCGGCGGGAAAGCCGGGAAAAATCTCGACGCCCAGCCCTTCGGCCTGCTGCGCCAGCCAGCGCACCAGGTTCGCGAGGCTCACGACATAGTTGCCGTGGTTGTCCAGGCAGTCGGGGATCAAGAATTTGGGCGTCGCGAAGTCCGATTCGCGGCCGAGAAAGAGGATGCGGTCCTCGGTCACCGGCTGGTCCAGCGGCGCGCCGAGCTCCTTCCAGTTTGGAAGAAGTTCGTTCAGCGAGCGCGGATCGAAGATCGCGCCGCTAAGAATATGCGCGCCGGGTTCAGATCCCTTCTCGAGCACGACGACCGAGACTTCCTTGCCATGCTCGGCGGCGAGCTGCTTGAGCCGGATCGCCGCTGCGAGCCCGGCCGGGCCGCCGCCGACGATGACGACGTCGTACTCCATCGCTTCGCGCGGTCCGTGCTCGGCCAATATCTCAGCGGGGGTCATGCGCGCTCCTCGGCGGTCGTGTTCGATTCATTCTACGAGGCGTCCTGCGCCATCGAAGACCTGCGCACGCGTGCTATCTTCTTCACAAGAAACTGAACAACGACCGAGAACGAAGAGAAGGAATGCAATGGGATACGACATCGATCTGGCCGGCCGCGTCGCCCTCGTCACGGGCGCTTCGAGCGGCCTCGGGACGCAGTTCGCGCTGACGCTGGCGCGCGCCGGCGCGGCGGTGGTGCTGGCCGGGCGCCGGGTCGAACGGCTCAAGGCGCTGTCAGCTCAGATCGAGGCCGAAGGCGGCGACGCGCACGTGGTGACACTCGACGTGACCGACCGCATGAGCATCAAGTCGGCGATTGCGCACGCCGAGACCGAGGTCGGAACGCTCGACATCCTGATCAACAACTCGGGCGTGAGCACGACCCAAAAGCTCGTCGACGTGACAGAGGACGACTACGACTTCGTCTTCGATACCAATACCAAGGGCGCCTTCTTCGTCGCCCAGGAAGTGGGCAAGCGCATGCTGGCGCGCGCCAAAGGCTCGGCGCCCGGCACGTTCACCGGGGGGCGCATCGTCAATATCGCGTCGATGGCCGGTCTCAAGGTGCTGGGGCAGATCGGCGTCTATGCGATGAGCAAGGCGGCGGTGATACACATGACGCGCGCGATGGCGCTCGAATGGGGCCGCTTCGGCATCAACGTGAACGCCATCTGCCCGGGCTATATCGATACCGAGATCAACCATGGCCACTGGCAGACCGATGCCGGCAAGCGCCTGGTCGATATGCTGCCGCGCAAGCGCGTCGGCCAGCCCGCCGACCTGGACGTAGTGCTCATGATGCTGTGCTCGAACCAGAGCCACTTCATCAACGGCGCCGTGATCCAGGCTGACGACGGCTTCGGCGTCTGATTCGAGCGCGATGAGCCTGCGCGCACTGTCGCTCCTCGAAGGCCGTGTCCTCGGCGTCTTGGTCGAGAAGGCTCACACCGTTCCCGACAGCTATCCGTTGTCGCTGAATTCGCTCACTCTCGGCTGCAACCAGAAGACTGCGCGCGATCCGGTGCTGGCCGCGACCGACGCCGAGGTGCAGTCGGCCATTGACGCTTTGAAGCAGCTCAGCCTGGTATTCGAGGCGAGCGGGTCGCGCGTGATGCGCTACGAGCACAACCTCGGCCGCGTGCTCGGCGTGCCGTCGCAGTCGGCCGCGCTGCTGGCCACGCTTTTGCTGCGCGGCCCGCAGACCGCTTCGGAATTGCGCGCCAACAGCGAGCGGCTGCACCGCTTCGCCGACCTCTCTTCGGTCGAAGCGTTTCTGGACGAACTCGCGCAGCGTCGGGACGAAAAGGGCGGTGCGCTGGTCGCGAAGCTCGCGCGTGTGCCGGGTGCGCGCGAATCGCGCTGGGCCCAGTTGCTGACCGGCGCGGTCGACGTAGCTTCGCTTGCCGGCGCCGTGGCGAGCGAGGATTTCGTGGCGACGACCGAGCTCGCGGCGTTGAAGGCGGCGCAAGCCGGCATGCAGGTCGAGCTCGCCGATTTGCGCGCACGAGTCGATCGCCTGTATGTCGAGCTCGGTGTCGCCGGCAGCCACTGAGGACAGCGGCCATGCGATTCGTTCTTCCCGAGCACAAGAAGCTGACCCACGAGATGGTCATTCCGATCAGATGGGGCGACATGGACCCGATGGGCCACGTCAACAATACGCTGTATTTCCGCTACTTCGAAATTATCCGTATCGACTGGTTCCAGCGCATCGGCTGCGCGCCCAACCCGGCCGGCCAGGGGCCGGTAATCGTGAATGCGTTCTGCAATTTCATCAAGCAGCTCGAATACCCCGGCGATATCGTCGCGCGTCATTACGTGGCCGAGCCGGGCCGCAGCAGCTTTGAAACCTACATCACGCTCGAACGCAGCGATCAACCCGGCACGCCGTACGCGCAAGGTGGTGCGCGAACGGTGTGGATCGACTTTCCTCAACAGAAGTCGGCGCCGCTGCCCACGTGGCTGCGTGCGCTCATCGAATGATCGATTGGTTTTTATGAAAGGTTCTGTATGAAGAAGGTATTTGCGAGCGCTGCCGCCGCACTCGACGGCGTGGTGCGCGACGGCCAGTTGCTGGCGGTCGGCGGCTTCGGCCTGTGCGGCATTCCCGAGGCGCTGATCGCGGCACTGCGCGATTCCGGCGCGAAGGAGCTGACCGTGATCTCCAACAACGCTGGGGTCGACGACTTCGGTCTCGGCATCCTGCTGCGCACGCGCCAGATCAAACGCATGATCTCGAGCTATGTCGGCGAGAACAAGGAGTTCGAACGCCAGTACCTGGCCGGCGAACTCGAGCTCGAATTTACGCCGCAGGGAACGCTGGCCGAAAAACTGCGCGCCGGCGGTGCCGGCATTCCTGCCTTCTTCACCCGCACCGGTGTCGGCACCCTGGTCGCCGAAGGCAAAGAGACACGGGAGTTCGACGGCCATGTCTATGTGATGGAGCGCAGCCTCGTGCCCGAGGTTTCGCTGGTCAAGGCGTGGAAAGCTGACGAATCGGGCAACCTCGTCTTTCGCCGCACCGCGCGCAATTTCAATCCGGCCTGCGCGATGGCCGGCAAGGTGACCGTGGTCGAGGTCGAGGAGATCGTTCCCACCGGCAGCTTCGACCCCGACGCGGTCCACCTGCCCGGTATCTATGTGCACCGCATCGTGCTGAATGCGACGCCCGAGAAGCGGATCGAAAAAAGAACGATCACCGATAAGGCCGGCGTTTAGCCGGACTTGCCCTTGAAGGGTGCCGAAGGCACCCGCTGAATGTTTACTCCGAAGGAGCCTTTATGGCCTGGACACACGACCAGATGGCAGCGCGCGCTGCCAAAGAACTGCAAGACGGCTTCTACGTCAACCTCGGCATCGGTCTACCGACGCTCGTCGCCAATTTCGTCAGCCCGGATATCGAGGTCTGGCTGCAAAGCGAGAACGGCATGCTCGGCATCGGCGCCTTCCCGACCGAGGACGAAGTGGATGCCGATCTCATCAATGCCGGCAAGCAGACCGTCACCACCATCCCCGGCAGCAGCATCTTCGGCAGCCACGACAGCTTCGCGATGATCCGCGGCGGCAAGATCAACCTGTCTATCCTCGGCGCAATGCAGGTCAGCGAGAAGGGCGACCTCGCGAACTGGATGATCCCCGGCAAGATGGTCAAGGGCATGGGCGGCGCGATGGACCTGGTGGCCGGCGTGAAGCGCGTGATCGTGCTGATGGAGCACGTGGCGCGGCGCAAGGACGGCGGCGTCGACATGAAGATCCTGCCGCAGTGCAGCCTGCCGCTGACCGGCGTCGGCGTCGTGAATCGCATCATCACCGACCTCGCGGTGATGGACGTGACGGCGGCCGGGCTGAAACTGGTCGAAATCGCGCCGGGCGTGAGCCGCGAGCAGGTCCAGTCCAAGACCGGCGTGCCGCTCGTCTGACCGCCGTGCTGTTCGTCCCCGCCCGGCACACGGCGCTCGATGCGCCGCCGTGGACCGAGGCGCGGGCGCGCGAGGGCATCGCGACGATCGTTGCCGATATCTG
>JBDSEG010000193.1:0-18924 GCA_039920165.1 Burkholderiaceae bacterium
AGGCGACCAGCCGCTCCTCGCCGAGCCAGGTGTTGATGAGTGTCGATTTGCCCACGTTCGGCCGTCCCGCGACCGCCAGGCGGATCGGGTTGTCGGGCGACGGCTCGTCGATCTCCTCGGGCTCGAATTCGACCTCGGACAGGGCCACTTCGATCAGGCTGCGAACGCCTTGCCCGTGTGCCGCCGAGACCGGGTTCGGCTCGCCCAGCCCAAGCTCGTAGAACTCGCCGAGCGCCGGCGATTCGGACATCCCCTCGGCCTTGTTGACCGCCAGGACCACCTTCTTGCCGGTGGTCCGCAGGTAGCGCGCGATATCGTGATCCTGCCCCGACACGCCGGCGCGCAGGTCGACCACGAAGACGACTGCATCGGCCTCGGCCACGGCCTGGCGTGTCTGCTTGGCCATCTCCTTGACGATGCCGGTCGTGCTGTCGGGCTCGAAGCCGCCGGTATCGACGACGATGAAGGCATGGTCGCCCAGCCGGCCGTCGCCGTAATGGCGGTCGCGCGTCAGGCCGGCGAAGTCGGCGACGATGGCGTCGCGGCTCTTCGTCATGCGGTTGAACAGCGTCGACTTGCCGACATTGGGACGGCCGACGACCGCGATGACGGGTTTCATCCGCAGCGCAAAGACAGACTACTCGGCGCGCACTGCGAAGACGCCGCCGCTGCGCGTGATCGCGAGCACCGACGCACCGATGCGCAGCAGCGGCAAGGCGATGGCACTGCCGTCGGTGGCAACGCGCGCCAGCGTTTCGCCCTTTTCGCGCGACAGCCAGTGGAGTTGCCCCTCCATATCACCGAAGACGACTGCCTTGCCCACGGCGACGGGTGCGGACAGCCCCCGGTACTGCAGCTTGTCCGAGGTCCACGCTGCGTCACCACTCGCCAGGTGCCAGGCGCTGATGCGGTCCGAGGCGTCAGCGGCATAGACATTTGCCTCGTCGGCCGCGACACCGTCGGTCCCGCCGACCGTCTTCGACCAGACTGCCGTTCCGCGCTCGGCGTCGACGCAGCCCACGGCCACCTGGAACGCACGCGCGCACACCATGTCGCCGACGCGCGCCGCGGGTGCCGTCAGATCGGCCAGACGCTCGACCTCGTTGCCACCGCGCGGCGATCCGACGACCGCCTCCCAGCGTAGCGTTCCGCGGGTCGGGTCGATCCCCGCGAGCCGCGGCCCCTGGCCGACGACGAGGGTGTCCTTGAACGGCAGGATCACGCCCGCCTGCGCCAGCGTGAGCGGATCGCCCGGTCGCTGCAGCAACCACAGCCGGGTTCCGCTTTGAGCATCGAAGCCCTGCACCGAGCGGTCGAGCGCGAGGACGAAGACGCGCTCGCCGGCGACCAGCGGCGCGGCGCTGATGCGTGTTGCCAGCGGCTTGCGCCAGACCTCGCGACCGCCCTCCAGCACCACCAGTTCGTTGGCCTGCGTCACGACCGCGGCGTAGCGGCCGTCGCTGCCAACGCCGGCGGAGAGCTTGGCGCCGACATTGGCGCGCCAGACCGGGCGCCCGCTTTCGGCTTCGACTGCGAAGACCGATCCATCGCCGCCGGCCAGCGTCACGATGCCGCCGTTGACAGCTGGCGCGAGCGCGAATCCGACCCCGCCTTCGACGCGCTGCGACCACAGCGTGCGCGCCGTGAGCTGCGCCGTGAACGGCTCGAGTGGCGTGGGCTTGGGTTTTTCCGGGCCGCTCGCGCAGCCCGCCATGCCGAGCGCCAGCAGCGAGAACGCACAGACCGCGGCCCAGGGCCGCCGCAGGGCGCGCTTCATCGCGCCGCCCCGCTCGCCGGCACCGCGGGCGCGGCGCCAAGCGAGGTGAGCTTGGCCTCGATCAGGCGCCGGTAGTCGACGCTGTCGGCCATCGTCTGCCAGCCTTTTTCATACGCCGCCTTAGCAGCATCGGTCTTGCCTTGCGCAAGCAGAATGTCGCCGCGCCGGTCGGCGACCAACGCTTCGAACTCCTTCGTCGCCGAGATGGCATCGAGCTGCTTGAGAGCTTCGTCGTACTTCTTCTGATCCAGCAGCAGCCCGGCCAGGCGCAGCCGCGCGATGGTCTTGTAATCGGACTCGCTCGCGTTGTCGGCAACCCAGGCCAGCGTCGTGCGCGCCGCATCGAGCTGCCCTTTGCCGGCCTGCGTCTTCGCGGCGAGCAGCGCGCCCTGCTGGGTATAGACGGTGCGCGGATAGCGCGACTTCATATCCTCGAACACGCGCTGGGTCTGGTCGACATCGCCGAGCAGCGCGGAGCGCTCGAGCTGCTCGTACATCGCGCTCGACTTGAGCGCCTGGTCGCGCTGCCACCATTGCCATGCATTGAACGCGGCATACGCGCCCAGCGCGGCGATGAGCACCCAGGTGATGAGGTTGCCATACTGGTTCCAGAACGCCTTGAGCGCATCGAGCTGCTCCTGTTCTTCGAGGTCGAGATGGGTGGCCATGGAGCGGGTTGCCGATCAGCTGAGAGGGTTCGAAAGAAGGCGGGATTATGCGGGCCGGGCAGCGCCTGGCGGGCCGGCCAGGAGTCCTGCGCCCCAGCGCTGCACTTCGGCAAGCGGCAGGTTGCGCTGCTGCGCGCTCGGGTCGCGCAGGTCCTTGCAGGCGATCTCGCCGCGCGCGAGTTCGTCGGTGCCGAAGACGAGCGCGTAGCGCGCGCCGCTCGCGTCGGCGCGCTTGAACTGGCTCTTCATGCTGCCCCACGATTGCGCGCCGGCGCCGTGCATCAGCACACTCACGCCGGCCGCGCGCAGCGCCTCGCATGCGAGCATCGCGGCGCCGAGCGCACCCGCGGCCGGAACGATCGCGTAGACGTCGGGTGCGGTTGCCGGCGCGGTGATGCCGATCGCTTCGAGCAGCAGCAGCATGCGCTCGATGCCCATGCCCCAGCCGACGGCGGGCGCGGGCTTGCCGCCGAGCTGCTCGATCAGCGTGTCGTAGCGCCCGCCGCCGCAGACCGTGCCCTGCGAACCGAGGTGGTCGGTGATCCACTCGAAAACGGTCAGGTTGTAGTAGTCCATCCCGCGCACCAGGCGCGAGTTCACGCGGTACGGCAGGCCGGCCGCGTCGAGCACGGCGCGCACCGCGGCCAAGTGCGCGAGCGAGGCTTCGCCGAGGAAGTCGATCAGCTTCGGCGCGGCCTCCACGACCGCCTGCATCACCGGATTCTTGGAGTCGAGGATTCGCAGCGGGTTGGTGTGCAGGCGGCGCCGCGCATCGGCGTCGAGCACGGCGCGATGCGCTTCGAAGTGGGCGATCAGCGCGGCGCGGTGCGCCAGCCGCTCGTCCGCCTGCCCGAGACTGTTGATCTCGAGGCGCACATCGCGGCCCTCGACCAGTCCCAGGTCGCGCAGCAACGCACGACACATCAGGATCTGTTCCGCATCGACATCCGGCCCGGCGTGGCCGAGCGCTTCGACGTCGATCTGGTGGAACTGCCGGTAGCGTCCTCTTTGCGGCCGCTCGTGGCGGAACAGGGCCACGTTCGACCAGACCCGCAACGGTCCGTTGTACAGCGCGTTGTGCTCGATCACGGCGCGCACGATGCCGGCCGTCGCCTCGGGCCGCAGCGTGAGCGCGTCGCCGTTCATCGCATCCACAAACGAATACATCTCCTTCTCGACGATGTCGGTCACTTCGCCCAGGCCACGCACGAAGAGCGCGGTCGGCTCGACGATGGGCGTGCGCAGATTGGCATAGCCGTAGCGCTGCATCAGCGCGCGCACCGTCTGCTCGAACCACTCCCAGCGCGCCGACTCGGGCGGCAGGATGTCGTTCATGCCTTTGACGGCTTGCAGCGCTTGCTTGGGGTTGTCAGACATAGGATTGCGCCGCGGACGAATCCTCGGCGGCGTCGGAAGAGGACGTCAGAGCGCCGCCGCAACGACGCCGAACCGGTTCTCGATGTAGCGCTCGACGAGCGCGTGAAATTCGGCCGCGATGTTGTCACCGCGCAGTGTCAGCGCCTTTTCGCCGTCGATGTAGACCGGCGCGGCCGGTGCCTCGCCGGTGCCCGGCAGGCTGATGCCGATGTCGGAATGCTTGCTCTCGCCAGGGCCGTTGACGATGCAGCCCATGACCGCCACGCGAAGGTTCTCGACCCCGGGATATCGCAGCTTCCACACCGGCATCTGCGCGCGCAAGTGATCGTCGATCTGCTTGGCCAGTTCCTGGAAGGTGGTGCTCGTCGTGCGGCCGCAGCCGGGACAGGCGGTAACGCTCGGGTTGAAGTGGCGCAGGCCGAGGCCTTGCAGGATCTCGAGCGCGACCACCACCTCTTGCGTGCGCGACTCGCCCGGTTGCGGTGTGAGCGAGACTCGGATCGTGTCGCTGATGCCTTCCTGCAACAGCACCGCGAGCGCCGCGGTCGAGGCGACCGTGCCCTTGGTCCCCATGCCGGCTTCCGTCAGGCCGAGGTGCAGCGCATAGTCGCAGCGCTTGGCGAGAGCGCGGTACACGCTGATGAGATCTTGCACGCCCGACATCTTGCACGACAGGATGATCTGGTCGGCGCGCAGCCCGATCGATTCGGCGAGCCTGGCCGACTCGATCGCCGACATGAGGATCGCGCGGTACATGATCTGGCGCGGCTCGAAGGGTTCGGGCAGCAGCGCGTTCTCGTCCATCAGGCGCGTCAGCAGTTCCTGGTCGAGGCTGCCCCAGTTCACGCCGATGCGCACCGCCTTGTCGTATTTCGCGGCAGCTTCGACCATGACCGCGAACTGGCGGTCGTGCTTGTCGCCCTTGCCGACGTTGCCCGGGTTGATGCGGTATTTGCTCAGCGCCTGCGCGCACGCCGGATGGTCGGTCAGCAGCCGGTGGCCGTTGTAGTGGAAGTCGCCGATCAGCGGCACGTCGACGCCCATCCGATCGAGCTGCTCGCGGATATACGGCACGGCCTGCGCGGCCTCGGGCGTATTGACCGTGATGCGCACCAGCTCGGAGCCGGCGACGGCGAGCTCCTTGACCTGGATCGCGGTGCCGATGGCATCGACGGTGTCGGTGTTGGTCATCGCCTGCACGCGCACCGGCGCATCGCCGCCGATCGTGACGACGTTGCTGCCCCAGCGCACCTGCGCTTGGCGCGAGCGCCGGGGCGCCGGGCGCGCGGGTTCGATGAACGGGTCCATCGACGCGCCGGGTTCGAAGGTCGGTTCGGTCATGACAGGGGTCTCGACGGCAGCGTGCAGGGGCTCATTTCAGGTCGAAGCGGGCGATGTTGTCGCGGGTATACGCGGACAGCGCAAAAGGTTGGCCGCGAAATACGACTTCGGTGCCGGCGGCGTTGCCGATGCGCACGTGCAGCGGCAGCGCGCCGTCCAAGCCGATGCTTTCGCCCGGCAGGACGATGCGCGACATCAGGGCCCGGCCTTGCGCATCCGAGACCTCGACCCAGGACTCGGCACTGGTGCGGATCTGCAGGCTCGTGCCGCTCGCCGCCGAACGATTCGACAGCGCGCTCGTCGTCGTGGTGACCGTCGTCGTGGTGGTCGATCCAGCCGCATCGGTCGTGGCCCGTGCAGCGCCGCTTGCCGACGCGGCAACGCTGTCGAGCGGCACCGAATAAACGGTTTCGGTGAGCGTGGTGGCCGCGCTGTCCGAGGCCGGCACGGCGGACGATCGAGCGAGGGCGACGCTCTCGACAACGGCAGCCGTGGCGGCCGGTCGGGCCAGGCGAGTGACGTTCGGGGTGAGGGCGGTCCAGCCGATCGGAGCGAAATAGACCGCTCCCGCGGCGATCAGCACGAATAGCGCCGCCCAGACCAGCGGGCTTGCGGCCAGGCGCGACCATTCATCGGGAGGGAAGCGGCCCGGGCGCTCCATGAACGGCGTATTCAGCCCCTGCGCCACCTGCTCGAGCCGCTGCTGTCCCGACGGGCGCGGCAAGGCGGCGAGGACGGGCGCCGGATCGAGTTGCAGGTGACGGCAGACCGATTGCGCGAGCGCACGTGCGAAGGCCAGGTCGGGCAAGGCATCAAGCCGATCGGCTTCGAGCGCATCGAGCTTGGCCGGCGCGACCTTGAGCGAGCTGGCGAGCGTGGCGACGCTGGTGCCCTTGTGTTCGCGTGCGCGGCGCAGCAACGCCCCGGCCGAGATGGTGGAAGGCCCGTCACTCATCGTAGGCGCCGCGCCCGAAGGCGCCGGCCTCGCGCGTATCGGGGAAGCGACCCGCCAGCGTGCGCCCGAGTTCACGCGCTGCGATGGTATTGCCGAGGCGGTTCTCGATCCGCGCGGCAAGCCACAGGGTGCGCGCGGAGGCGAGCTCGCGGGCCTCGTTGACGCGCCGGATCAGTGCGCGCGAGCGCTCGTATTCGCCGCGCCGGAACAGCAGTTCGGCCAATTCGACGAAGGTGCGGGGGTTGTTCGAGTCGAGCGCCATCGATCGATCGAGTGCGCGCTCGGCCTCGGTCAGCCGTCCCGCCCCGACCATGCACATGCCCTGGGTCAGATAGGTTCGGGCAGCGTCGCGGTACTGCGGCATGTCGAGCGCCTGCACGAACAGCGCATCCGCCTCGGGATAGCGCTTGCGCTGGCACAGGTACCAACCGTAGTTCTGCATCGCATCGGCATCGCGCGGGTCGAGCTGCAAGGCGCGCCGGAAGCTCTCTTCGGCCAGCCGCTCGTCGCCGAGATTGGCATAGATCAGGCCGCGCAGGTTGTAGGCCGCGCCCATATTCGGGTCGGCGATCAGCGCGAGCTTGACCTGGTCGAGCGCGGTCGTCATCTGCCCGCGGCCGAAATAGCCTCCGGCGAGTTCGAGCCGCAAGCGCGCGAGCGCAGCCGACTGGGTCTCGTCGGACGCGGTCACGCGATCCTTGGTCGGCTCGGGCTCGCCGCCTTTGATGCCGGCGCAGCCCGTCAGCACGCCGCAGAGAACCACCGCCAACAGGCGGTTCATGCGCGGCTCCCGGCCTGACGATGGATGCGGATCGGCGCGCGCAGCATCCGCCGCGCGACCTGGGTGCGGTCCTGCACTTCGCCCGCGAGCTGGCCGCAGGCCGCGGCGATATCGTCGCCGCGCGTCTTGCGAACCGTGGTGACGATGCCGGCATCGACCAGAACCTGGGCGAAGTCGGCAGTGCGATCACCGGGCGAGCGCAGCAGCCCGGACGCGGGGAAGGGATTGAAAGGAATCAGGTTCACTTTGCAGGGCACCCCGTCTTGTCCGAGCAGCAGGTCGACCAGCTCGCGCGCCTGCGCCGGGCTGTCGTTCACGCGATCGAGCATGCAGTACTCGAAGGTGATGAAGTCGCGCGGCGCGGCCTCGAGATAGCGTCGGCAGGCGGCCAGCAGTTCGCGGATCGGATATTTGCGGTTCAGTGGCACCAGATCGTCGCGCAGCGCATCGTTAGGCGCGTGCAGCGAGACCGCCAGCGCGACCGGGCAATCCTCGCGCAGCCGGTCGATCATCGGCACGACGCCCGATGTCGATACCGTGACGCGGCGCCTAGACAGCCCGTAGCCGTGGTCGTCGAGCATGGTGCGCAGCGCCGGCAGGAGCGCGGCGTAGTTCTGCAGCGGTTCGCCCATGCCCATCATCACGACGTTGCTCACGACGCGCTCGTTCGCGGGCGTGTTCTGGTTGCGGCGCAGCGCATGCTCGGCGTACCAGAGCTGGGCGACGATCTCGGCCGTCGTCAGGTTGCGGCTGAAACCCTGGTGGCCGGTCGAACAGAAGCGGCAACCCACGGCGCAGCCGGCCTGCGACGAGATGCACAGCGTGCCGCGGTTCGTCTCGGGAATGAAGACCGTCTCGACCGCATCGCCGGCGCCGACATCGAACAGCCACTTGACCGTGCCGTCGGCCGAGCGCTGCTCGGACAGGATGGGCAGCGCGGCAATATGCGCCATGCCCTCGAGCTTGTCCCGCAGCGATTTGGCGAGGTCGGACATCGAGCCAAAATCGGCCGCGCCCTTGTGATGAACCCAGCGAAAAAGCTGGTCGGCGCGAAAACGTTTTTCACCCAGGTCGGCGCAAAAGCCGGCCAAGCCATCTCGATCGAATCCGAGCAGGTTCGACAGCGGGTTGGAATCGACGTTCATGGACCCAGGGAAAGCGCGCACCAGTCGCAGATCAGCGGCTGTAGATCGCCATCGCAGGAAAGAAGAATCCGATCTCGATCGCTGCCGTCTCAGCCGCATCGGAGCCGTGGACCGCATTCGCATCGATGCTGTCGGCGAAGTCGGCACGGATCGTTCCCTTCTCGGCCTTCTTTGGGTCGGTCGCGCCCATCATCTCGCGATTCTTGCCGATGGCGCCCTCGCCTTCGAGCACCTGGATCATCACCGGGCCCGAGATCATGAACTCCACCAGGTCCTTGAAGAAGGGACGCGCCTTGTGCACCGAATAGAAGGCCTCGGCCTCGCCACGCGAGAGGTGAGCCATCCGGGCGGCCGCCACCTTCAGGCCGGCGCCTTCGAAGCGCGCATAGATCTGGCCGATCACGTTCTTAGCGACAGCGTCGGGTTTGATGATCGAAAGGGTGCGTTCAAACGCCATATTTTTCTCCTGGAATCAAGCACTTGGCAAAGCCTTTGATTGTACTCAGCGGCCGCGTCTACCGCCCCCTCCACCGCCGCCCCCGCCCCCGCCGCCTGCATAACCGCCGCCGCCGCGGTTGCCACCGCCGTATCCGCCTCCGCCGCCTCCGCCACCACCGCCGCGATTGCCGCCACGCCCGCCGCCTCCGCCGCCGCCCTTGCGGTGGAAGGCGTCGGCGCCGAGGTAGCCCATCGAGGTCTGCAGGGGATCTGGCTGCTTCGGCCCGGGGCCCTGCTTGGGGGCCGGTGCCGGAGCGCTACCGCCAGCGCCAAAGCCGCCGCCGCCGCGCCCGAAGCCGCGTCCGCCCGCTGGGCTGCGCGGGTTCTGCACGAACCGCTTATCGAAGGTCTGCTCGAGCGGGTTCGGGATCGACGACGGATCGAAATCCAGGTCGGCGTCCTGGTCGGCGTCCTGGTCGCGCTCGGCGCCGGGCTCGCGCGGCGCACCGACATTCACCGCGCCGGCGTGGTCGTACGGCCCGTTCGGACGATTGCGTGCCGCGTTCGGGGCGGGGCCGCGACCGCGGTCGTTCGGGCGATCGTTCTGCCGTCCGCCCTGGCGGTCGTTGCGCGGCTTGTTCGGACCGCCTGCGCGATCGGGTCCGCGTGCGGTCGGGCCGTTGTCGCGGCGCGCGCCGTCGCCCAGGGTGAGGCGGCGGATCGCGCGCACGTCGGCATCTTCGAGATCGACCCACACGCCGCGCTTCAGGCCGCGCGGCAGCACCACGGTGCCGTAGCGGATGCGGATCAGCCGGCTCACGGTCAGATCCTGCGTATCGAAGAGCTTGCGCACTTCGCGGTTGCGACCCTCGTTGATGACGACGCGGTACCAGTGGTTCGCGCCCTCGCCGCCGCCGTCCTCGATCGATTGGAAGCACCCCTTCTGGCCTTCGATATCGACGCCTTCCAGCAGCTCGTCACGGTCGTCCGGCGTGAGCATGCCCAGCACGCGCACCGCATATTCGCGTTCGACACCGAAGCGCGGGTGCATCAGCTGGTTGGCGAGTTCGCCCGAGTTGGTGAACAGCAGCAGCCCCTCGGTATTGATATCGAGCCGGCCGACCGATTGCCACTTGCCCTGTTGCAGGCGCGGGAGACGACGGAAGACGGTCGGGCGGTGCTGCGGATCGTCGTGGGTGACGACCTCGCCGACCGGCTTGTGGTACGCGATGATGCGCGGCGGCGGCGGCGTGATGCGCACCTTCACCGGCTTGCCCTGCACCTTGATCTGGTCGCCGAAGGAGATGCGCTGGCCGATGTGCGCCGGCTGGCCGTTGACGGTGATCTGACCGTCGAGGATCAGCTCCTCCATGTCGCGCCGCGATCCGACGCCGGCCTGCGCCAGCACCTTGTGCAGCTTGGGTGCATCGGCATCGGGCAGCAGTACGCGCTTCGGGGCCAGGGGCGGCGCAGAAGCGTCGGCCGGCTCCTCGATATCGAACTCGCCCGACAGCACCTGCGCGAAGACCTCGCCGGCCTGCGGCGGCGGCAGCGCCGGGACCGCAGGCTCAGCCTGCACGGCCTCGTCGCCGTCGCGCTCGCCATCGACGTCGTCGGCATCGCCGGCACCCTCGAACGCCGTACCCGGCACGAGTTCGACTCCCGCGGCCCCTTGTTCACGCTGACGCTCGCGCCGGCCACGTCGCCGGCTGCGCGGGCTTTCGCGCGCCTCGTCGGCGCCCGTCGCGGGCCCGGACGAAACCGCTGCGGCATCGGGTTCGGTCGGTGGCGCCGCAATTAGCGCCTCGACCGCCTGGGCGACTGGCGCCATCAGGGCGTCCGGGAGGCTCGGCACAGGCCCGGGCGCCGCTTCGAACGCGCCATCGGGGCGATTGCCCGTCGCCGCTTCAGGCGCCGCGTCGATGCCGCTTTCGGGCGTCGCAACCGTCGCTGCGCGGCGACGTCGCGGCTTTGCGACGGCTGCTCCTGCCGCCTGCACCGGTGGCTCCACCGGAATCGCGTCTGGGGCCGTTTCGGCCGTCACTTCGACCCCCTTCGCGGCGCGGCTCTTGCGCGCGGGTTTGCGCACCTCGGGCGATGGCGCCGCGGCTTCGCTCGCCGGCAGCTCGGCGTCGTTCGGGTTTTCGGGAAGGTCGTTCATGGGGAAGGTTCCATCGACGCGGCATCAGCCGCAGGAATGCGAGAGTGATCGGAAGGATCGGAGGGGTCAGAGACGGCGGATGTTTCGGCCGGATCGGCCGTGGGCGCTGCGTCGTCGGCAGGCGTGTGCGCGACCGTTGTGCCGTCGTTCAGCAATGTGGTCTGGCCACCCAGGTCCGGCGCGGCGGCGCCGGTGCCGTCGAGCAGCGGCAGTTCGGCCAGGCTCGACAGACCGAGATCGTCCAGAAACTGCGGCGTGGTGGCGAGCAGTTCGGGCCGGCCCGGCGCCTCGCGATGGCCGATCGCCTCGACCCAGCCGCGCTCCTCAAGCTGCTTGACGATAGTGCTGCCGACCGCGACGCCGCGGATATCCTCGATATCGCCGCGCGTGACGGGCTGGCGGTACGCAATGATCGCCAGCGTCTCCATCACCGCGCGCGAATAGCGCGGCGGCTTCTCGGGGTTCAGGCGGTCGAGGTAGACCTTCATCTCGAGCCGGCTCTGGAAGCGCCAGCCGCTCGCGAGCCGCACCAGTTCGACGCCGCGCCCTTCCCAGTCGCGCGCGATATCGTCGAGCAGTTGGTTCAAATCGGGTGCCTCGCCGGCATCGCCGAACAACGCCTGCAACTCGCGCGGCGGCAGCGGCTGGCTGGCGCAGATCAGGGCGGTCTCGAGGACGCGCTTGGCATCCTGGTGATTCATGGCTTCGTTCTCACCTCGGGCCGTTCGGGCACGGCGCAACCACGTAGAGCAGTGTGTTGAACATCAGCCCGACGCGGGTACGGGTGACGAGCCCTCGGCCAGAGGCCGGATTTCGCGTTGCGGCTGTCGGGGGTCACGCTTCCTGCGTCGGACCCGGTCGTCGCGCCTTGCGGCGCGGTTCACTTCTGTCGGGGCTTATCGGCTTCACCGCTGCAAGACCGCTGCAACCGGAAAACCCGTGCCAAGAAGGATTCGCGGTGGATTGTACTCAGGCGTGGAAGCGGCGGACGGCAATCGGCCCGCCCGCGCGAATCGCGTCACGCTATCTGCTGCCAGGCGGCGCCGAAATCGGCCGGCGGCGCCGCCTCGAACGCGAGCGGCGCGCCGCTGGCCGGATGCGCGAACGCGAGCCGCCAGGCGTGCAGCCCCTGGCGCGCCAGACCGAGCGCGGGCGCACCACCGTATACCGCATCCGAAACCAGCGGATGGCCGCGCGCCGCCAGATGCACGCGGATCTGGTGCGTGCGCCCGGTGTGCAACTCGCAGCGCAAGGCACTGAAGCCGTCCTTCGCCGCGAGGCACCACACGTCGGTGCGCGCGGGTTTGCCCGCTGCGACGACCGCCATGCGGATGCGCGACTGCGGATCGCGTCCGACAGGCGCATCGATCGAAAACCGCGCCGGACGCACCACGCCGTGGACCAGTGCGAGATAGCGACGACTGACGTCGCGCGCCGCGATCGCGCGCACCAGCGCGGTCACGGCGGCGAGCGTCTTGCCCACCACCATCAGTCCCGAGGTGTCCTTGTCGAGCCGGTGCACGATGCCGGCGCGCGGCAGTCCCGCGGCAGCCTTGTGATGGGCGAGCAAGCCGTTCATCAGCGTGCCCGACCAATGGCCCGCCGCCGGGTGCACGACCAGCCCGGCCGGCTTGTCGACGACCATCACATGCTCGTCCTCGTGAACGATGGCGAGCGTCATCGCTTCGGGACGAAAGGCGCGGCTTTGCGCCGTCGGCACCAGTTCGACCTCGAGCATTTGTCCGGCGCGAACCTTGCGCGACGCAGTCTCGGCCAGCACTTCGTCGAGCCATACATGGCCCGACTCGATCAGCGCCTGCAGATGGCTGCGCGAAAACTCGGGTGCGAGTGCGACGACCGCCTTGTCAAGACGCTCGCCATGCAGTGCCGGCGACACCGCCGCAAAGCGACGTTCGGGAGCGTCATCCACGATGCCGTCGTCGAGCTCCGCGAGAGCCGGCGAGGGCTCGTTCGCGGACGGGTCCGGCACAGGGTCAACCATATAATCAGCCTCGTTTTATCGACCGATGGCCGCCATTCGCGTGGCTGCAAAGCCAACATGCAATCACCGCTGATTTTGCGTCCGACCTTGCGTCGAACGGGTCGGATCGCCTGCGGGCTGGGGCTCGCCGTACTGCTCGCGGGTTGCGGATCCACCAGCAAGGACAAGGACGAAACCGCCAACTGGACGGCCGAGAAATTGTATGCAGAGGCCAAGGAAGAGGCGGCGGCGGGCAGCTTCGAGCGCGCCGGCAAGCTGTTCGAACGCCTCGAGGGCCGCGCCTCGGGCACGCTCTTGTCGCAGCAGGCGCAACTCGAGCGCGCTTATGTGCACTACCGTACCAACGAGAAGGCTCAGGCGCTTTCGCTGCTCGAGCGCTTCATCAAGCTGCATGCGTCGAGCCCCGCGCTCGACTACGCCCTGTACCTGCAGGGTCTGGTCAATTTCAACGACAACCTCGGGCTGCTCGGCAACCTCGCGCAACAGGACCTGTCCGAGCGCGACCAGCAGGCGGCGCGCGATTCCTTCCAGTCGTTCAAGCAGTTGACCGACCAGTTTCCGCAATCGATCTATGCCGACGATGCGCGGGTGCGGATGAACTACATCGTCAACTCGCTGGCGGCCTATGAAGTGCACGTCGCGCGCTACTACTTCCGGCGCGGCGCGTACGTCGCAGCCGCCAACCGCGCGCAGCAGGCGGTGCAGGAATTCCAGCAGGCGCCTGCCGCCGAGGAGGCGCTGTACCTGATGGTGCAGAGCTACGACCGGCTCGGCCTGACCGAGCTGCGCGACGATGCCGACCGCGTGTTGCGCAAGAGCTTCCCGAGCACGCGCATCGACCAGGGCAACACGCGCGCCAAGCCGTGGTGGCAAGTCTGGTGATTCGCCCCGGGCGAGTCGCCTAGACCGCCAGCGCGGATTCCGCCAGTTCGGCCAGCCAGGCCACCGCCTCGGCCTCGTTGCGCACTGGCGTCATCGGCGGCAGCGCCTCGCGCAGGCGGCGGCCGTAGTTCATTACGGCCATGCGCGGGTCGCACACCACCAGCAGCCCGCGGTCGATCTCGCTGCGGATGAGCCGTCCGGCGCCCTGCTTGAGAGAGACCGCCGCCTCGGCGACGAAATAGTCGGCGAATGGATTGCGCCCTTCGCGCTCCAGGCGCTTGACCTTGGCCTCGACCAGCGGGTCGCTCGGCGGCGGGAACGGCAGCTTGTCGATCAGCACGCACTGCAAGGCATCGCCGGGAACGTCGATGCCTTCCCAGAAACTTTGCGAGCCGACCAGCACCGAGCGCGGCTCGGCCAGAAACTGCTGCATCAGCTCGCGCTTGTTGGCCTGCCCCTGGACCAGCACGCCGATCGAATCGCCTTCTGCGGCAAACTGCACGCGCAGCGCTTCGCCCACGGTCTGCAAGGCGCGCAAGGTCGTGGTGAGTACGAAAGTGCGCCCGCCCAGCACGCGCGCGCAGCGTGCCGCCAGACCGGCCACGGCATGCGGATGGCCGGCCTCGTTCGGCTTCGGAAATACCGCCGGCACATACAGCCGCGCATGCCGCGCATAGTCGAACGGGCTGCCGAGCCGCACGATTCGCTCCTCGACGAGGCCCGCCGCCTCGGTGAACCACGAGAGGCGTTCGTCGTCGCCGAGCGTGGCCGAGGTGAAGACCCAGGCCTTTCGCGCCGCGGCTATCTGCTCGCGCAGTGCGGCGCGGATATCGAGCGGCGATTCGACCAGCCGGGCCTGGTTAGGCGAGATATCGATCCAGCGCACATGCGAGTCGGGTGCCGGGGCGACGAAGCGGGTCGCGAGCTTTTCGAGCGCCTGCGCCCGCTCCATGAGCTTGGCGAAATCGGGCGCCGCGTCGACGACGCGCTGCGCTGCCTGCGCGGCGCCGTCGGCGGCGAGCGCGACCGCATCGAGCGCCTGAAGAAAATCGCTGCGGCCGGCGCGTTCGTCCCAGCGCAGCTTGATCGTGCCGCGCAATTCGCGCAGCGTCGCGACGGCGGCCAGACGGAGCTCGCGCGCCGCGCGCTCGCACGCCCCGGCCACCTCCTGCCAAGGCGCCAGGCCGCGCGCGTGGGCGAGGCCGGCGGCGAGCAGATCGCGCGCCAGGTCGATCAGCTGGCCGGTCGCGAGCGTGGTGCCGAGAAATTGCACGCCCACTTCGGCAAGCTGGTGCGCTTCGTCGAAGACAGCGACCTCGACACTCGGCAGCAACTCGGCAACGCCGCTGTCGCGCAGCCGCATATCGGCGAAGAACAAGTGGTGGTTGACAACCACCAGATCAGCCGCCATCGCAACCCGGCGCGCCTTGACGACATGGCAGTCGCGATAGTCGGGGCAATCGCTGCCGAGGCAGTTCTCGCGCGTCGAGGTGACGATCGGGATGACGCTGCTGCGTTCGTCCAGGCCTTCGAGTTCGGCCAAGTCGCCGCTCGCGGTGACGCGTGCCCATTGCTCGACCTTGGCCAGCGTGCGCAGCGCCCAGCGATCGGGCGCCGGTTCGGCCTGGCGTGCGCGCTTCAGGCGATGCAGGCACAGATAGCTTGCGCGGCCCTTCAGCAACGCGACCTCGACCGGAATCTTCAGCGCATCACGCAGGCGCGGCAGGTCGCGCAGAAAGAGCTGGTCCTGCAGGCTCTTGGTGGCGGTGCTGACGAGCGCGCGCCGCCCGCTCAGGAGGAGAGGCACGAGATAGGCGTAGGTCTTGCCGACGCCCGTGCCGGCTTCGACGACCAGCACCGCGCGATCCTCGATCGCCTGTGCCACCGCCAGCGCCATCCGCAACTGCACGTCGCGCTCGACATGGCGGTGGTCGGCCTGCGCCAGCGCACCACCGCGCGCGAACGCGGCCGTCACGACCTGCGCCAGCTCGCTCATGCCGGTTCGGGCGGGTCGAGTTCGGACTCTATTCCCGCGATCTGGTCGCGCAGCCGAAGGCGGCGCTTCTTCATGCGTCGCAGGGCAAGGTCATCGGATGGGGGTTCGCGTCCCGAATCGTCGATCAGACTGTCGAGGTCGGCGTGTTCGATGCGCAATTCGATCAGTCGGCGCGGCAGGGAGTGCAGGTTGTCGTCCATTCACGCGCGGCTTGTTCGGGGGGCACTCAATAAGTCGCGGTATTCGCACCGGGGGCAGGGAGCGTTGCGATTATAGTTTTCGACCATGACGATCACCACCGCCGGTTACCGCCTTAGCGCAGCCACCGGCATCCACCGCGGCGATCGCGCCTACCAGCAGGACCAGGTCGAGATCATTTCGCACCACCGGGTGGCACGCTGCGTCATGGGAGTGCTGGCCGACGGCATGGGTGGCAAGAGCGGCGGGCGCAAGGCGGCCGACCAGGTGCTGCTGACCGCTCACCAGCTCTTCGAGCGCTATGCGCCGCACAGCGAATCGGCCGGTGCGCTGCTCGAGCAACTCGTGCTCGAGGCCCACCTCATGATCAAGCTCACGGCGATCACGTCCGAGGAAGAGCCGCACAGCACCGTCGCCGCCTTTGTCATCGGTCCGCAGCGCGAATGCGATTTCGTGCATGCCGGCGATTCTCGCGTCTATCACTTCCGCGGCGCCGAGCTGCTGACGCGATCGATCGATCATTCCTACGTGCAGCGCCTGGTCGCCGAGGGCCAGATCTCTGAGGAAGAGGCGAACCACCATCCGCAGTCGAACCTGCTGACCGGCTGCCTGGGGACGCAAAGCGATCCGCCGCTGTCGCATGTACATATCGACCGGCTCGAACTCGGCGACACGATGCTCGCGTGCAGCGACGGCCTGTGGCATTACTTCACCGCGCGCGAGCTCGGCGCCATCATTCAGGCGCTGCCGCCGCGCGAGGCGAGCGAGATGCTAGTCAACAAGGCGCGCCAGCGGGCGCGTGGCGGCGGCGACAACCTGTCGCTGGCGATGGTCCGGGTCGATACGCTCGACTGATCCGGACCCGCGGCAGTCCCTCAGCGCGGCACGGCAGCGGCGGGCACCGGCAGCGGCGCGACCGGCTTGTCTTTCGCGGCCGATGCCGCCTTGGCCTGGCGCTGCGCCGCGGCATCCCGATGCGCTTGAGCTGCGCGCTGGCGCGCTTCGTAGGCCTGCCGGCTGCGCTCCTCGCGCTGCGCCCGTTCGACCTGCACTCCGCTCGGCGAAGGGCGTGCCGCGGCCCGCGCCAGTGCCTGCTGGCGGCGTTGCGCGGCCTCGAGCGCGCCCTCCTCGCCGCGCAGCGGGGCGAGCGCGGCGCGGCGTTCGCGGCGCACCGCATCGATGCACGTCCCGGGCGCAGCGAGCGCGATGCAGTCGCGCTCGCGCTGATCGAACTGCGCCTGCAACGCGACCCGCTCGGTGCGCAATCGCGCGCGCGCCGCGGCATCGTTGTCAGCCGCCAAAGCGCCCACGCCGCAGGCCATACCGAGCAGGCTGGCAACGAATGCATGGCCTGCATTCATGTGAGCGAGGTGTCGACGTCGCGCCGGGCCAGCGCCAGATATTCGGGCGACTGCATCTCGGCCAGCCGCGACGCCGTGCGGACGAACTCGTGAGCAAGCGCCCCTTCGGTATATAGCGCCTCGGGCTCGACTGCGGCCGAGACGATGAGCTTGACCCGTCGGTCGTAGAGCACGTCGACGAGCCAGGTGAAGCGGCGCGCCGCCGAGGCGTTGCGCGGCGACATCTGCGGCACGTCCGAGAGCAACACGGTGTGAAAGCGCGTCGCGATCTCGAGGTAGTCGTTCTGCGACCGCGGCCCGCCGCACAGCGCGTCGAAGCCGAGCCACACGACGCCGCCGGCGCGCCGCAGAGCATGGATTTCGCGGTGCTCGATGTGCAGCACGGCCGGCTCGTCACGCGCTTCGGTCAGGCGCTCGAAATCTTTGGTCATCTGCGCCTGGGCCTGCGGCCCGAGCGGCGTGTGGTACGTGCGGACCTCGCGCAGGCTCAGTTGCCGGTAGTCGGTCGGCCCGTCGACGCCGACGACCTCGAGGCGCTCCTTCAGCAGTTCGATCGCCGGCAGGATGCGGTCGCGGTGCAGCCCGTTCGGATACAGGTCATCGGGGTGGAAATTCGAGGTCGTCACGATGCTCACGCGGTTCGCGAACAGCGCTTCGAGTAGCCGGTGCAGGATCATCGCGTCGGTCACGTCGGCGACGTGGAACTCGTCGAAGCAGATCAGCCGAAAGCGAAGCGCCATGCGCCGGCCGAGTTCCTGCAACGGGTCCGGCGTGCCTTGCAGCTCGGCGAGCTGGCGGTGCACCTCGCGCATGAATTCGTGGAAATGCAGCCGCGTCTTGCGTGTCAGTGGAACCGCATTGAAGAAGCAGTCCATCAGAAAGCTCTTGCCGCGCCCGACGCCGCCGTACAGGTAGACGCCGCGCGGGATCGGGGGGCGCGCGAGCAGCTTGATCAATGCGTTGCTGCGCCGCGCCTTGTAATCGGCCCACTCGTTTTCGCAGCGTTCGAGCGCATCGATCGCACGCTCCTGCGCCGGATCGCTGTGGTAACCGCGCTCGGCCAGCGTGCTTGCGTAGAGCTCGCGTACCGGCACGGCCGCGGCGTCAAAAATTCAGGGTGCGCTTGTCGACCGCGAGCGCCGCTTCCTTGGTCGATTCCGACAAGCTCGGGTGCGCATGGCAGATCCGCGCGATGTCCTCGGAGCTCGCGCGAAACGCCATCGCGACCGTGGCCTCGGCGATCAGCTCGCTCGCCTGCGGACCGACGATGTGCACGCCGAGAATCTCGTCGGTCGCCGCGTCGGTCAGCATCTTGACCATGCCCGTGGTATCGCCCAGCGCCCGCGCCCGGCCGTTGGCGAGGAACGGGAACGTGCCGGCCTTGTAGGCGCGCCCGGCCGCCTTCAACTGCTGCTCGGTCTGGCCGACCCAGGCGATCTCGGGGCTGGTATAGATGACCCATGGCACGAGGTTGAAATCGACGTGACCGTGCTGGCCAGCGATGCGTTCGGCGACCGCCACGCCCTCTTCCTCGGCCTTGTGTGCGAGCATCGGCCCGCGCACCACATCGCCGACCGCCCAGACGTTGGGGAGGTTGGTCTTGCACTCGGCATCGACAGCGATGAAGCCACGCTCGTCGAGCTTCAGGCCGACCGCATCGGGGTTCAGCCCGGTCGTGTTGGGTACGCGGCCGATCGAGACGATCAGCTTGTCGACCAGCAGCGTCTGCGCCGCGCCTTGTAATCGGCCCACTCGTTTTCGCAGCGTTCGAGCGCATCGATCGCACGCTCCTGCGCCGGATCGCTGTGGTAACCGCGCTCGGCCAGCGTGCTTGCGTAGAGC
>JBDSEG010000194.1:0-8427 GCA_039920165.1 Burkholderiaceae bacterium
GCACCGGTGCGCCGACCGGCTTTTGCTTCATTCCGGCTTCGAAGCCGCCGCCCTGGACCATGAAGTCGCGGATCACGCGGTGAAAGACCGTCCCGTCGTATTGGCCCTTGGCCACATAGTCGAGAAAATTGGCGCTGCTGAGCGGCGCCTTCACCGGGTCGACCTCGATCCGGATCACGCCGTGGTTGGTGTGGAGTTCGACGTTGTTACTCATGGAAAGTCTCGCGGGATGGGGTTGAAAGGGAGGGCTCGCCGCATCACTTGGTCACCAGGCTCGCTTTGTTGATGAGCACCGGCTTGACCGGTACGTTCTGGTGCGGGCCATTGTCGGCCACCGCCACGGTGCGGATCTTGTCGACCACCTCCATGCCCGAGACCACCTTTCCGAACACCGCGTAGCCGTTCTGCCCCGGCGTGCTCGCATCCAGGCGCGTGTTGTCGACGAGGTTGATGAAGAACTGCGCGGTCGCCGAATCGGGCACGCCGGTGCGCGCCATCGAGACCGAGCCGCGCACGTTCGCCAGGCCATTGCCGCTTTCGAGCGGGATCGGCGGTCGTGTGGCCTTCTCCTTCATGTCGGGCGTCATCCCGCCGCCCTGGACCATGAAGCCGTCGATCACGCGGTGAAAGACCGTGCCGTCGTAATGTCCCGCAGCGACGTACTTCAAGAAATTGTCGACCGTCTTGGGTGCCTTGGCGGCGTCGAGTTCGAGGACGATATCGCCCATCGACGTGGCGAGCTTAACCTTCTGTGCGAAGGCCGGGGCCGCCGCCAGCGAACCGAAGGTCGCGACGACGGCGAACACGGCCGCGGCGCGAAGATTGAGGTGTCTGCGTTGCATGAATTTACTCCGTAAAGACGATCGTTTCAGCGGGATGGCGGGAAAGAGGGCGCGACCGCGACGGGCGCCGGTATCGTCAACTGGCGCAGCAGCGCGAGCTTCGGAGCGACGGTCGCATTGGACGGTTCGAGCTGCGCCGTGCGGGCATAGGCGCGGCGCGCCAGAGCCACGTACACATCGCCCAGATTCTCGTGCGCTGCGGCAAAGCCTGGCTGGCTGCGCACTGCGAATTCAAGCGCGTTGCGCGCGGCGTCGTAGTCGCCGCGCGCGGCATGCAGCGCCGCCAGATTGTTGTAGGGCTCCGGCAGGTCCGGATGATCCTGGGTCAGCGATGTGAAGGCCTCGATGGCCTGCGCAGTGCGGCCGGTGTCGGCGAGGATCAAAGCGCGCTGGAAGCGCATCGTCGCATCGCGCGGGCTCTGCGCCAGATGACGCTCGGCGCGTGTCAGCGCAGCATCGCTCTGGCCCGCCAGGTGCATGCGGCTCACCTCGGCGAGTTCATCGGCCCGCACTCCCGCGCACAGCGCCGATGCGAGCGCGCAAGCGCCTACTTGCGCGACCAGCAATCGGGAGTGAGGCAATACAGGGGGACGAAGGCAGGGTGGCATCGACGCAATGCGGCGGTGAATGGCGGCCGACATGATGCGCCGTGAGCCTCAGCGTTGGGCCCGAAAAACCCTTCGCTATACTCGTTTCGATTGTAGTTCACCCCTCTTTGGCCAGAAGCTGTCCAGGGGTGTTGCGGCAGCTGCGGCAGCCGCTCGCGAACCACCGCAGCGCCCGGATTCGGGCTCGACGATCAGCCCAACCGGCCCATGACGCTTCGCCTTTACAACACGCTCACGCGGGACATCGAAGCCTTTGTGCCGATCGAGCCCGGCCACGTGCGTATCTACGTCTGCGGCATCACGATCTACGACCTCTGCCATGTCGGTCATGCGCGGATGATGGTCGCTTTCGACATCATCTACCGCTGGCTGCGCACGCTGGGCTATCGCGTGACCTACGTTCGCAACATCACGGATATCGACGACAAGATCATTCGGCGCGCGGTCGAGCGCGGCATCCCGCTGCGCGAGCTGACCGACGAGATGGTGGTCGCCATGCACACCGACCTCGACGCCCTGGGCGTCTTGCGCCCGACCCACGAGCCGCGCGCCACCGAGTACGTGCCGCATATGCTGGCGATGATCGGCACGCTCGAGGCCAAGGGACTCGCGTATCGGTCGTCGAACGGCGACGTCAACTATGCGGTGCGCAAGTTCCCGCACTACGGCGCGCTGTCGGGCAAGTCGATCGACGAGCTGCGCTCGGGCGAGCGCGTCGCCGTGCTCGACGGCAAGCTCGACCCGCTCGACTTCGTGATGTGGAAGGCGGCCAAGCCCGACGAGCCGGCAGATGCGAAATATCCGTCGCCCTACGGCATGGGCCGGCCCGGCTGGCATATCGAATGCTCGGCCATGGCGTGCGCACTGCTCGGCGAACATTTCGACCTGCACGGCGGCGGCGCCGACCTGCAGTTTCCGCACCACGACAACGAGATCGCGCAAAGCGAGGGCGCGAGCGGCAAGCCGCCGGCGGCGGTGTGGGCGCACAACGGCCTGCTCAATGTCGACCAAGTCAAGATGTCGAAGTCGCTCGGCAACTTCTTCACCATTCGCGAGGTGCTCGCGCGCTACGACGCCGAGACGCTGCGCTTCTTCATGTTGCGCACCCACTACCGCAGCCCCTTCAATTTCAGCGATGCCAATTTGGACGATGCGCGCAATGCCCTGCGCCGGCTCTATACGGCCTTGCAGGACGTGCCCCTGCAGACCGAGGCGATCGACTGGCAGGCTGCACCTGCGGCCGCGTTTCGTGCGGCCATGAACGACGATTTCAATACCCCGGGCGCGGTCGCGGTGATGTTCGAACTGGCTGGCGAGGCCAACCGCCAGGTGCCGCAGGCGGCCGGGTTGCTGCGCGCTCTCGGCGGCACGCTCGGCCTGCTGCAGCAGGATGCGCAGGCCTTCCTGCGTGGTGGTGCCGCGATCGACGCGGCGCATGTGGAGGCGCGCATCACGGCGCGCGCGGCGGCCAAGCAGGCGCGCGATTTCGCGCTCGCCGACGGCATCCGCAAGGAGCTGAGCGAGCTCGGCGTGGTGCTGAACGACAGCCCGCGCGGCACGACCTGGACCCGCGCATGAATCAAGCACCCCGCTCACTGCATTCGCTGCCCCCTGGTCCGATAACGGACCCCTTCGTGGCCGGTGGTGCGCGTGAGTGGCTTCGTGCGGCCGGGCGACACTGACATGACGCCAGCGCCGATCGCGCCCCTTTACTGGGACGAAGCCTGCAAGCACCTGGGCAAGCGCGATCGCGTGATGCGCAAGCTGATCCCCAAGTTCGGCGAAGGGCGCTTGCAAAGCCGCGGCGATGCCTTCACCACGCTGGCACGGTCCATCGTCGGCCAGCAGATTTCGGTCAAGGCCGCGCAGTCGGTGTGGAACCGTTTTGCCGAGGCCGTGGGCGAGCCGTCGACCCGCCTCACGCCGGCCGGCGTGCTCGCGCTCGATCTTGCCTGCCTGCGCGGCGCCGGCCTGTCCGGCCGCAAGGCCGAATATCTCGGCGACCTGGCGCAGCATTTCGCCAACGGTGCGGTCCACGTGCGCCAGTGGCAGGAGATGGACGACGAAGCCATCATCGACGAGCTGGTGGCGATTCGCGGCATTGGCCGGTGGACCGCCGAGATGTTTCTCATCTTCCACCTGATGCGGCCGAATGTGCTGCCGCTGGACGATGTCGGGCTGCTCAAGGGCATCAGCGTCAACTATTTTAGCGGCGAGCCGGTCTCGCGGGCCGAGGCGCGCGAAGTCGGCGATGCCTGGGCGCCGTTCCGCTCGGTGGCCACGTGGTACATATGGCGCAGCCTCGATCCGCTGCCGGTCGAATACTGATGCAGCCGGGGCCGTATCGATGATGCGCACCGCTCCCCGCCGTTGACCTCTTTCGGATACCTACTCCCATGAGCAAAAAACACTTTCTCGATTTCGAGCAGCCGGTGGCCGAACTCGAGTCGAAGATCGAAGAGTTGCGCTATGTGCAAAGCGAATCGGCCGTCGATATCTCCGAAGAGATCGACCGCCTCGCCAAGAAGAGCCTGCTGCTGACGAAGGATATCTATTCGCATCTCAGCGCCTGGCAGGTGACACAGATCGCGCGCCATCCGCAGCGGCCCTATACGCTCGACTATGTGGCCGAGATCTTCACCGACTTCCAGGAGCTGCACGGCGACCGCGCCTTCGCCGACGACCCGTCGATGGTCGGCGGCCTGGCGCGCTTCAACGGCCAGCCGTGCATGGTGCTCGGGCATCAGAAGGGTCGCGATACGAAGGAGCGCGGCCTGCGCAATTTCGGCATGTCGCGCCCGGAGGGCTATCGCAAGGCATTGCGGCTGATGAAGCTCGCGCAGAAGTTCGGCTTGCCGGTCTTCACCTTCGTCGATACGCCTGGAGCGTATCCGGGCATCGGCGCCGAGGAGCGAGGGCAGTCCGAAGCGATCGGGCGCAATATCTTCGAGATGGCGCAGCTCGAAGTGCCGATCATCGTCACCATCATCGGCGAGGGCGGCTCGGGCGGTGCGCTGGCCATCAGCGTCGGTGACCAGGTGCTGATGCTCCAGCACTCGGTCTATTCGGTCATCACGCCCGAGGGCTGCGCATCGATCCTGTGGCGCAGTGCCGAGCGCGCCAGCGAGGCCGCCGATGCCCTCGGCATCACCGCGCACCGGCTGAAGGCGCTCGGCCTGATCGACAAGATAGTGAGCGAGCCGGTGGGCGGCGCGCACCGCGATCCCAAGCAAATGGCAGCGTTTCTCAAGCGGGCCCTCAACGACGCCGTGCGCCAGGTCATCGACCTGCCGACCAAGGATTTGCTGCAGCGCCGCTACGACCGGTTGCAGTCGTACGGCCGCTTCACTGATACGACGGAACGGTAGGCGCGTGGCCAGCGTCGGCGTCGCCTACAGCGGGGGGCGCGATTCGACCGCGCTGCTGCACGCCACGCTCATCGCCGCCGAAGCCGCCGGCATCGAGGTGCTTGCCCTTCATGTGCACCACGGCCTGCATCCCCAGGCCGATGCGTGGCTGGAGCACTGCCGCGCGCGCTGCCGACGCTGGGCCCGGGCCGGGCGGCCGATCCGCTTGGCCTTCGAACGTCTGCCGGGCGCGCCAGCGCGCGGTGAAAGCATCGAGGCCTGGGCCCGCGCCGGACGCTACCGCGCGCTGGCCGAGATGGCTCGCGCGCAGGGCTGCGGGCTCGTCCTGCTCGCCCAGCACCGCCGCGATCAGGCCGAGACCGTGCTGCTGCAGGCGCTGCGCGGTGCCGGCCTGGCCGGTCTCGCGGCGATGCCGGCAGCGGTCGAGCGCGACCGCATCGTCTGGCACAGGCCATGGCTCGCCCAGCCCTCGGCCGCGATCGATGCCTATGTGCGGCGGCATCGGCTGCGTCATGTCGAGGACGCCAGCAACGACGATCCCCGGCACGCGCGCAACCGGCTTCGCCATGCCGTCTGGCCCGCGCTGTTGCAGGCCTTTCCCGATGCCGAGGGCGCGCTCGCAAGCAGCGCGACCTGGGCGCAGGAGGCGCGCGAATGCCTGGACGAAGTTGCCGCCGAAGACCTGGCCGGCATGGCGGACGCGCAGGGTCTGCACATCCCACCCTGGCAGGCCCTTTCCTCGGCGCGCCGCAGCAACGCCTTGCGCGCCTGGCTCGAGGCCGCCCTGGGTGCGGCCGCGCCGGGATCGCTGGTGCAACGCCTGCTGCACGAACTGCCGGGATCGGGCCCGGCCGCGTGGCCGGCCGGTGTCGTCACGCTGCGACGCCACCGCGGCCGGCTGCGCTGCAACCCCACGCCGGCCGGACCGCAGAGTTGCGGGCCCGACCTGGCGCTGTGCCTCGGACGACCGGGCGTCTACGAATTGCCCGGCTGGCCCGGGCATCTGCGCGTCGAGCGTGTGCGCGAAGGCGGTGTGGCGGCCGCGTCGCTCGACTGCGTGCAGGTCAGTGCGCGTCGGGGCGGGGAGCAGTTTCAGTCAGGAACCGGCCGACCGCCGCGCAGCCTCAAGAAGCAATACCAGGCCGCCGGCCTGCCGGCCTGGGAGCGCGACGGTCCCGTGATCTTCAGCGCTGGGCAGCTTGTCTATGCAAGCGGTCTGGGCATCGATGCGCGCTGCCTTGCACGGCCGGGCGAGGCCCAGTTGACGCTCGAATGGATCCGCGATGGCGACGCACCGGGACCGCGCAGAGCAGGGCAGGACGAGGGCAACGGCTAAAATCCGCGCCTCTTCGAAGTCCGTCGTCCAGCGTTCATGGCACTCATCGTTCACAAATACGGCGGCACTTCGATGGGTTCGACCGAACGCATCCGCAACGTCGCCAAGCGGGTTGCCAAATGGGCCCGCGCCGGGCATCAGATGATCGTCGTGCCCTCGGCCATGAGCGGCGAGACGAACCGCCTGCTCGGCCTCGCGAAGGAACTCGCCTCGCCCCTGGTCACGGCCGAGCAGCAGCGCGAATTCGACATGATCGCCGCGACCGGCGAGCAGGTTTCGGTCGGCCTGCTGGCGGTCGCCCTGCAGGCCGAAGGCATGTCGGCAGTCAGCTATGCCGGCTGGCAGGTGCCGATCGCGACCGACAGCGCCTATGCCAAGGCGCGCATCCAGAGCATCGACGGTGCGCGCATTCGCACCGACCTGGCGCAGGGCCGGGTGGTGATCGTCGCCGGTTTCCAGGGCGTCGACGCACAAGGCCACATCACCACGCTCGGGCGCGGCGGCTCCGACACCTCGGCGGTGGCCATCGCGGCGGCGCTGAATGCCGCCGAATGCCTGATCTTCACCGACGTCGACGGTGTCTATACGACCGACCCGCGCATCGTTCCCGAGGCGCGCCGGCTGCACACGATCAGCTTCGAAGAGATGCTCGAGATGGCGAGCCTCGGCTCCAAGGTGCTGCAGATCCGCTCGGTCGAATTTGCCGGCAAATTCCGCGTGCCCACGCGCGTGCTGTCGAGCTTCACGCCGTGGGATCTCGACCTCGCCACCGAGGCCGCCTCGGGCACGCTGATCACCTATGAGGAAGATGAAAAAATGGAACAAGCCATCGTCTCCGGCATCGCCTTCAACCGCGACGAAGCCAAGATCAGCCTGCTCGGCGTGCCCGACCGGCCCGGCATCGCATTCGCCATCCTCGGCCCGGTCGCCGAAGCGAATATCGATATCGACGTCATCATTCAGAACGTCTCGCACGAGGGCAAGACCGACTTCTCGTTCACCGTGCACCGCAACGACTACGCGCGCACCATGGAGTTGCTGAAGGCGGTCGTGATCCCCAAGACAGGCGCTGCCGACCTGACCGGCGATACCAAGATCTGCAAGGTCAGCATCGTAGGCATCGGCATGCGCTCGCACGTCGGCGTCGCCGCCAAGATGTTCGGCACGCTGAGCGAGGAAGGGATCAATATCCAGATGATCACGACGAGCGAGATCAAGACCAGCGTCGTCATCGACGAGAAGTATATGGAGCTCGCCGTGCGCGCCCTGCACAAGGCCTTCGACCTGGAGCAGGTGGCTGCCTGACGCGCCCGCGGATCGGACCGTCGCCCGGTTAGAATCGCGCTCGATTCTGCGGAGCTGTGACCGAGTGGCCGAAGGTGCTCCCCTGCTAAGGGAGTAAGCGGGCAAAACCTGCTTCGAGGGTTCGAATCCCTCCGGCTCCGCCAGACAGATAGGAAATACGGGCCTTTGCGGCCCGTTTCTCTTTCATACCCCCACCCGAAGAGAACGCCACAGGAGATAGAGATGGCAGAAGACGAACTTGTTGAAAAGACCCCGCTCGAAAAATCACGCGACATCATTACGCAGCTCAAGGAGATGCAGCATTACTCGCGCACCAACATCGAGAAGCTGAGCGCCTTTTGGCTGCAGCTGGGTGACGAGCTCAAGCAGGTTGACATGGCTAAAAACGTCGAAGGCTTGCTCAATCATCAGAGCAAGTTCCATGAGGCGCTGGAGGCGTCGATCGAGTCCTACGAGGCGCTTTGCGCCGGCATGGACAAGTAGGGCGTACGTGCGCCAGGCAAGCGACGAAGCCGACACTCGTACTATCGGGCTCACCTGCTCGTTGGCTAGGAGCCCTCCATGCAGCAATCCGACCTGGACGGGATCATCCGCAGCGGGGCCATCGCTCACGATCGCGGCGCCGCGTTCTTCGACAACCCGCACTACTCCAACCCGCACCGCGCGACATCGCTAGCTGGACCCGCATCTGCGAGGCTTGGTGGTGGCACTTCGTGGGAAGGGTCCAGCGATCGCTGGTCGCTCTCGCATATGCGACTCCCACTGGCCGGTCCGCTCTGATAGAGCCTGTGAGATCATCGACCAGGCTGCTTGAACTACTCCGACGGTGGCTCCGAGACGATGAAACGACGCACAGCCATCGCTGGGAGCGCAGCCGCCTTGCTCTGCGTGTCACGTGCCCTGCATGCACAAGGCCAATCGGCACCTCGCCGCATCGGATATCTCTCCGGATTCAACCGCGCGAGCGT
>JBDSEG010000195.1:0-4935 GCA_039920165.1 Burkholderiaceae bacterium
TCGCGGCTGGCGGACTTCGCTTCGGAAGTGCTGTAGGCGCAGCGATCAGGCGCCGCGCACCAGCTCGGCGATCTGCTGCAGCGGCGCCGGATCGTCGAGCGTCGTCAGGTCGCCGGCGTCGCGCTGCTCGCACACGGCCTGGATCGCACGGCGCAGCAGCTTGCCGGACCGCGTCTTGGGCAGCAGCGTCACGAAATACACCCGCGCCGGCCGGGCTAGCGCGCCGAGCTGCCGGTCGACCGTTTTCATGACCTCGCCTTCCAGGCGCAGTCGCTGCGCGGGATCGTCGAGACCCGCCGCATCGCGCGCCACGACGAACGCGATCGCGACCTGGCCCTTGAGCGCATCGGCCACGCCCACCACGGCGACCTCCGCGACATTGGCGTGGCTCGAGATGCTTTCCTCGATCTCGCGCGTTCCGAGCCGATGGCCGGCCACGTTGATCACATCGTCGGTGCGGCCGAGGATGAACCAGTAGCCGTCGGCATCGCGGATGCCCCAGTCGAAGGTGTTGTAGACGAGACGGCCCGGGATCGACTTCCAGTAGGTACTGACGAAACGCACATCGTCGCGCCACACCGTCTGCATGCAGCCCGGCGGCAGCGGACCTTCGATGACGACCACGCCCTTGCGGCCCGGCTCGGCGATGTCCTCGCCGGTCGCCTCGTCGACCAGCCGCACATCGAATCCGGCCATCGGCACCCCCGGGCTGCCGAATTTGCTCGGCGCCGGCTCGACCCCGTTCGCAATGGTGAGGATGGGCCAGCCCGATTCGGTCTGCCAGTAGTTGTCGATGATCGGCTTGCCGATGGCCTGCGCGATCCACTGCGCGGTCGGCTCGTCCAGCGGTTCGCCGGCCAGGTACAGCGCGCGAAGCGACGACAGGTCGGAAGCGGCGAGATAGCTTGCATCCTGCTTCTTCAGCACCCGCACGGCGGTCGGCGCGCTGAACATCGCCGTCACGCGGTATTTCTCGACCAGGCGCCACCAGATGCCGGCATCCGGACGCGTGGGCAGACCTTCGAAGAGGATCGTCGCCATGCCGGCGAGCAGCGGCCCGTAGACGATATAGCTGTGGCCGACGACCCAGCCGATATCGCTGGTCGAGAAAAAGGTTTCGCCCGGGCGGCATTGGAAGATGTGCCGCATGCTCGCCGCGAGTGCGACCGCATAGCCGCCGGTGTCGCGTTGCACGCCCTTGGGCTGGCCGGTCGTGCCGCTGGTATAGAGCGTATAGCTCGGGTGCGTGGCATCCACCCAGACACACGGCACGACTGCACCCAGGTGGCGGTTGCTCAGCACGGCGAAGTCGATATCGCGGCCGGGCACGAGGTCCATCGCCGCAAGGCCGCGGTCGACAAGCAGCACGTGCGCCGGCTTGTGCGTCGCCAGGTCGATGGCCGCGTCGAGCAGCGGCTTGTACGCAATCACCTTGCCGGATCGGCTGCCGGCGTCGGCGCTCACGACGACCGTGGGTGTCGCATCGTCGATCCGGGTCGCGAGGCTCGAACTCGCGAAGCCGCCGAAGACGACGCTGTGGATCGCGCCGATGCGAACGCAGGCGAGCATCGCGAACACCGCCTCGGGAATCATCGGCATATAGATGAGCACACGGTCGCCCTGCCCAACGCCAAGTTCGATCAGGCCGGCCGCCAGGCGCTGAACTTCACTGTGCAGTTCGGCAAAGGTATAGATGCGCTCCTGGTCGACCTCGGTCGAGACGAAGATCAGGGCGCGTTCGTTCGCGCGCTGCGCCAGATGGCGGTCGACCGCGTTGTGGCACAGGTTGGTCAGGCCGCCGGGAAACCAGCGTGTGAAGGGCGGGTTGTCGTTGTCGCACACGCGGTCGAAGGGCCGCTGCCAGTCGATGAGCGCGGCCTGATCGGCCCAGAAGCCGTCGGGGTCACGCAGCGAGCGTTGGTAGAAATCGGTGTAGCGGGTCATGGCAGCTTTCGTGAACTCAGGCGATGGCGACGACGAGGCGGCCGCGCACCCGGCCGGCCAGCAGGTCGGCGGCACGCGCTGGTGCTTGGTCGAGACCGATCTGCTCGACCATGCTCTCCAGCAGCTGCGGATCGAGGTCGCGCGCCAGCCGTTGCCAGGCCTGTTCGCGCAGCGCCAGCGGCGCCATCACGCTGTCCATCCCGGCCAGCGTCACGCCGCGCAGGATGAAGGGCATCACGGTCGACGGCAGATCGGTCCCGCCGGCCAGCCCGCAGGCCGCGACAACGCCGCCGTAGCGCGTCTGCGCCAGCGCATTCGCGAGCGTGTGGCTGCCCACCGCGTCGACGGCGCCGGCCCAGCGTTCCTTTTGCAGCGGCTTGCCGGCGGCGGCAAGCTCTGCGCGGGCGATCACGCCGCTCGCGCCCAGGTGCTGCAGGTAGGCCGCCTCGCCAGCCTTGCCGGTCGCCGCCACCACCGCGTGGCCGAGCTTGGCGAGCAGCGCCACCGCGACGCTGCCCACACCGCCGGTCGCGCCGGTGACGAGCACCTCGCCCGCGCCCGGCATGACGCCGTGGCGTTCGAGCGCCAGCACGCACAGCATCGCCGTATAGCCGGCGGTGCCGATCGCCATTGCCTGGCGCGTCGTGAAGACTTCGGGCAGCCGCACCAGGCCATTGCCGGAGACCCGCGCGCGTTCCGCCAGGCAACCCCAGCGCGTCTCGCCCAGGCCCCAGCCGTTGTGCACCACGCGATCGCCAGCCTTCCAGCCCGGGTGGCTGCTTTCCATCACGGTGCCGGCGCCGTCGATGCCGGCCACCATCGGCCAGCTGCGCACGACCGGTCCCGCATTGGTGATCGCCAGCGCGTCCTTGTAGTTCAGGGTCGAGTGCTCGACCCGGATCAGCACATCGCCGGCCGGCAGGCGGGCGTCGTCGAGGTTCTGAACGGCACAGCGGAAGCCGGCCTCGTCCTTCTCCAGCAGCAGGGCGCGAAACATGATGCGGGCACTCCGAATGGGCACGACGGCGGGGGACCGACGATAGCGCACGCGCTCCCGCCATCTTGGCGCGCACGGGCACAATCGGGCCATGATCGAGCGTGTCATTCCCCTCGCCGACCACCGCTATGCGGCGTCGCTGCCGCGCGTGCCGAGCGTTCTCGCTGCGCCCGATGCGAGCGTGGTCGACCGGCTCGGACGGCAGCTGCACGACCTGCGCATCTCGGTCACGGACCGCTGCAATTTCCGCTGCAGCTACTGCATGCCGCGCGAGGTATTCGACAAGAACTATTCCTTCCTGCCTCAATCCTCGCTGCTGAGTTTCGAAGAGATCGCTCGTACGACCCGGCTGTTCGTCGCGCACGGCGTTCGCAAGCTGCGGCTGACCGGCGGCGAACCGCTGCTGCGCAAGCACCTCGAAGTGCTGGTGCGCATGCTGGCCGACCTGCGCACGCCCGACGGCGCCGCGCTCGACCTCACGCTGACGACCAACGGCTCGGTGCTCGCGCGCAAGGCGCAGGCGCTGAAGGATGCCGGGCTGCAGCGCATCACGGTCAGCCTGGACGCGCTCGACGATGCGATTTTCAAGCGCATGAACGATGCGGATTTTCCAGTCGGCGACGTGCTGGCCGGGATCGACGTGGCGTTGCGCGCGGGCCTCGCGCCAGTCAAGGTCAACATGGTCGTCAAGCGCGGCACCAACGACGACCAGATCGTCGCGATGGCACGCCACTTCAAGGGCACCCCGATCGTGCTGCGCTTCATCGAGTATATGGACGTCGGCGCGACCAACGGCTGGCGCATGGACGAGGTGCTGGCGTCGGCCCAGGTGGTCGAGCGCATCCATGCGCATTTCCCGCTCGTCGCGGTCGGCGCGAACCAGCTGGGCGAGACCGCCGAGCGCTGGCGCTACGCCGACGGCAGCGGCGAGATCGGCGTCATCTCGAGCGTCACTCAGGCCTTTTGCCGCGACTGCAACCGGGCCCGTCTGTCGACCGAAGGCAAGCTATTCCTGTGTCTTTTCGCAAGCCACGGCCACGATCTTCGCTCGCTGCTGCGCGGCAACTACAGCGACGAACAGATCGCAGCCGCCATCGGCCTCATCTGGCAAGGCCGCGACGACCGCTACTCCGAACTGCGCGGCGCTGGCGCAATCCCCGCGCCAGCCGGCGAGCGGCGGGTGGAGATGCATTACATCGGCGGTTGATCTCGTCGAAGTTTCCAGATACGAAAGCGCAAAGGGCGCGAGGTTCGCGAAGAACTCGACAGCCTCTTTGTCCGTTTGCGTCCTTCGCGCCTTTGCGGTCGGAGACTTCGTTGCGTCATCTCGGCCGTCAAGCCCCACCCGCCCGCGCCAATCGTCTCCACGTCTCGACCACCGAGTCGGGGTTGAGCGAGATCGAGCCGATGCCCTCGGCCGCCAGCCAATCGGCGAAGTCCGGATGGTCGCTCGGACCCTGGCCGCAGATGCCGACATATTTGCCGCGCGCTCGGCACGCCGCAATGGCGCGCGAGATCATGGCCTTGACCGCCGGGTCGCGCTCGTCGAAATCCTTGGCCAGCAGCGCCAGACCGGAGTCGCGATCGAGTCCGAGCGTGAGTTGCGTCAGGTCGTTCGAACCGATCGACATGCCGTCGAAAAATTCGAGGAACTGATCGGCCAGGATGGCGTTGCTCGGGATCTCGCACATCATGATGATCTTCAGGCCGTCCTGCCCGCCGGCGGAAGCGCGCTTCAGGCCGCGCTCGGCCAGCATGTCGACCACCGCCTTGGCCTGGCCGAGCGTGCGGACGAAGGGCACCATGATCTCGACGTTGGTGAGGCCCATATCGTTGCGCACCCGCTTCAGCGCTTCGCACTCCATCGCGAAGGCCTCGACGAAGCTCTCGCTCACGTAGCGCGACGCGCCGCGAAAGCCGAGCATCGGGTTCTCTTCCTCGGGCTCGTAGCGCGAGCCGCCGATCAGCTTGCGGTACTCGTTGCTCTTGAAGTC
>JBDSEG010000196.1:0-3228 GCA_039920165.1 Burkholderiaceae bacterium
GCACCGCGGTGACGACCGAGGACGTCAAGTACAGCTTCGACACGCTGACCGGCAAGTTCGTCGCGCCGAGCTACAACACCGCCTACGCCGGGGTTGAGAAGGCGGTGGTGCTCGACGCCCGCACCATCCGCTTCGATCTGAAGGAGCGCACCAGCAGCCAGATCTTCCGGCTCGGTGCGCTGTCGGTGTTCTCGCACACCTGGGGCCGCAAGCCCGACGGCAGCTATACGCGCTTCGACGAGGTGGTGAACGAGATCCCGCTCGGCAGCGGCGCCTACACCATTGCGCGCGCCGACTCGGGCCGGCGCATCGAGTTCCAGCGCAACCCGAACTACTGGGCGCGCGACCTGCCGGTGCGCCGCGGCATGTACAACTTCGGCCGCATCGTCTACCGCTACTACCAGGACGAGGACATCGCGATGGAGGCCTTCAAGGCCGGCGAGTACGACCTGCTGCGGGTCTATTCGGCGCCGTTGTGGACGCGCCAGTTGCGCGGCGTGAAGTTCGACGACGGCCGCATCGTCAAGAAATTCATCCCGGTCGGCACCGGCCAGGGCCTGCAGGCGTATCAGATCAATACGCGCCGGCCGATCTTCCAGGACATCCGGGTTCGCAAGGCCTTCGGTCTGACCTACGACTTCGAGACCAACAACCGCTACCGCGACTTCGGCCTCAAGCGCGCGAGCAGCATCTTCAACAACTCCGAATTCGCCGCCGCGGGCCTGCCCTCGCCCGGCGAACTGGCCCTGCTCGAGCCGTTCCGCGCCAGCCTGCCGCCCGAGGTCTTCGGCCCGCCCTTCGTCGCGCCGCGCACCGACGACGCGCCGAATGCGCTGCGCCGCAACCTGCTCGAGGCGCGCGCGCTGATGGAAGCCGCCGGCTGGAAGCTCGACGCCGACGGCGTGCTGCGCAACGCCAAGGGCGAGCCGTTCGAGGTCGAATACCTCGCGCCGTCGGGCCAGGACACCGACCGGCGCATGAACCCGTGGCGGCGCAACCTGGCCAAGCTCGGCATGACGATCCGCGACCGCCGGGTCGATTTCGCGCTCTTCAACCGGCGCCTCGAGAACTACGACTTCGACATGATCACCATCGTCGAACCCGCGTTCCAGCTGCCCAATGTGTCCGACTACGAATCGCTGTACGGCAGCAAGGCCGCCGACACGCCCGGCGAGGGCAACTACCGCGGCGTCAAGAGTCCGGCGGTCGACCGCATGCTGCAGGCGATGGGCACGGCGCCGACGCTCGAGGCCTTTCGCGATGCCTGCCACGCGCTCGACCGGATAGTGATGTGGAACTACTGGCAGGTGCCCGAGCTGTACAGCGACGACGAGCGCATGGCCTATTGGGACATCTTCGGCATGCCGGCGGTGCGCCCGCTGCACTTCACCACCGACCTGACGCCCGAATACGAGTCGCGCATGTCCTGGCCCATCACCGCGTGGTGGCTCAAAGACCCGACCCGCCGCTGACCGGCACTTGCCTGCCGACTCCATGCTGAGCTACCTCCTCAAACGCCTGCTGCTGATGATCCCGACGCTGCTCGGGGTGTTGACGCTGACCTTCGTTGTGATCCAGTTCGTCCCGGGCGGGCCGATCGAGCAGATCATGGCGCAGTCGCGCATCGGCGGCGGCGGCGCCTACAAGGCACGCGGCGATACCGATGCCAAGCAGATCGAGGAGCTGAAGAAGCTCTACGGCTTCGACAAGCCGGCCCATGTGCGCTACGTCGAGATGCTCAAGAGCTTCGCGACGTTCGACCTCGGGCGCAGCTTTTTGCAGAACAAGCCGGTCTGGCAGTTGATCAAGGAGAAGCTGCCGGTCTCCATCAGCCTCGGTCTGTGGACCTTTTTCATCTCGTATTTGATCTCGATTCCGCTCGGCATCGCCAAGGCGGTGCGCGAAGGCTCGCGCTTCGATGCGCTGACCACGCTGCTGGTGCTGGTGGGCTTCGCGATCCCGGGCTTCGTGCTCGGTGTGTTCCTGATCGTGCTGTTCGCCGGCGGCACCTTCTGGGACGTGTTCCCGTTGCGAGGGCTGGTCTCGGACAACTGGCAGGAACTGGCCTGGCCGGCCCGCATCCGCGACTACCTCTGGCACATGGCATTGCCGCTGGTATGCCTGGTGATCGGTAGCTTTGCCGAGCTGACGATGCTGACCAAGAACACCTTCGTCGAGGAGATGCGCAAGCAGTATGTGCTGGTGGCGCGCGCCAAGGGGCTGTCCCTGCGGCGTGTGCTGGGCAAGCACATGCTGCGCAACGCGATGATCCCGCTCGTCACCGGTTTTCCGAGCGCGTTCATCGGTGCCTTCTTCGCCGGCTCGCTGCTGATCGAAACCCTGTTCTCGCTCGATGGCCTGGGGCTGCTGAGCTATGAATCGGTGGTGCGGCGCGACTACCCGGTGGTGCTGGGCTCGCTCTACTTCTTCACGCTCATCGGCCTGGTCGTCAAGCTCGTCGCCGACCTTCTGTACGTGGTGGTCGACCCGCGGGTGCAGTTCCAGGCGGTAGGCAAATGAGTGCTCTGCCGGCCGCAATGGACGCGGTGTCGGGCATGCCGGCGCCGGTGCCGTTGGTCGATCGCCCGCGCTCGCCGACCCAGCGCGCCTGGGCGCGCTTCCGGCGCAACCGGCTCGGCACGGTATCGCTGGCGATCTTCGTCGCGATGCTGGTGCTGAGCGCTATGGCCGAGCTGCTGAGCAACGACAAGCCGCTGCTCGCGAGCTACCACGGACAGCTCTATTTCCCGCTCTTCCACAACCCGCCCGAAGTGAGCTTCGGCGGCGACTTCCGGACCCCGACCGACTGGCGCGATCCCTTCATCGATGAGCAATTCGCGAAGCCCGACAACTGGCGGCTGCACACGTTGAATCGCCACTCGGCGACCTCGACCGACTATTTCTCCAAGCCGCCCAACCCGACCCCGCCGAGCGCGACCAACATCCTCGGCACCGATCCGATCGGGCGCGACATGGTGGCACGGCTGCTTTACGGGTTTCGAGTCAGCATCCTGTTCGCGATCGCCCTGACCACCATCGGCGTGCTGCTCGGCCTGGCGGCGGGTGCGGTCCAGGGCTACTTCGCCGGGCGGGTCGACCTTACGATGCAGCGCCTGATCGAGATCTGGACCTCGGTGCCCGAGCTCTACCTGCTGATCATCTTCGCCTCGATCTTCCAGCCCTCGGTGCTGCTGCTGCTGGTGCTGCTGTCGCTGTTCGGCTGGGTCG
>JBDSEG010000197.1:0-2691 GCA_039920165.1 Burkholderiaceae bacterium
CAAGGCTATGTCTATCTCGACCTGGCGCCGGCCAACGGCAAACGCGACGCGGCAGAGCAGGGCATCGCCGGGGTCACCGTCACCGTCAGCGGCACCGATTTCCTCGGCAGCACCGTGACGCGGCCGGTGCAGACCGACAGCAGCGGCAGCTACCTCGTCAACGCCCTGGCCCCCGGCGACTACCAGATCGACGAGACCCAGCCGACCAACGTCGGCGATGGCCTCGAAGCGTTGGGCAGCGTCGGCAACCTGCCGCGTGGCATCGCCAATCCCGGCGGCGTGAACGACCGCTTCGGCGGCATCGCGCTGGTCTCGGAAGAGACGGGCGTCAACTACGACTTCGGCGAAGGCGGCGGCCAACTCGGCGGCTTCGTCTACGTCGACAGCAACAACGACGGCGTGCGCCAGCCCGGCGAGACCGGCATCGCCGGCGTCACGCTGACGCTCACGGGTCGCTCGCAAAGCGGCAACCCGGTGAACCTGACGGCGACGACCGATGAGAACGGTCACTATGTTTTCAGCAACCTGCCATCGGCCGACGCTGCGGGCTACACCATTCGCGAGACGCAACCCGTCGCCTGGGGCGACGGTCTGGACAGCGTCGGCACGCTTGACGGCGCGGCGAGCGGCACGGCGGGCAACGACGTTATCAACGCCATCGCCTATCGCGGCGGCCTGGGCGAGAACTACAACTTCGGCGAACGCGGTGCGACGCTGGAAGGCACGGTCTACGTCGACGGCAACCGCAATGGTCTACGCGACGCCGGTGAGCCGCCGATCCCGGGCACGACCGTCACGGTGAGCGGCACCGACGCCAACGGCAAGCCCCTGTCGCGCACGGCGGTGACCGGCCCGGACGGCAAGTACCGTTTCGTCGACCTGCCCGCTCCAGGCACTGGCGGCTACACGCTGGACGAGACCCAACCCTCGGGCTTTGAACAGGGCATCGCTGTGCCCGGCAATCTCGGCGGCAGCGCGCAGGGCCCCGACCGCATCACCTTCACCTTCCCGCCGGGCGCGAACGCCAGCGGCTACGACTTCAACGAGCGCAGCGACGTGCCGGGCTCGCTCACCGGCTCGGTCTGGCTCGATCCGAACCACAACCGCGTGCGCGACGGCGGAGAAATCGGTGGCGACGGCTGGACCGTCGAGCTGATGCGCTGCCTTGATGGCGGCACCACCTGCACGGAAACCGCGCTGGTACCGGTGGCCAGCACGACCACCGACGCCAACGGCAACTACCGCTTCGACAACCTGCCGCCGGGCGAATACCGCATTCGCTTCCGTACGCCCGAAGGCCGCGTCGTCGGCGGCGTCTGGCCGACCGATCCGAGCGAGAACGCACCGGGTGGCGCGCATCCGACCCCGGCACCGGGCGATCCGCGACTGACAATTCGGGTGCGCGTCACGCCGGGCGCCAACATCATCAAGCAGGACTTGCCGTACGAGCCGGGCGGCGTCGTCTACGACAGCAGCAATGGGCAACCCATTCCCGGCGCCGTCGTGACGTTGGTCGGCCCGCCCGGATTCGATCCGAGCGTGCACCTGCTGAGCGGCCAGGGCAGTATCACCACCGGGCCGAACGGTCGCTACGACTTCTACCTGTTGCCCGGCGCACCGGCCGGCAGCTACCGCATCGAGATCGTGCCGCCGGGCGGCTACCAGCCGTCCACCCTGTATCCACCGGCGCCGGGTGCCCTCGGCACGCAGTTCTGCACCGCCTCGCCCGGCGGGCCGACACCGGCGCAGAGCAACCCCTGCGTCATCAGTCCCGGCGCGCAATTGGTTGTCGGCGCTGGCTACTACCTGGCGTACAACGCGCCGGCCGGCGGCGGCCAGCACGTGGTGGCCAACAACATTCCGCTCGATCCGCTGGTCGGCGCGATCATCGAGTTGCGCAAGACGACGCCGAAGTTGACGGTGAAAAAGGGCGAGCTGCTGCCCTACACCATCACCGCGCGCAACACGCGCGGCAGCGCCCTCACCAACGTCGCCATCGTCGACACGCTGCCGCCGGGCTTTCGCTATGTGCAGGGTTCGATGACGGTGCGCCTGCAACCGGGCGGCGTGGCGCTGCCGGTGATTCCGCTCATCAGTGGCCGCCAGATCACCGTCAACGCGCAGAACTTCGCGCCCAACGAGATCAAGGAATACGTGCTGGTCGCCGGTGTCGGCACCGGTGTCGGCGAGGGTGAATATGTCAACCAGGCCATTGCTTCGCAAGGCATCGGCGGACGCCTGCTGTCGAACCTGGCGAGTGCGGCGGTGCGCGTCGTGCCCGACGTATTGTTTGACTGCACCGACGTCATCGGCAAGGTCTACGACGACAAGAACGCCAATGGCTATCAGGACGAGGGCGAGCCGGGCCTGCCGAACGTGCGCATCGCCACCGTCAACGGTCTTCTGGTGACGACCGACGCCGAAGGCCGCTATCACATTGCTTGCGCCGCGGTGCCCCAGGAAGGCACAGGCAGCAATCTGGTGCTCAAGCTCGATGCACGCACGTTGCCCTCGGGCTATCGAACAACCTCTGAAAACCCGGCGGCCGAACGCGCCACGCGCGGCAAGGCGCTGAAGATCAACTTCGGCGCCACCGTGCACCGCGTGGTGCGCCTCGAACTCAGCACGGGCGCCTTCGACAGCGGCGTGAGCGAGCTGAAGAGCAACTTCGCGGCCGACGTCGAGCGCACC
>JBDSEG010000198.1:0-6288 GCA_039920165.1 Burkholderiaceae bacterium
CGCCCCGTGAGCCTCGTCTTCCCCCTCACCTTCGTCCCCTGGTTTCGCGCCGTCGCGCCGCACATCCACGCTTACCACGGCAAGACCTTCGTGGTTGCGATCGCAGGCGAGTTGATCGCCGCGGGCAAGTTGAATCCTTTCGCGCAGGACCTGGCGATCCTGCATGCGATGGGAATCCGGCTCGTGCTGGTGCACGGCTTTCGCCCGCAGGTGAACGAGCAGTTGCGCTCCAAGGGCCACGAGTCGCGCTATTTCAACGGACTGCGAATCACCGATGCGGTGGCACTCGATTCGGCGCAGGAAGCCGCAGGTCAGTTGCGCTTCGAGATCGAGGCCGCGTTCTCGCAGGGCCTGCCGAATACGCCGATGGCGAATGCGACGGTGCGGGTTGTATCAGGCAATTTTTTGACCGCGCGCCCGGTCGGCATCGTCGACGGCATCGACTACATCCACAGCGGCCTGGTGCGCAAGGTCGACGCGGGTTCGATCCGCCGCGCCATCGATACCGGCGCGATGGTGCTGCTCTCGCCGTTCGGCTTCTCACCCACAGGCGAGGCCTTCAACCTGACGATGGAAGACGTGGCGACCAGCACCGCCATCGCGTTGCAGGCCGACAAGCTGCTCTTCGTGACCGAGGTACCGGGAATTCACGAGGATCCCGCCGACGCCACAAGCGACATCGACACCGAGTTGACGCTGGCCGACGCCGAGCGCCTGCTCGCGAGCCTGCCGGCGCCCGCCGTGCCGAGCGATCCGGCCTTCTACCTGCGCCACTGCGTGCGAGCCTGCCGCGGCGGGGTCGAGCGTTCGCACATCCTGCCGTTCTCGATCGACGGCGCGCTGCTGATGGAGGTTTTCACGCACGACGGAATCGGCACCATGGTGGTCGACGAAAAGCTCGAAAGCCTGCGCGAGGCAACTGCCGACGATATCGGCGGCGTCCTGCAGCTGATCGAACCGTTCGAGCGCGATGGCACGCTGGTCAAGCGCGACCGCACCGAGATCGAGCGCGATATCGGCCACTACACCGTGATCGAGCACGACGGTGTGATCTTCGGCTGCGCCGCGCTGTATCCCTACCCCGACGCAAAAACCGCCGAGTTGGCGGCGCTGACGGTTCTACCCCAGGTGCAAAGCCAGGGCGACGGTGAACGCATCCTGAAGCGCGTCGAGCACCGGGCCAAGGCGATGGGCCTGGAAAGCCTCTTCGTGCTGACTACGCGCACCATGCACTGGTTCATCAAGCGCGGCTTTGCCCAGGTCGAACCTGAATGGCTGCCCGAAGCGCGCAAACGCAAATACAACTGGGATCGTCGCTCGCAGGTTCTTGTCAAAAAGCTTTGAATCCCACGGCGAATCGATCGTCGCCAATTCCCATAACCAGGAGTCGACACCATGACGCGCACCATTCAATGCGTCCATCTAAAAAAAGAAGCCGAAGGGTTGGCCTTCGCGCCGTATCCCGGTGAATTGGGCAAACGCATCTACAACCAGGTCTCCAAGGAAGCTTGGCAACTCTGGCTCAAGCACCAGACCATGCTGGTCAACGAGAACCGGCTGAATCTGGCCGATCAGCGTGCCCGGCAATATCTCGCGCGCCAGATGGAAAACTTCTTCTTCGGAGATGGTGCCGAGCAGCCCGCCGGCTACGTGCCACCTCCGGCCGGCTGACAGACCGCAGATCGCGCAGCGCCGCCTGCATATTCGAGGCGATTTCACAGCGCAGATGGATCAAACCCCGGCTTGCTTTATTAATTCCATGCGCGATAATCATCCATTCATCTTCGGCGGGCATCGAAATGGCTACATTGCTGGAATTGGTGGCGCAAAAGGAACAGCTCGAGCGCGAAATAGAATCAACCCGCAAAAGCGAGCGCGACGCCGCGATTGCGCAGGTGCGCAGTTTGATGGGCGAATATGGCCTTAGCCTGTCCGACCTCGGGACGAAATCCGCAGCCGCAAAGACCGGGGGCCGCAAAGCAGGCGCCACCAAGGGCAGCAAGGTTCCGGCCAAATACCGCGATGCGAGTAACGGAGATACCTGGAGCGGACGCGGCCTGCAGCCCAAATGGCTCAAGGCCGCAATGCAGTCAGGCAAGACGCTGCAGGATTTCGCGATCTGACCGCACGGGCGCACATGACGGCCTCGTCGCCTGAATGCAAAGCCACCCTTGCCGGTGGCTTTGTTTTGTCTGCGGGTACCGGGTACGAAAAGATGATCGATGCGGACCGCGCCCGACATGCCGCTCGAGCACCTACAGGCCACCTGCGCCCTCGCGCAAGCCCGCGTGCTGACCCACCTCCCGACCGGACCGACCCCCCAAGATCGACCTCGCGCGCAGCCGCCTCGCCAAGGTAGAGTTCCGTGCCCTCGCCCGCCCGTCTTTCCGTGTCCCACGCCCCCGATATCGAACTCCCGCTGGTGCCGCCGTCGCGCCTGCGCGGGATCAAGCGCCAGGTGGTCGCACGATGGGTGCTGCGCTTCTTGCTCGCCGGTGCGACCTGCTTCGTCGCCGGCCGGCTCGTCGCCGCCGGACCGCAGCTGGCGGGGCTGCCGCTGGTGTGGGCGCCGGCCGGAATCGCGCTCGCAACACTGCTGCGCTGGGGACCGAGCTTCTGGCCCGCGCTGTGGATGGCGCTCGCCGGCCTGTGCCTGAGCGCCGGTGCGCCGCCGCTGACGGCAGCGGTCGTCGCGAGCGGGCAGCTTCTGGGACCGTATGCCGCCTCGTTCATCCTGCGCCGGCGCGGCCTGCACATCGAACTCGATCGACGCAGCGACATGCTGCTGCTCGCCGGTTGCGCCGTCGTGCTCGGACCGGGCCTCACGGCGATCGTGATGATTCTTGCCGCGTCGCTGCTGGGCAACGCGGCGGCGCTGCAAGAGATCGTCGCGCTGGGATTCGGCGCCTGGTTTTCGAATGCCCTCGCGATGCTGCTGGTCGCGGTGCCGCTGTTCACCGGCTCCCGCCAATCGCTCGCGAGCTGGCTCGGACGGCAGCGTTGGGTCGGCAGCGCGGTGCTGCTGGCGGTCGCTGTGCTGGGCAGCCTGATTGAATTCCTGACCGCCGGCTCGTCGCACTGGGCGCTGGTTCCGCTCGGCTTCTTCCCGGCACTGGCGCTGTGCTGGATCGCTTTTCGCAGCGGCATCTTCGCCGCCTCGTCCACCGCATTGCTGATCGGCGTCACCGCCTGGTTCGCGGCCCGCCACGTGGGAGGGGGCAGCGGCATAGCGTTGGACGACGGCCGCATTGGCGCCTACCTCTCGATGCTGGCCGTGATTCCGCTGCTCACCAGTGCGCTCATGAACGAACTCGCGGCGCGCGAGCGGCGCTGGCGGCTGGCGCTCGATGCGAGCGACATCGGCGTGGCCGAATGGGATGTGCGCGCCGGCCGGGTCACGCTGTCGCGACGCTGGCTGCGCATGCTCGGCAGCACCTCGCCGATTGCCGGGCGAAGCGTCGCGGCGTTCTGGGCCGACGTCCACCCGCAGGACGCCGACGCCCTGCAGCGCTGCATCGAATCCGACAGCGCGGCGTCGGCGGCGGTCGAATGCCGCCTCGCCTGCCGCGATGCACGTTGGCGCTGGTTCGAGATCCGCGTCCTCGTCACGCAGCGCGGGGTCGATGGGTCCGCGATGCGGATCGTCACCACGGCGCGCGATATCAGCCGGCGCCAACTTTCGCGCGAACGGCGGCACATCACCGACAGCCTGTTCGAGCATCTGCGCGAAGGGCTGCTCATCACCGACGCGAAGCACCGCGTCCTCGAGGTCAACCCGGCTTATCTCGATATCTGCGGCGGCCGGCATGCCGATGTGATCGGCGCGGTCCCGGCGCTGCTGCAGCCGCAGCCCGTCGATTCGACGGCCGCGCGCGAGCTGCTGGCGATCCACGAGCGGCTCGCCGCCGAAGGCTTCTGGCGCGGCGAGGTCGAGGCGCGCCGTCCAGACGGCACGCCGTGCGTGCGCCTGATCACCATCTCCACCGTTCGCGAGGCGAGCGGGTCGGTGCGCAACCATGTCATGACCTATGCCGACGTGACGCAGGCGCGCGAGCAGTTCGAACGGCTGCAGGCGCAGGCCCATATCGACGAGCTGACCGGGTTGCCGAACCGCACGCGCCTGGCGCAGATGATGAAGAGCGCGCTCGAATCGAGCGAGCGCGAAGGCTCGCTGCTGACGGTGTGCTTTCTCGACCTCGACCGCTTCAAGCCGATCAACGATACGCACGGCCATGCGGCGGGCGACCGGCTGCTGAAGGAACTCGCCGACCGGCTGCGCGGCTCGTTGCGCGCCTGGTCGGGCGGCGACGATGCGGTGGCGCGGGTCGGCGGCGACGAGTTCGTACTGCTGGTGCGCACCGCCACGATCGAGGAAAGCAGGCAAGCGGTGCAGCGCGTGCTGCGCAAGATCAATGAGCCGTACGCGCTAGGCGTGGGCGCCGGCCCGACGGTGGTCTCGGCGAGCATCGGCGCGACCGTCTTTCCGCTCGACCGATCGGACGCCGAAACCCTGCTGCGCCACGCCGACCATGCGATGTACGGCGCCAAACAGGCCGGGCGCGACGGCTTCCTCTTCTTCGACGCCGAACTCGACCGCCGCACCGAGGCCCGCTTCGTCGCCCTCGGTCGCGTCCAGGAGGCGTTGGCCGCACACGAGTTCCGCCTGTACTACCAGCCCAAGGTCGACATGCGCAGCAACCGCGTGCTCGGCGTGGAGGCGCTGCTGCGCTGGAAGCATCCCGAACTCGGGGTCGTCTCGCCGGCCCAGTTCCTACCGCTGATCGAGCACACGGCGCTGAGCGTGAGCGTGGGAAACTGGGTGCTCGCGCAGGGTATCGAACAGCTCGCGCGCTGGCAGCGCCAGGGGCTCGACCTGTCGGTCAGCATCAACATCTCGGCGCGCCACCTGCAGGAACCGATGTTCGCGCAAGACCTCGCCGCGCTGTTGGCGCGCTACAGCACGCCGATCGCGCCGCGCCTGACGATCGAGATCCTCGAGACGGCGGCGCTCGCCGATATCGATCACACGTGCAAGCTGATGAACGAATGCCGTGCGCTGGGCGTGCGGGTCGCGCTGGACGATTTCGGCACCGGCTATTCCACTCTCACCTACCTCAAGCGGCTGCCGCTCGATGTCCTCAAGATCGACCGCTCTTTCGTCATGAATATGCTCCAGGACCGGCAGGACCTGGCCATCATCGAAGGCGTGATCGGGCTGTCGCACACCTTCGGCTGCAGCGTCGTCGCCGAAGGCGTCGAAAGCCCCGCCATTGCGCAGCGCCTGATCGACATGGGGTGCAGGGTCGGCCAGGGCAACGGCATCGCGCCGGCGATGCCGGCCGAAGAGGTGCTCGATTGGGTTCGCGAGTACCGCGGCATGACGATCAAGCCGGTCTCGCGCCGGGCCTGAAAGCCATTCTCAAAAGCAGCCTGACGCGGCCTGGCGGCGAGCGCTGGATGGTTAGACTGACCGCGTGATTCCGCCCGCCTTCATCCAGGATCTGCTCACGCGCGTTGATATCGCCGAGGTGGTGGGTCGCCACGTGCAGCTCAGGAAGGCCGGCGCCAACCTGATGGGCCTGTGCCCGTTTCATGCCGAAAAATCGCCGAGCTTTTCGGTCAGCCCGGCCAAGCAGTTCTATCACTGCTTCGGCTGTGGCGCGGGCGGCGATGCAATCAAGTTTCTCACCGAACATACCGGCGCGAGCTTTTTCGAAGCGGTCGGCGACCTGGCGCAGCAGGTCGGCATGACGGTGCCCGACGACGACGTCTCGCCGGCCGACAAGGAACGCCACGCGCAAGCGAAGCAGCGCCGCTCGACTCTGTCGGGCGTGCTTGCCAAGGCGGCCGGGCACTACCGGGACGAACTCGCCGGCTCGCCACGCGCGACCGACTACCTGAGGGGCCGCGGCCTGACCGGCGAGATCGCCGCGCGCTTCGGTATCGGCTATGCAGCAGAGGGCTGGCGGGGCCTGGCGAGCGTCTTCGCGCAATACGACGATCCCCTGCTCGAGGAGAGCGGCCTCGTGATCGCGACCGAGGCCGCGCTCGAGATCGCCGGCGCCGAGCCGCAGAAGAAGCGTTACGACCGTTTTCGCGACCGGATCATGTTTCCGATCCGCTCGGTGCAGGGCGACGTGATCGGCTTCGGCGGCCGCGTGCTGGACCGCGGCGAGCCCAAATATCTCAACTCGCCGGAAACGCCGGTCTTCAGCAAGGGGCGCGAGCTGTACGGCCTGTTCGAGGCACGCACGGCGATCCGCCAGCGCGGCTACGGCCTGGTCGTCG
>JBDSEG010000199.1:0-4240 GCA_039920165.1 Burkholderiaceae bacterium
GCGCGCGGCGTCGTCTTCGTCGACCTGTCGCTGGCGCAGATCGCCGCCCTGGGTCTCAGCGTGGCGCTGCTCGCCGGTCACACGGTGCAGAGCGACGCGGGCTACTGGTATTCGCTCGCTTTCGCGCTCGGCGGCGCACTGTTGTTTGCCGCCGCGCGGGCATATGAGGGGCGGATCCAGCAGGAGGCCGTGATCGGCATCGTCTACGCGGTGTCGGCCTCGCTCGGCGTGCTCGCGTTGGACCGTGCGCCGCAGGGCAGCGAGCACATCAAGCAACTGCTGATCGGCTCGATCTTGACGGTCAGCCCACGCGAGGTCGCGACGGTCGCGCTGCTGTACGGTGCGGTGGGGCTGGTGCATTTCGCGTTCCGGCGCCCGTTGCTCGAGGTGTCGCTGGATGCACGCGCCGCGCACGAGAGAGGTCGGCGTGTCCTCGCGTGGGACCTCCTGTTTTACGCCACCTTCGCCGTCGTCGTCACGTCGTCGGTGCGGATCGCCGGCGTGCTGTTGGTATTCGCGTATCTCATCGTGCCCGCCGCGCTGGCCGGACTGTTCGCGCAGTCGATGAGAGCCCGGCTGCTCCTGGCGTGGGCGCTGGGTGCGCTGTTGACTGCCGGCGGGCTGCTGGCGTCGTGGAGCTGGGACCTGCCGACCGGCCCGGCGATCGTCAGTGCATTCGGCGTTGCGATGGCTGCGGTAGGCGTCTCGTCGCTGCTGCGCCGGCTGACGGCCCGCCGGCTCTTCGTGGCGGTATCGTCTCTTGCCGCGGCGGCTGGCGTGCTGCTGGTCGCGGCACCGCAGGCCGATCAGCCCTGGCTGGACGCCGCGGAAGCGGTCGCGCCGTCGCTGCGCTCGGCGTTCCTGTCGCCTTTCGAACGTTCGACGCACAGCGAGACCATTGAGTCGGTCGGCCGTGCGCAGGCCGAGCTTGAACGGCTGCGCGCGCGCGAGGAGGACGTGCGCTGGGAGCGCCTCAAGATGGACGCCGACAAGGCCGACCAGATGCGGCAGTACATCGCGGGCCGCAGCGAGATCCTGGCCGGCGATCGGCAGGTGCTGCGCGAACTGCGCGCTCGCGCGCGCGCGCGTCAGCGATGGTGGCTCGGCGTGCCGCTGCTCATGGGTGGCCTCGCCGGCCTCGCAGGCCTTGGGCTGCGGCGCATCGGCCGGCGACTCAGTGCGGCCGCGACTGGACGTCCATCACCACCGGCTACGAATCGCGCCTTGTGACCGCGATGGCGCGGCGAAGTGGAAAGCCTGCAATTGCACCCACCGGCGCCCTTGCACCAACGATCCTCGAAGTAATGCCGAGAGTCCGTGCCGGCGGTCTGCCAGGACACGGACCGTCGCTCCGCGACGGCCGCCATATCGGTGCCGTCCGTCTGCAACCAGCGTTTTCAATCCTCCCGCAGCCAAACCGACGCGGTCGCATCGCGCCCAAAAACGCCGCACGTAGTGAGCGACCCCTTGCTATCGGCCTCGCGCCTTGCGGCGCGGGCTCCATGCGTACGGTCGGTGCTGTACCACGAACTGTTCCAACGGTCCCGACACTGGCAGCAAGCTCATGCTCAATGTCTTCGACGATGTCAGCGACGTGGGTTCGGTGACCAACGGTTCGATCGCGCCGGGCGGTAAGAATTCAAAAGCCATACGCTTCGCACAAGAAGACCCACGCGCGGCAGACCCTTCCTGCCCTTATCGAAGGTATCCATGACCGCCGACCGACGAAACTTCCTCCAATACGCCCTCACGGCCGCAGCCGCCTCGGCCCTGCCGGTCGTCGGGGCACAAGACGTTGCGCCGACCGCAGGCATTGACCCGCGCGACCGCGTCTTCATCACCAACGAAGACTCGAACACCCTGGTGGTGATCGACCCAGGCAGCAACAAGGTCGAGACCACCATCAACCTGACCAGCTTCGACGAGGATCCGCGGCCGCCATTCCGCTACGTCACCGCCGGTGTGGCGCCAACGCATGCGGCGATGATCCACAAGCCGCTGTACCACGGCTGCATCGGCGCCCACGGCGCCGTGCCATCGCCCGACGGCAAGCTGCTGGCCACCAGCGGGCGCGGCTCCAGCAACATTTACCTGATCGACGCGGTAGGCAAGCGCGTCATCGGCAACGCGCCGAACCCTGCCGCCGGAGCGACGACCAACCCTGAACGCCTGTCCAGCGGCATCCTTGTCGGACGCGAGCCGCACGAGCCCACGTTCACGCGCAACGGCCGCGAGCTGTGGGTCACGCTGCGCGGTGAAGGTCGAATCGCGATCCTCGACGTCGATCGCGCGCTGCGCCAGCTGCAGGGTGGCGAGGCCTCGGCTATCCGGCAATTCCTGCCGACGCTGATCGGCCCGGCGCAGGTCTGGTTTAACCAAGAAGGGACGTTGGCCTTCGTGGCCAGTCAGAAAGTCGCCAAGGTGGACGTGTTCCGCGTCAACACCGACTCAGACGGTTACTCGCGCCCCGAGCGCCTGACCACGCTGGACATCGCAGCGCAAGACAAGCCTGGCTTCACGCCCTTCATGAAGAGCACGCCGGAGGGGGCCGAAATTTGGTTCTCGCATAAGCTGGCCGATGCGGTGTCGTGCCGCTCCACACACGGCCGCTTCGACTTGCTTAGCACCGTGCCGCTGGGCATGGTCGCGCGGCCCAACCACGTCGAGTTCGTTGCCAACGCGAAGGGCAGCGTCGTCTACGCCAGCCTGGCCCGCGTGGACGATACCGGCCCCGGCGGCGTGGCGTCGAGCCAGATCGCCATCATCGACCGCGGCGCGCCGGCAGCCGAACGCAAAATGATGGGCAGCTTCTTCAGCCACGGCCGCGAAGCGCACGGCTTGTGGACCAACCCGGAGAACACGCTGCTCTATGTCGCCCACGAGCAGGACGAGTTGCCTGGCACAGCCAACGCCGGCCAGACCGTATGCAGCGCCTTCGACGTCAGCGACCCCTTCAAGCCCGCCTTCATCACGCAGATCCCGCTGGGCGACCTGGCATTGCCCTCGGGCGGATTGCGCAACAAGAAGAGCATCGACCTGGTCTACGTGCGGCCGGGGACAAAGGGGCAGACCGCATGAGTCCGGCTCGTGCGTTGCCCCGCCTGAGGTACCCGGCGGTCGTAACGGCCGCGCTGTGCATCGTCGCCGCTGGCTGCGTCGCCACGCCGCAAGCGGCTCATGTCCATGCTACGACGGCTTCCGCCGCTGCCACGCCGTTCCAGCGCGACTTGAACGCGGGCATGTCTCGCATGATGCAAGACATGCACGCGCCGGGCTATAGCGGCGATGCCGATGCGGACTTCCTGGCGATGATGATCCCGCACCATGCCGGCGCGGTCGACATGGCCCGCCTGGTGCTGCAGTACGGCCACGACCCGGCGACGCGGCGACTCGCCGAAGAGATCATCGCCACTCAGACGGTTGAGATCGAAAGCATGATGCGCAGGCTCGCTGCCCTGCGCCAGCTAGGCGTTGGCAGGTCGACCGAGTTTCCGGCTCTGGGTGGCACGCGCGGCCCTTGAGAAGCGTCACCCGCGCGAGCTATCGACGCGGCACACGCCTCGACTGTGGCTCGACGTGGTCGGCGACTTGCAAGGGATTAATGTCACGCAGATCGAACATGCATCTCGGGGCGAACTCGGAGCGCCCAGGTTTGCCGAAGCTTGATCGGTGCCTTCTGGCCAACGATTTTGCTTTTGCTCCGCCTCCTGGCGCGGGCGGGGTACTCACACTTCCGGCCACAACCAGCCGACCGATGAAGCGCTATAGGCGCTGCTGAGGGCGGCGAAGGTCTTCAGGTCGGCCTGCACGCCGGCACCGCCGCCGGACTCAGAACCGGCAATGGACAACAGGCGCTGGTACTGCGCACGGGGCGACAGCGCGGCAGAAACGGGTTCGGTAGTGGGGTTGTTCATCCGTCCTCCAAGCGTGCTTGACGAGCAATGCTCCGAAGGACGCGCCGCTGCGGCCAAGGTGGTCCGACAGCGGATGCTCTTCTTACGCCGGTATGAGCCGGATCAAGTTCGCGGGTTTGGATCTCAGCCCGCTGACGCGTACACCCCGGAGCGCCGGAGCGCCTGCTTTGGCGCGCGTTTACGGAGGGGCACTTCATCGCAGCCGTGAATGACAGCCTTGGCGCCGCGAATTCTTCGGCTCGGAGGTCAGCTCAGGGTCGGCAGCGACCCGTCGAGACGAGGAGGAGCAGTCGTTCGATCGGGCCTGGAAGAAGCTTCCCGCGAAC
>JBDSEG010000200.1:0-22398 GCA_039920165.1 Burkholderiaceae bacterium
AGGAATTTCGGGTAGTCCTCGACGGCCGTGACCAAGCTGTACATCTCGTGCGCCGAGTACGACAGCAGGACCGATTTCTGGACGCGGTTCATACAATCACGAGTGTATGGGTGCCCTTCGGTGCCCCCGTCCGCGCCCGCCCCGCATCGCCACTCGCCCATGTCCATCGCTGAAAACCGCCGCGCCAATTTCGATTACCACATCGAGGAGCGCCACGAGGCGGGCATGGTCCTGCACGGCTGGGAGATCAAGGCGATCCGTGCCGGCCAGGTGCAGCTGACCGACGGCTATGTCGTCATCAAGGGCGGCGAGCTCTATCTCATTGGCTGTCGCATCAACGCCCTGCGCAGCGCCTCGACCCACGTCAGCCCCGAGGCCGACCGGACCAAGAAGCTGCTGATGCACAAGGAGGAGATCCGCCGACTGATCGGAAAGGTCGAGCAAAAGGGATTCACCCTGGTGCCGATGAACCTGCACTACAAAGGCGGCCTCGTGAAGGCCGAGATCGCACTTGCCAAGGGCAAGGCCGAGCACGACAAGCGCAACACCGAAAAGAAACGAGACTGGGATCGAGAAAAGGGCCGGCTGATGAGACACAAGGTCTCATCCAAGCCGCAGGCTTGACGAGATCGTCAACGTTGCAATGCGACGATCGCCTGCTGCGCGTCGGCGATCAGGTCATCGACGTTTTCCAGCCCGATGGAAAAGCGGACCAGCGTCCCCTTCCAGCCCGGGCGTTGCCGCATGCTCGCGAGGTCGTAGGCAACGACAAGACTCATCGGGCCGCCCCAGGACGAGCCGATCTTGTAGAGCTCGAGCGCATCGACGAAGGCATCGACCTGATCGCTCGTGTAGCGCCCATCGAACACGACCGAGAAGAGACCGGCGGCCTGACTGCAGAGCCGGCCCCAGTGCTCGTGGCCGGGCGACCCCGGCAAGGCCGGATGCAGCACCTGCACCACCTCATCGCGCCCGGTCCACCACTGCGCAAGTGCGCGCGCGGCGCTGTCCTGGGCGGCATACCGCAAGGCAATCGACGGCAGCGAACGCAGCACCAGTTCGGCATCGTTGCCGGAGATGCCCCAGCCCATGTGCATGTGGGCTGCATTGAGCTTGGCATGCAGTGCGTCGTCGCGCGTGGTTACCGCGCCCATCAGCACATCGCCGCCGCCAGAGGGATATTTGGTCAACGCGTGCACCGACAAATCGACCGCCAAGCCGTCGCCGAGCGCGAACGGATCGAATGCGAGTCCGGCCCCCCAGGTGTTGTCGAGCGCGACCAGCGCGCCCTGGCAGCGCCCAGCACGCACCAGCGCCGGCAGATCGGGAAATTCCATCGTCACCGAGCCTGCCGCTTCGACCCAGACCAGCTTGGTGGCGGGAGTCAGCATGGCCTGCAGCTCGGCCGGATCGGCCGGGTCGTAAAAGCGATGCGCGATGCCCCAGCGCGCGAGCATGCGGCGCGCGAGGTCCTTGCCCGGCCCGTACGCGTTGTCGGGGATCAGCACCTCGTCGCCGGCCGACAGCAGCGCCATATCGACGAGGGTGATCGCCGCCAGGCCGCTGGGCAGCAGCACGGTGTGGACGCCGCCTTCGAGCGTGGCGATGCGTTGCTCGAGTGTGAACGTGGTGGGCGTGCCGTGCAGCCCGTACGTATAGCCGCTGCGCTCGCGCCAGTCGCGTGCGCGCATCGCGGCGGCGCTGTCGAAGATGACGGTCGAAGCCTTATGCACCGCCGGCTGAATGGCGTCGAAGCCTGCCGGCGGGACATACAGGTGGTGGATCAGCCCGGTCGTTTTGGTGTCGTTCACAGCGGCTGTCCGATCAGGTCGTGGCCTTGCGTCTCGACGATGCGCGCGCGCACGAAATCACCCGCCTTCAAGGTCAGCGACGCCTTTTGCGGCGGCAGCAGGCGCACCACGCCGTCGATCTCGGGCGCATCGGCATACGAACGCGCCACCCCGCCTTTGCGGCCGAGCGCTGGCGCGCTATCGATCAGAACCTGCATGGTCGCGCCGATGCGTTCGCGCAGTTTGGCCGCCGAGACCGCTTCGGCCACGGCCATGAAGCGGGCGCGACGTTCTTCGCGAAGCTCGATCGGCAGCATGCCGGGCAGCGCGTTGGCGGTTGCGCCGTCGACCGCCGAATAGGCGAAGCAGCCGGCGCGGTCGATGCGCGCCTCGCGGATGAAATCGAGCAGATGCTCGAACTCGGCCTCCGTCTCGCCCGGGAAGCCGGCGATGAAGGTGCTGCGGACCACGATCTGCGGGCAGGCCGCGCGCCAGCGCTGCAGCCGCTCGAGGTTCTTCTCGCCGTTGGCAGGACGCTTCATGCGTTTGAGCATGTCGGGGTGCGAGTGCTGGAACGGCACGTCGAGATAGGGCAGGATCGCGCCGTTGGACATCAACTTCAGGATCTCGTCGACATGCGGGTACGGATAGACATAGTGCAGCCGAACCCATGCACCGAAAGGCTTCGCCAGCGCGGCGAGCTGTTCGCACAGCTCGGTCATGCGCGTCTTGACCGGCTTGCCGTCGAAGAAGCCGGTTCGGTATTTCACGTCGATGCCGTAGGCGCTCGTATCCTGGCTGATGACGAGCAGTTCCTTTACGCCCGACTCGAATAGCCGTTGGGCCTCGCGCAGCACCTCGCCGATCGGCCGCGAGACCAGATCGCCGCGCAGGCTCGGGATGATGCAGAAGGTGCAGCGGTGGTTGCAGCCCTCGCTGATCTTCAGATAGGCATAGTGGCGCGGTGTCAGCTTCACCCCCTGCGCCGGAACCAGGTCGAGGAAGGGATCGTGCGGGCGCGGCACATGGATATGCACCGCATCCATCACCTCCTGCGTCGCGTGCGGGCCGGTCACGGCGAGCACGCGCGGGTGCATCTGGCGGACCATGTTGCCCCCTGCTTCACCGGGCTTGGCGCCCAGACAGCCGGTGACGATGACCTTGCCGTTTTCGGCCAGCGCTTCGCCGATGGTGTCGAGGCTCTCCTTCACGGCGGCGTCGATGAAGCCGCAGGTGTTGACGATCACGAGGTCGGCGCCGGCGAAGGTCTTGGAGGTGTCGTAGCCCTCAGCGCGCAGCTGCGTCAGGATGAGTTCGGAATCGGTCAGCGCCTTTGGGCAGCCCAGCGAGACGAAGCCGATCTTCGGGGCGGTGGTCGTGGATTTGGCGGCGGCGGTGTCGAGCAAGGTCGAGGTCATGGCCCGATTTTCGCCCATCGCCTGGTCGCGCCCGGGCAAGGCCTTGCGCAGCGCGTCGATCAACGCTTGGGCGGGACCCAGCCGGGCATGCCGGGAAACAGCGTTTCCGCCTGCTTGGACATTTGTTCCTGCATCTGCAGGAACATCTGGCGGGAGCGCTCGAGATAATCGCTCATCAGCCCCTGCATGCCGGGCGCCTGGCCGGCCAGCGTGCGGTTCCACGCATCGGGGCCGAGGCCGAGTTGCGGCTCGAACACGCCCTTCGACTGCTCGGCGACTCGCGCCTGCATGTCGGTGAATACTGTCAGGTTCTTCTCGAGGTAGCTGCCCATCACGCCTTGCATGGCATGCCCGTAAAAACGGATGATCTGCGACAGCATCTGCGCGGAGAAAAGCGGCACGCCCGCGCTCTCTTCATCGAGGATGATCTGTAGCAGGATGCTGCGGGTGAGGTCCTCGCCCGACTTGGCATCGCGAACCACGAAATCCTGCCCCACGAGCACCATTTGCTTCACGTCGGCGAGCGTGATGTAGCTGCTGGTCTGCGTATCGTACAGGCGTCGGTTGGGATATTTTTTCAGCACCCGCTGGCCCGGCGAAGCATTTTCGATCGGGCTTGCGGCGGATTCCTGGGCAGGCGACTCGTGGGGCGGGGAACGGCGGGCTTTGGCCATGCAATGAGATCCTGTGGTCCCGCATGTTGCAGGGCACAAAGATTCTAGAAGTCACCTTCTGGGCGACCCCGGCGGGTTTACCCGGCCGGCACGCGCCCACCGGTTTGCGGGGGTGTTCGCGCGGGCGCAGCCGTGCGGTTTTGCTACCCTCGCGCCTCGGGCGCAAGCCCCCTCGCAGTCAGGTCGTTTTCAGCAGGCATCCGCGTGAACCTATCGACATACGAGCCACAAGCGCCGCCTAGGCGCCGGCGGACAGCGCGGCTCGCCCTCGCGGCCTGCGCCCTCGCGGGCGGGCTCGGTTCGGCGGCCGCCGCGGTGCCCAGGCAGCCCGCCGCGACCGGCGAGTCGAAAGCCGAACTGATGGCGATGCTGCGCGCCGATGCGCTGCGTCACGAACATGGCGAAGGCGTTCCGAAAGACCCGGCATTCGCGATCGCGCTGTATTGCCGGGCCGCCCGCATGGGCGACGCCGAATCGCAGTTCAATCTCGGTTGGATCTACGCCTACGGCCGCGGCGTCGGGCGCGACGATGCGACCGCTGCTTATTTCTTTCGCGCCGCCGCCGCGCAGGGCGTGCCGCAAGCCGCCGTCATGCTGCGCCAAGTCGGCTCGCCCGCCGACGCGATGCCCGATTGCATGCGCGAGCCGGTTCTTGCAGCGGACGTGAAGGTGAAGGGTGCCGCGACCGACGCGGCCGCCGCCAAGGCTGCAGCCGAGCAGGTGCAGCTTGTCCAGGCTCGTCTGCAGGCGAGCGCACCCAAGACGATCGTCGAGATGGTGAAGAAGCTGGCGCCCGAATTCCGGGTCGAGCCCGGGCTGGCCCTGGCCATCATGAAGGCCGAGTCGAATTTCGACAGCCAGGCCGTGTCGCCCAAGAATGCCCAGGGGCTGATGCAGCTGATCCCGGAGACGGCGCAGCGCTTCGGCGTGCGCAACCCCTTCGACGTGCGCCAGAATATCCGGGGCGGTCTCGCGTATCTGCGCTGGCTTCTAGCGTATTTCGAAGGCGACCTGTCGCTGGTCGCGGCGGCCTACAACGCGGGTGAAGGCAAGGTCGACCGCTACCTCGGCGTGCCGCCGTATGTGGAAACGCGAGCCTATGTGCAGCGCGTCGTCGACCTCGTCGGCCAGGCCGCACATCCCTTCGATGCGAAGGTGACGGCGCCTTCGCCGCGCCTGCTTCAGATTCGTTCGCCACGCCGGTTGCCGTAGCGAACGGAAGAGGCTTTCAACCGCCCTTGTGCGCCCGCTTGCCGGGGTTTTTCTTGCGCGTCGTCTTGCCGCGCTCGAGGCTGCGCTTCTGGCCGGTCGGCTTGGTTCGGGTCGGCAGCGCGGTCGTTTTGGGCGGGGTTGTGGTCATGCGTTTCTCCGTTCGATAGGTCGCGCACGGTACACCAATGCCGCCGGCGCGACCTTCAACGCTTGAGATAGGTGTCGCGGGCCGCGTCGCGCGCGGCGGCTTCGGCCTTGAGCCGGGCCGCTTCCTCGACCGGGTTCTCCAGCTGCTGCTTGAGCGAGGCGACGGGATCTGGCGCCCGCAGGTGGCGGATCGTCATGCCGACCAAAGTCGCGCCCACCAGCCCCCAGAACAGGAGCGCGAAGACATTTCGCGCTCCGTGCATTCGCCACAGTTTGCGCTGGCTGTGGCGCTTCTCGCGCGCCTCGCGCTTCGCATATTTGACCCCGACCCGATCCGCAACCGACATGACTGCTCCCTGCCGACGGGCAAAGCCCCGTCCCTCAGGATTTCATCGGCATCGCGCGGTTCGGCTTGACCGGCGTTTGGTAATCGGTTGCAACCGTGTCGGTGCAAGATCGCTACATCACGGCGCCGAGCTGCCAGGGTACGAATTCGTTCTGGCCGTAGCCGTGCAGCTCGCTCTTGGTGGCGCGCCCTGAAGCAGTTTCGAGCATGCGCGCAAAGATGCGCTCACCCAGTTCGTCGATGCTGGCACTGCCGTCGATCACCTCACCACAATTGATATCGATATCGTCTTCCTGCTTGTGCCACAGCGCCGTATTGGTCGACAGCTTGAGCGAAGGCGACGGCGCACAGCCGTAGGCCGAGCCGCGCCCGGTGGTGAAGCAGATCAGGTTGGCGCCACCGGCCACCTGGCCGGTCGCCGAGACCGGGTCGTAGCCCGGTGTGTCCATGAAGACCAAGCCCTTGGCCGTGACGGGCTGGGCGTATTCGTACACGTCGACCAGGTTGGTGGTGCCGCTCTTGGCGATGGCGCCGAGCGACTTCTCGAGAATGGTCGTGAGGCCGCCGGCCTTGTTGCCGGCCGATGGGTTGTTGTCCATTTCGCCATCGTTGCGCTCGCAGTAGCGCTCCCACCAGCGCAGCCGGGCGAGCAGCTTGTCGGCCACCTCCTGTGACACCGCGCGCCGGGTCAGCAGGTGTTCGCCGCCGTAGATCTCCGGCGATTCCGACAGGATCGCGGTGCCGCCGTGGCGCACCAGCCGGTCGACCGCAGCACCGAGCGCCGGGTTGGCGCTGATGCCCGAATAGCCGTCCGAGCCGCCGCACTGCAGGCCCACGGTGATGTGGCTGGCGGGCACCGTCTGGCGCTTGACCCGGTTCGCTTCGTCGAGCATCCACTCGACGAGTTCGATTCCGCGCGCCACGGTCTTGCGGGTGCCGCCGCTATCCTGGATGCTGAAACTGTGCAGCCGGGCGCTTTCGGTCAGACCCTCTTGGGTCATCAGGCCGCTGATCTGGTTGGTCTCGCAGCCCAGGCCGACCAGCAACAGCGCGCCGAAATTCGGATGGCGCGCATAGCCGCCGAGTGTTCGGCGGAGAACCTGCAAAGGCTCACCGTCGCTCGCCGTCGCGCAGCCGCCGCCGTGGGTCAGGGCGACCACACCATCGACGTTCGGATACGCCTCGAGTGCGCGCGGGTTGATATCACGCCGGAAATGATCGGCAATCGCGCGCGCTACCGTGGCCGAGCAGTTGACCGAGGTCAACACGCCGATGTAGTTGCGTGTCGCGACGCGGCCGTCAGGGCGAACGATGCCTTCGAAGGTGGCGGGCTGCGCGACATACGCCGTCGGTTTCGCGCCCTGCCCGACCGCATAGTCACGCGCGAAGCTAGCGAACTCGAGGTTGTGGGTGTGCACGTGCGCCCCGGCCGCGATCGGCGTCCGCGCGCTACCGATGATCTGGTTGTAGCGCCTCACCGGCGCGCCGACGGCGATAGCCCGCAGCGCTACCTTGTGGCCCGGGGGCACGAGACCGATCACATCGACCTCGTAGCCGGCGAGGCGGCTGCCGCCGATGAGCTGCTCGCGCGCGATGACGACATCGTCGTCGGGGTGGATCCGGATCACCCGCGGATCGAGGGCGGGCGTCGCGATCTCAGCCATCGATCAGCTCTGGATTCCAGGCGTGCACGGTCTGGAACTGCTCGCCCAGGCCCTGGATGCCGACCTTCATCGTATCGCCGGGTTTCAGGTAGACGGGGCTGGGTTTGATCCCCATGCCCACGCCGGGCGGGGTGCCAGTGGCGATCAGGTCGCCCGGGAAGAGCGTCATGAAACGGCTCACATAGCTGACGAGCTGGGCGGCCCCGAACACCATGGTTCGCGTGTTGCCGGACTGGAAGCGCCGGCCGTTTACGTCGAGCCACATGTCCAGATCCTGCGGATTGGGAATCTCGTCGGTCGTGACCAGCCACGGACCGACCGGGCCGAAGGTGTCGCAGCCCTTGCCCTTGTCCCAGGTGCCGCCGCGCTCGAGCTGGTATTCGCGTTCCGAGACATCGTTGACGACGCAATAGCCCGCGACATGCGACAGCGCGTCGGCCTCGCTGACGTAGCGCGCCTTGGTGCCGATGACGATGCCGAGTTCGACCTCCCAGTCGCCCTTGAGCGAATCCTTTGGCAGCACCACCGCGTCGTTCGGACCGACCCGCGCGCTGATCGGCTTCATGAAGATGATCGGTTCCTTCGGGATCGGCATCCCGGCCTCGGCCGCGTGGTCGGCATAGTTCAAGCCAATACAGACAAATTTCTCGCAGCCACTCCACGGCGGGGCTATCCGCACGGCCGTGCCTACCATCGGCAGGCTCATCGGGTCGAGGCTGCGCAAGCGTTTGAGGCTGTGCTGCGACAGCGCGGCCGAGGTGATGTCCGGCAGTTCGCCGGACAGGTCGCGCAAGCGGCCTTGCGCATCGACCAGAGCAGGTTGCTCGGCCCCCTTGGCGCCATGACGTACGAGTTTCATCGTGGTGGTTTCCTTGTGTTGGTGTCAGTTCGACCAGCCGCCATCGATCACTTGCGCGGTGCCGGTGGTGAAGGCCGATTCGTCAGAGGCAAGATACAGCGCGAGCGCGGCGATCTCGTCGGTGCTCCCGAGCCGGCCCACCGGCTGGCGCGCGACGAAAGCCGCCTCGACCTGCGCAAGACCCTGCCCGCTTGCCGCGGCCTGCGCGGCGATGCGTTCGCGCAGCGAGGGCGACTCGATGGTGCCGGGGCAGATGGCATTGCAGCGGATGCCGCGCGCGACGAAATCGGCCGCGATGCTCTTGGTCAGGCCGATCACCGCTGCCTTGGTGGTGCCGTAAACGAAGCGGTTTGGTGCGCCCTTGATGCTGCTCGCAACCGATGCCACGTTGATGATCGATCCCGCACCGCGTTCGAGCATGCCCGGCAGCACGGCGCGAATCAACAGGTACATCGATCGCACGTTCAGGTTGAATGAGAAATCCCACGCGGCAGCGTCGCAGTCGAGCACCGTGCCCGCGTGCACATAGCCGGCGCCGTTGAAAAGAATGTCGAATCCCGGGTGCGCGTGGACCAGCGCGCTTACCGCGGCGGCATCGGTCACGTCCAGGCGCGCGGTCTCGATGCCGGCAATGCCGGCGATCTCGGTCAGCGCGGCCGGGTTGATATCCACCGCGAGGACTTGCGCGCCTTCGGCGGCGAACCGTTCAGCCGTCGCGCGACCGATCCCCTGCCCTGCCGCGGTGACGAGGGCGGTCTTTCCTGCGAGTCGTTGAGCCATCCGGATATCCTCCAGACCGAAGTATGGAGGATGGCCGATGCCGGCCGCACCGACCGCTGCAGTGGCAACTTCAGTGGCAACTTCAGCGCGCCGCCTTGTCGCCCCACAGTTCGGCCAGGCGCGCATCGCGCCCGCAGCTCGTGCGGTAGTACTTGTAGCGCAGCGGGTTCTTCTTGTAGTAATCCTGGTGGTAGGCCTCGGCCGGATAGAACGGGCCGGCCATCACGATCTGGGTGACGATCGGCTCTTTGAACGGCTTGGCCTTTTCGAGCGCCGCACGCGAGGCTTCGGCCACCTTCATCTGCGCGCCGTCTTGGGCGAAGATCGCGGTCCGGTACGGGCTGCCGGCGTCGCAGAACTGGCGGTCCTTGGTGGTCGGGTCGATGGTGCGCCAGAAATGCTCGACCAGTTGTTCGTAGCTCACCTTGCCCGGGTCGTAGACGATCTCCACTGCCTCGGCGTGGCCCGTGTGTTTGGCCGAAACCTGTTCGTAGGTCGGGTTGGCCACGTTGCCGCCGATATAGCCCGAGGTCGTCGAGATGACGCCCGTGACCTTGTCGAAATCGGCCTCGACACACCAGAAGCAGCCGCCCGCGAAGGTAGCCTTGGCGGTGCCTGCGGGGGCCGGCGCGGGGGCGGTCTGCGCCGAGGCGAAGATGGCCCATCCCGCGACCAGCGCGACGACCGACCCTATGAGTCCCCTGAGCGAGGCTCTCATGCTGCCGCCGGCACGAACTTGAGCGCCACCCCGTTGTTGCAATAGCGCTTGCCAGTCGGTCGCGGACCGTCGTCAAAGATGTGACCCTGGTGTCCGCCGCAGCGTGCGCAGTGGTACTCGGTGCGCGGCACGATCAACTTGAAATCGCGCGAGGTGCCGAGCGCGTTCGGCAGCGAGGTCGTGAAGCTCGGCCAGCCGGTGCCGCTGTCGAATTTCATCGCCGAGGTGAAGAGCGCGAGCTCGCAGCCGGCGCAGTGGAAGACGCCCTGGCGCTTCTCATGGTCGAGCGGGCTGCTGCCAGCCGGTTCGGTGCCCTCGTGGCGCAGCACCCGATACTGTGCGGGTGTCAGCTTCGCCTTCCACTGCTCGTCGGTGAGCGTCAGCGGAGTGATCTTCGGAGCCGCCGCCGGAGACTGCGCCGCCGCATGTCGGCCGAGCGCGGTCGCGCCGATGCCGAGGCTGGAAAGCCAGGTGAAAAGTTGTCGACGAGTCATGAAGTGAGCTCCAGCGAATGTTGAATATGCGAGTCTGAGCCTACGTCGGCATGTAGGTTCAAAACTTACGGCGATCCCGTCAGCTCGGGGCTTCATCTTTCGCAATGAAGACGCGGCCACGATCAGCGTCTAAAGTCGCGCAGACGCTATGGTGGCGCCGGATGGCGGAGACTCAAGATGAAAACGCTCAGTCCCTGGATCGTTGCAGTTCTGCTGATCCCTCTTGTTGGGTGCAGCATATTGCGCAGCGGGCCGATTCATACCGCCGAGTTGGATATCAACGAGCCCCAACCGAAAAAATGCGTGGTGAACGTGCATGTGGACGGGGGTATCGGATTTGTGGACCAAGAGCCGGCCTACACCAAGCGGTGCGGGGGTCGCGAGCTCTTGTTTCAGGTCATTGGTCCGTACAAGTTCAGCGGCTCGGGAATTGCGTTCAAGCCCAATTCCGCGGGACACAGCCCGATGTGTGCACCCGAACCGCGAAGCAGCAAAAAGAAGATCAAGTGCACGTTCGCTCCGACCCCCCCCTCAACGCCGGACAAGATTTTGTATGAGGTAGCAGTCGAGCCGAACGTTGGCGTGGGCGTCATCAAAATCGACCCCATGATGATCAACGACTGACAAGCCAATTGCGCGCTGCCTCCATCGCGACCGCGTAGGAAGCGGCGCGACCCATCGCTTCCTTCGCATCGAATTCGGCGGGCACAAGCGCCTCGCGGGTTCGCTTCGCCAGCGGTTCGAGGACGACGGCGTCGATCGGGTCCGGGTGCTGACCGCTCGACCGCATCTGTGCCTGCGCAGCACCGAGCAACCACGCGGATCGTGGCCAGTCCTCATGCAGTGCCGCGACACCCGCACCTACCGCCAGCACATTCGCGCCGGCCAGAAGCGACCCAATCGCATCGGAAATCTCCTGCGCTTCGATCAACAGGGATACCGCGGCCTCGGGGTTCCCCCGCGCAACCCCGACCAACGCCAGATTGAGCAAGGCCACGGCGGTCGTTTCGTGGTCGCCCAACTCCCGCGTGATCTGGAGCGCCTCCCGGTACAGCACCTCCGCACGATCGAAGGTGCCTTCCAGGCGGTGCACCTGTGCCAGGGCATTCAGCGCGGCGGCGAGTTCGCGGCGGTCGCCACGCGCCTGCGCAAGGTCCAGTGCTCGTTGCAGACAACGGTACGCAGCCGGCCGGTCGTCGCAGGCGATGCAGGTCAGGCCGAGCGTCTGCAGGATCGACGCGGCGCGGCCAGTGTCGTCCAGCTCCTGCGCGATCGCCAAGCCCTCTTCGAGATGGCTGCGGGCTTCGGCGAAACGTCCGGTCAGGAAACCCGCCTGCCCCGCGGTCTGCAGGGCGCGGCAGCGGTGGATATTGCGCGGCTCGGCGCCCGGCCGCGCCAGTGCGTCCAGCACGCCACGCCGCAGCGGACCGAGCAACCCGCGGTTGAAGAGGTACAGTTTGAGCGAGAACATCAGCCGCAGACCGCACTCGGCGCCGCCTTCGGCTTGGTCGCACCACTGGTGCCCGGCCAGAAAGTTCTCGCCTTCGGCGTCGAGCGTTGCAAGCCATGTCGCCTGCTGTGGTCCGGACAGATTGGCGCGCGCCTTTTCAGCCAGCGCCAGCGTCCAGGCCAGATGCCGATCCCGCATGACGCGCGTCTCGCCGGCCTTCTCGAGCCGGTCCTGCGCATACTGCCGCACCGTCTGCAGCAGTCGATAGCGCGCACCACCGGACTCGGCTTCGACCATCGAACGGTCGACCAGGCAGCCGATCAGGTCTGCCACCTCCTGGCGGTCGAGCTGCCCGTCGACGCACACCACCTCGGCGGCTTCCAGGGTCCAGCCACCAGCGAAGACCGCGAGCCGGCGCAGCAACATCCGCTCGCGCTCGGACAGCAGGTCGTGGCTCCAGTCGATCAGCGCTCGCAGCGTCTGCTGGCGCGGCAACGCTGCCCGATCGCCCTGGGTGAGCAGGTGGAACCGGTCGTTCAGGCGTGCCGCGATATTCTCGACCGACAGCGCACGCATCCGCGCCGCGGCCAGTTCGATCGCGAGTGGGATGCCATCCAGGCGCCGGCAGACCGCGATCACGGCGGGCCAGTTATGCGCGGTCGCTGCGAAGTCAGGGCGTGCCGCGGATGCACGGTCGATGAAGAGTTGCACCGCCTCGGGCAGCGGCGCGCCGTCGATCGGCAGGGCCAGCGTCTCGGTCGGCAACGCCAGCGCCGGAACCGGATAGCTCGCTTCGCCGCCCAGCCGCAGTGCCTCGCGACTGCTCGCCAGCACGACGAGATGTGGCGCCGCCTCGAGCAAGGTCCGCGTCAGTTCGGCGCAGGCCTGCAGCAGATGCTCACAGTTGTCCATCACGAGGAGCAGCCGGCGCACGCGCAACTCGCTGGCGAGCGTCTGCGTCACCGATGCGCCGGCGACCGGCTTGATGCCCAGGGTCGATGCGACAACCTGAGCCACCAGCCGCGCATCGGCGAGTGCCGCCAGTTCGACCAGCCACACGCCATCGGCAAAGCGCGTGGCGGCCTGCCGTGCGGCCTGCAGCGCGAGCCGGGTCTTGCCGATCCCGCCGGGGCCGACCAGCGTGACGAGCCGATGCGCGTACAGGAGGCGGTCGACCGCTGCCAGATCGTCAGCGCGGCCGACGAAGGACGACAGCGGCTGCGGCAAATGGCTCGAAGATGAGGCGGCGGGCCGCGCGGGCGCCCGCGTGTCGGATTTTTCGCGCACGTGGTACGCCGCCACCGCCTGCGCGATATTCTTGAAGCGCAACTCGCCCGCCGCATCAAAGCGCAGCGCCAGCTTGCCGTTCACCTGCTCGTGGACCGCGGCCGAAATGCACACGCCACCGGGCTCGCCGGCAGTTTGCAAGCGGGCGGCGATATTCACGCCATCGCCGTACAGCGCGCCGTCGCTCTCGATCACGTCGCCCAGGTTCAGGCCGATGCGCAACAGCATGCGGCGCGCTTCGGGTAGTTCGGCGTTGTGCGCCGCCTGCGCGCGCTGCACCTCGCACGCGCAGTTCAGTGCCTCGACCGCGCTCGCAAATTCGGCCAGCACCGCATCCCCGGTCGCATCGACGACGCGTCCGGCATGCCGCTCGACGAGCGATTTGACTCGACCGCGCATGCCGAGCACCGATTCGAAGGTGGCGCGCTCGTCGTCACCCATCAGGCGCGAATAGCCCGCGACATCGGCGCTGAGAATGGCAGCGAGCTTGCGAGTGGGTGGCACGGCGGAACCCGGTCGTGTTTTCGGCTTGCATTCTGAACGCCGCCGCGCTGCCGCGCCCGCCGGCGTCGCCTTGCAACACTGATTCCGAACCCATGACGCCGGAGGACCCGCCCCTGCACGGTGGCGCGGTAATGGCGTTCGCCGATACGCTGGGCGCGATCGGCGCCTTCCTCAATCGGCTGCCGGGCAAGCGCACGACGACGATCGAGTCGAGCACCAAATTCATCGGCGCCGCCAAGGTCGATGGCGAAGTGACCGGCGTCGCAACGCCGTTTCATATCGGCCGCAGCGCGTCGGTCTGGCAGACCCAGATCACGAACGAGGGCGGCCGCCTGTGCGCCGTCGTCACGCAGACGCAACTGGTGCTCGACGCTTAGCGCTTCCTCGCTCAGGCTCGGTCGACGAGCGCCCGGTACAGGTCGATATACCGCCGCGCCGATTCGCGCCACGAAAAGTCGCGCGACATTGCATTGCCGACCAGCTCCTGCCAGCGCGCCGGCTGGCGATGGGCAGAGACCGCACGGCGCATCGCGAGCGCCAATGCCGCCGGCGTCGCGGCATCGAATACGAAGCCGGTCGCGCCGGCGTCGACCGCATCGGCGTCGACCACGGTATCGGCGAGCCCGCCGACGCGGCGCACCAGTGGCAGTGTGCCGTAGCGCAGACCGTAAAGCTGGGTCAAGCCGCAGGGTTCGAAGCGCGAGGGCACTAGGATGACATCGCAGCCGGCGATCAGCCGGTGCGAGTGGACCTCGTCATAGCCGATGCGCACTGCGACGCGCCGCGGCTGCGCCAACGCCGCCTTGCGGTACGCCGACTCGAGGGCGGCGTCGCCGCTGCCCAGCAACGCCAGTTGAGCACCGGTCGACAGCATCTCGGGCAGCGCCGCCAGCACGAGGTCGAGGCCCTTCTGCGCGGTCAGACGGCTCACCACGCCAAAGAGCGGCGCCGCCGGATCGACGTCGAGGCCGAGGCTGCGCTGCAGGTCGGCCTTGCACGCGGCCTTGCCGGCGCGTTCGTCCGCGCTGTAGGACGCGGCCAGCGCGCTGTCGTGCTGCGGATCCCAAACGCCGGTATCGATGCCGTTCAGGATCCCGCTCACCGCGTCGCCGCGGCCGCGGATCACGCCGTCCAGACCGAAGCCGAAGTCGGACGTCGCGATCTCGGCCGCATGGGTCGGGCTGACGGTGGTAATGCGCTGCGCGAATTTGAGCCCGGCCTTCATGAACGAGAGCTGGTGGTGGTATTCGAGTCCGCTCGCCGCCATAAAGCGCGACGGCAGGCCGAGCAAGGCGAAATCGCCGGGCGCGAAGACGCCCTGATAGGCGAGGTTGTGCACCGTGAAGACGGTGGCCGTGCGCGCCGGCGGGTGCGCAGCCAGGTAGGCGCAGGCCATCGCGGCGTGCCAGTCGTGGGCGTGCAGCAAGTCGGGCGTCCACTGCGGATCGAGCTCTCCCGCCGCCAGGTGCGCGCCGGCCCAGCCCAGCAGGGCGAAGCGCTGCACGTTGTCGCCCCATTCGCTGCCGTCGCTTGCCTGGTAGGGACTGCCCTCGCGCCGATACAGGTAGGGCGCGTCGACCACATACGCCGGCAGGTGGCTGTACGGCATCTGGCCCAGGCGCAACGTGATGCGACCGGCGCCGAAGGCCGGGCCGATCTCGGCGACTTGCTTTTGGTGCAGCACCGCGTCGGCGATTGCCGGCAGTCCCGGCAGCAGCAGCCGCACCTGCGCACCTTGCGCCTGCAGCGCCTGCGGCAGCGCGCCCATCACATCGGCCAGGCCGCCGGTCTTGACCAGGGGAAAGATCTCGGCGCCGACGTGCAGCACCTTCATGCGGTTGCTTGCAGCCGGCCGAGCATCTCGCGCGTGACGAGGGTGATGCCGTTTTCCGAGCGATAGAAACGCTGCGCATCGAGCGCCGCATCTTCGCCGATCACCATCGCATCCGGGATCTCGCAATCGCGGTCGATCACCACCCGGGTGAGCCGCGCGCCGCGCCCGACCTGCACCCCGGGCAGCAGCACCGACCATTCGACATTTGAGTGCGAATGCACCCGCACGCTCGAAAACAGCACGCTGCGAATAACCCGCCCCGAAACGATGCAGCCGCCCGAGACCAGCGACTCGATCGCCATGCCGCGCCTGTCATCCCGGTTGTGCACGAATTTGGCCGGCGGCAGTTGCGCCTGGTAGGTCCAGATCGGCCAGCGCGTGTCGTACAGGTTCAGCAACGGATCGGTCGCGGTCAGATCGATATTGGCATCCCAGTACGCATCGATGGTGCCGACGTCGCGCCAGTACGCGGCCTGGTTCATCCGCGCACCGACGCAGCTCAGTTCGAACGGATGCGCCGCGGCCATGCCGGCGCGCACCGCGCTCGGAATGATGTCCTTGCCGAAATCGTGGCTTGAGTTCGGATCGGCCATGTCGCGCTCGAGCTCGTGATACAGCCAACGCGCGTTGAAGACATAGATGCCCATGCTCGCCAGCGCCATGTCGGGATGACCCGGCATCGGCGGCGGGTCGGCCGGCTTCTCGACGAAATCGACGATGTGGTACTTCGCGTCGACCGCCATCACGCCGAAGGCGCTCGCCTCGGCACGCGGCACCGCGATGCAGCCGACCGTGCATTCGCGCCCCTTTGCCACATGGTCGGCCAGCATCAGCGCGTAGTTCATCTTGTAGATGTGGTCGCCGGCCAGCACGACGATGTAGTCGGCCCGGTAGCTCGCGATGATGTCCTGGTTCTGATACACCGCATCCGCGGTGCCGCGGTACCAGCTCTCGTCGTCGGTGCGCTGCTGCGCCGGCAGCAGGTCCACGAATTCGTTCATCTGCGGGTTCAGGAAGGCCCAGCCGCGCTGCAGGTGGCGCAAGAGGCTGTGCGACTTGTACTGGGTGATGACGCCGATCCGCCGCAGCCCCGAGTTGAGGCAATTCGACAGCGCAAAATCGATGATGCGAAACTTGCCGCCGAAATAGACGCCGGGTTTGGCGCGCCGGTCGGTCAGGTGCTTGAGCCGGCTGCCGCGACCGCCCGCAAGGACGAGGGCCACGGCGCGCTTGGGCAGATCCAGGCTGAGTGCGAGTTCGCTGGGGCTCATGGCAATGTCTCCGGAATTCTTCTTGCTTGGCGATCAAAGCGTACCCCATCGAAAGGAAACCGGATTGAATAAAAGTATTGCCATGCCGGCCGCCGATGCCGCGCCCGAAACTGAATCGGTCGTCGCGTCGGGCCCGGCGTCCGAAATCGCCTCGGAAATCGAGTCCCACCTGCTGCGCAGCGTCGGCGTCGCGCCGGCGCACGCGACGCGCGCAGATCTGATGCACGCGACCGCGCTGGTCGCGCGCGAGCGGCTGTCGCAACGCTGGGTGTGCACGCAGACAGCGCAGCGTGATGCGAAGGCGCGCCGGGTCTATTACCTGTCGATGGAATTTCTGATCGGACGCACCCTGTCGAACGCCCTCGCCGCGCTCGAATTGCGCGGACCGGTCGCGCATGCCATCGCGCAGCAGGCGTGTGCGCTGGAAGACGTGGCTGAAGACGAGGCCGACGCCGCGCTCGGCAACGGCGGCCTCGGCCGGCTCGCCGCCTGCTTTCTCGATTCGATGGCCACGCTCGCCCTGCCTTCGTTCGGTTACGGCATCCGCTACGAATACGGCATGTTCGCGCAGGAGATCCAGGGCGGACGTCAGGTCGAGACACCCGATCCGTGGCTCGCCGACGGCACGCCGTGGGAATTTCCGCGCGCCAGTGTGTCGTACCCGGTGCGCTTCGGCGGCCAGGTCGAGCACGGCGCCACCGGCGCCCGCTGGCACCCCGGAGCCGAGGTCGCGGCCAAGGCCTACGACATGGTGATCCCGGGCCATGGCAACGACAGCGTGAGTACGCTGCGCCTGTGGAAGGCGGTCGCGCCGGCGCACCTGGACCTCTCGGCCTTCAACAGCGGCGACTACGCGCATGCCGCGGCGGTCAAGAACCAGTACGAAAACATCTCGTGGGTGCTGTACCCGAACGACAGCACGCCGGCCGGACGCGAACTGCGCCTGCGCCAGGAATATTTTTTCGTCGCCGCTTCGCTGCAGGACATCCTGGCGCGCCATTTCGACGAGCACCCCTCGCTCGACAATCTGGCCGAACACGTCGCGATCCATCTGAACGACACCCACCCCGCGATCGGCGTGGCCGAGCTGATGAGGCTGCTGTGCGACGAGCACGCCATGGAGTGGGACGCGGCCTGGGAGCGCTGCGGCCGGATCTTCTCGTATACCAACCACACGTTGATGCCCGAGGCGCTCGAGACCTGGCCGGTTGCTCTGATCGGGCAGGTACTGCCGCGCCACCTCGAGATCATCTTCCGCATCAATCAGGAACTGCTGGCCTTTGCCGCGGCCCGCCGCCCGGGCGACGCTGCGATGCTGCGCCGGCTTTCGCTGATCGACGAGAACGGCGAGCGCCGTGTGCGCATGGCGCATCTGTCGGTGGTGGGCAGCCACAAGGTGAACGGCGTCTCGGCCCTGCACTCGCAGCTGCTGGTGCAGACCATCTTTGCCGACTTCGCCGCGCTCTGGCCCGAGCGGTTTACCAACATGACGAACGGCGTCACGCCGCGGCGCTGGATGGCGCAGGCCAACCCCGGCCTGGCCGCGCTGCTCACTCGCACGATAGGAAATGGCTGGGAACTCGACCTGCAGAGACTCGAAGGGCTGCGCGAGCTGGCCGGCAAGCCGGCGTTTCAGGCCGAATTCATGGCGGTCAAGCATGCCAACAAGGAGCGCCTGGCGACGTTGATCGCGCGCACGACCGGCATCGTGGTCGACCCGGCAAGCCTGTTCGACGTGCAGGTCAAGCGAATCCACGAATACAAGCGCCAGCTGCTCAACGTGTTGCACGTGATCACGCGCTACCTCGCCATCCGCGAACAGCCGCGCACCGACTGGCTGCCGCGAACTGTCATCTTCGCGGGCAAGGCGGCATCGTCCTATGCAACGGCAAAGACCATCGTGCGCCTGATCCACGATGTGGGCACGGTCGTGAATGCCGATCCGCTCGTCGACGGCAGGCTCAAGGTGGTCTTCATTCCAAACTACGGCGTCTCGGTCGCCGAAGTGGTGATGCCGGGCGCCGATCTGTCTGAGCAGATTTCCACCGCCGGCACCGAGGCGTCGGGCACCGGCAACATGAAGCTCGCCATGAACGGCGCGCTCACGATCGGCACCGACGACGGCGCCAACATCGAGATCCGGCAAAACGTGGGCGATGCAAACATCTTCATCTTCGGCCTGCGCACCCCGGAGGTCGCCGCGCTGCGCGCTAGCGGCTACCGGCCGCACGTGCGACGGGATGGGGATCCGCGCCTGGCCGCGGTGCTGGATGCGATCGGCAACGGCACTTTCTCGCCGGACGAGCCGCTTCGCTACCGGGGCCTTGTCGATTTGCTCCTCGACGGCGGTGACCACTATCTGCTGCTGGCCGACTATGCGGCTTACGTGCAGGCGCAGTCGCGCGTCGATGCGCTGTACCGCCAGCGCGACCGCTGGGCGCGCTGTGTGATCGAGAACGTCGCCGGCATGGGCGGCTTCTCTTCGGACCGCACCATTGGCGCTTATGCGAACGAAATCTGGAACTTGCGGCCCGGACCGTCGGGCCGTTAGCCACGCGCGGCGCGGCGGCGAACCCCTTGACTGCGGCCCTTGCCGCACCGCATCGTCGAAATCCGCGTTGGTAGGATCGTGACTTCGTCGCAACCCGTCACCCGCGAAAACAACGGCTTTCATGCTTTCCGATCCTCAGATCGCCCTGGTGTGCAGCGGCCGGCACGGCGACCCCTTTTCAGTGCTGGGGATCCAACGCTGGCAGGGACGCGACTGGCTGCGGGCGATGCTGCCCGGGGCGGGCCAGGTGGTCGCCCTGGAGGCGCGTAGCGGCGAGCTGCTGACGGTTCTCGCGCCGCGCCATCCCGACGGACTCTTCGAAGCCATGATGCCGGCCGGCGCCACGACCGACTACCGGCTGCAGGTTCGCTGGGCCGACGGCAGCTCGACGATCACCGACGACCCGTACCGCTTCGGGCCGGTGCTCGACGAGATCGAGCTCGCGCGGCACGCGAAGGGTGTCCATCTGCGACCGAGCGAGCTGCTGGGTGCGGTGCCGCGAGTGCTCGATCGCATCACCGGAACCTCCTTTGCCGTCTGGGCGCCGAATGCCTCACGCGTCAGCCTGGTGGGCGACTTCAATCATTGGGACGGCCGGCAGCACGGCATGCGCTTGCGCCACGGCTTCGGCGTCTGGGAGATCTTCCTGCCCGGAGTCGGCGTCGGCGTTCACTACAAATACGAAATCCGCTCGCACGCGGGCCGTGTGCTGCCGGCCAAGTCCGACCCGTATGCCTTGCAGTGCGAGGCACCCCCCGGCACCAACAGCGTGACCGCCGAACTGCGGCCGGTGACACCGGCAGCCGCCTCGGGTCCGCGCCCGATGGACCCGGCACCGATGTCGATCTACGAGGTGCACCTGGGCTCATGGCGGCGCCCCGCCGCGCCGGGACGTGGCCGCAGCCCGACGTGGGACGAACTGGCGGATACGCTCGCCCCTTACGCCAGTGAGCTCGGCTTCACCCACCTCGAATTGCTGCCCATTGGCGAGCACCCGTTCGACGGCTCCTGGGGCTACCAGCAGACCGGCCCCTATGCACCGACCGCGCGATTCGGCAACACCACTGGGTTCGCCCGCTTCGTCGATCGCTGCCACGCCGAAGGTCTGAAAGTGATCGTCGCCTGGGTGCCGCACCACTTCCCGAGCGATCCGCACGGCTTGGCACGCTTCGACGGCAGCCGGCTCTACGAAGGCGCCGAGAACGACCGCGACAACGCTGCCGACTGGAATACGCTCGCCTTCGACGCGGCGCGACCGCAGGTGCGCAACTACCTGGTCGCGAATGCACTGTTCTGGCTCGAGCGCTATGCGGTCGACGGCTTGCGCGTTGCGGATGCGCCGGACGGCAACGCCGACACGGCTGCACGCGCGCTGATCGAGGAGGTGCAGCGCCAGATGGCCCGGCTGCGTCCCGAGGCGCTGATGGTCGGTTCGGCGTCGGCGCCAGCGACGACGGGTTTCGATCTGCGCTGGGATGGCGACTGGACCGACGGCGTGCTGCGCTATATGGCCTGCGATCCGGCGCAGCGCGCAGCGCGCTTTGCCGACATGAGTTCGCATGCACCGCGTGCCATACCAGTCGTGCTCGCCCTCGCGCACGACCGGGTGCTGCCCGAGCAGGGTTCGCTGCTCGGGCGCCTGCCCGGCAGTCGGTCCGAACGCTTCGCGCAGTTGCGCGCGTTCTACGGCTTCATGTATGCGCATCCGGGTCGCAAGCTGCTCTTCATGGGCAACGAATTCGCGCACGCGCGCGAATGGCAGCACGAGCAAGGCCTCGACTGGTCGCTGCTCGACGAGCCCGCGCACCGGGGCGTGCAACGCCTCGTCGGTGCGCTGAACCGCCTGCTGCGCGCGACGCCGGCGCTGTACGAGCGCGACGCCGATCCCGCCGCCTTCGAATGGATCGCACCCGGCGACGGCGAATCGGCGCTGCTGTGCTTTCTCCGGCGCGGCCATGACGCTGAATCGCAGGTGATCGCGGTGTGCAATTTTGGTGCCGCTGCACAGTCCCGCCTGAGCATCGGGGTTCCGCAGCCGGGCCGTTATGTCGAGTGCCTGAATACCGATGCGATCGACTTCGGCGGCGCGTCTGTCACGACAGGCGCGGCCTACGACGCCGAAGCGACGGGCGCGCATGGGCGTGCCCACTCGTTCGTGCTGGACGTGACCGCGTTCACGACCGTGCTGCTCGAGTGGCAACCCTGAGCCCGCTGCAACCCGGCCGGGGCTGGCCGCTCGGTGCGCAGTTCGACGGCACGGGCGTCAATTTCGCCGTCTTCTCGGCCCATGCGCAAGGCGTCGATCTCTGCCTCTTCGATGCCGACGGTATCCAGGAGCACGCGCGCCTTCCGCTGCCCGGACGAACCGGCGATATCTGGCACGGCCGCCTGCCCGCCGCGGCGCCGGGGCTCGTCTACGGACTGCGTTCCCATGGTGTGTGGCAGCCCGAGACCGGCCAGCTTTTCAATCCTGCGAAGCTGCTGCTCGACCCGTATGCGCGCGAGATCGTCGGGCACTTCGAATGGCACGCGAGCCAATTCGGCGCCGACCCGGCGGACGCGGGCCGGCCCGATCCGCGCGACAACGCCGCGTGCGCCCTAAAGGCGTGCGTCGTCGACGATCGCTTCGACTGGGAAGATGACGAGGCGCCGGTCATCGCCCCCGAGGCGACGGTGCTGTACGAGCTGCACGTCAAGGGTTTCACGCAACGCCATCCGGGCGTGCCGCAGGCGCTGCGTGGCAGCTACGCCGGCCTGGCGAGCGATGCCGCGATCGAACATCTGACCGGCCTCGGGATCACCACGCTGAGCCTGCTGCCAGTGCACCAGCATCTGGACGAGCAGCGACTGGTGGCGGCGCGTCTGAGCAACTACTGGGGCTACAACAGCATCGGCTTCTTCTGCCCCGACCCCCTGCTGGCAAGCACGGCTGCGCGTGCGCAGGGCGGCCGGGCCGTGCGCGACGAATTCCGCGCCATGGTCAAGCGGCTGCATCGCGCCGGCATCGAGGTGATCCTCGACGTCGTCTACAACCACAGCGCCGAGACCGACGAGACCGGGCCGACGATCAGCTTTCGCGGGCTCGACAACGCGAGCTACTACCGGCTCGACGCGGTGCGCCCCGACCGCTACGAAAACCATACCGGCTGCGGCAACACCCTCGACCTGCGCCAGCCGCGCGTGATCCAGCTCGTGCTCGACAGCCTGCGCTACTGGGTCGGGGAGATGCATGTCGACGGCTTTCGCTTCGACCTCGCGCCGGTACTCGGCCGCGGGGCGCGCGGCTTCAGCGCCGAAGCGCCGTTTTTTGCCGCGCTCGCGCAGGACCCGCTGCTGGCACGTGCCAAGCTCATCGCCGAGCCCTGGGATGTCGGGCCCGACGGCTACCGGCTCGGCGAT
>JBDSEG010000201.1:0-5258 GCA_039920165.1 Burkholderiaceae bacterium
TGCGCTGCCAGTACAGGCCGGCCGTTGCAAATGCGATCTCGGGCGTGGCCGCTTTCGCGGGATCGCCCGCGAGGTCGATGCCGAGCAGGTCGCCGTACTTCTTGTAGTTGTAGAACCCGGTGATCTGAATCGGCCCGCGGCCCTTGAAGCGCTTGCCGTCGCCGGCGCGCGCGTTGCCCAGCCGCGTGGCCAGAGAGCACGCCGGCTCGTAGCGCCGCTGCGCCTGGGTCGGCCCCCAGATCTCCTCCATCCAGCGAAACTCTCCGGACTCGTGCGCGAGCTGGGCGACGAACGCGGCGGTGCGCATCGCGGTAACGACGCCGTAGGTCTGCATCGCCCGGTTCAGGTGTGGCAGGTACAGCGCGAGTTTCGCGGCCGGCAGGTTGGGCATGATCGCCTTGAGTTGAACGTCGGTGAGCATCGTGCGTCCTTCGGTCGGGCTGGGTCGGCCGCCATATGAGCACAAGTCGTCACCGGGCCGTATCCCTAGCGCCTTCAGTGCGCGCCGCTTCGTGCCGATAACGGGGCTGACACGGTCAAGTGAGGGTCAGCATGTCGAATTGGTTGCAACGGGTGGGCGCGGTCCTCGGACTTCGAGCGGCCCCGGCGTGTGTGCGGTCAGCGGCCGAGATGTCGCACGCCGTCCCGAGCGGTCGCACGGCTGCCGTGCCACCGTTCGCGCCACCGGACCAGCTCTCGCCGGCCGCCTCTGCCGCCGAGCCGCCCGCGCCGGACCCGCGGGTGCGGTTCTTCGAGTGGCTGCTCGACGGTTCGTTGCCGGACCTGCCGCTCAGCGCCGTGGAGCAGCGCCAGCTCGCAGGGCTCGACGCCCGCCTGGCCAGCGCCAGCTCGTGTGCCGAACTGCTGCCGCGCGCGCCGGCGGTGATTTCGCAACTGCTCAAGAGCCTGCGCGACGCCGACCAGTCCGGCCAGGCGCTGGCGCACCGCGTCGCCAAGGATCCGCACCTGGTGGCCGAGGTCATCCGGCTCGCCAACAGCACCCATGCGCGTGCCGCATCGCCGGTGACCGACCTGGTCGAGGCCATCGCACGGCTCGGCACCGAAGGCCTGCGGCGCGTGATCGCCCGGGTCGTTCTGACGCCGATGTTCGACGCGCGCTCCGATCCGCTCACCGGCCGCGCTGCACCGCGGCTGTGGCTGCATTCCGAAGCGAAGGCGGACGCCTGCATGAGGCTGGCCGGCGCCGCCGGCCTCGATCCCTTCGAGGGCTACCTCGCAGGCCTGATGCACAACATCGGCTGGACGGCCGCGCTGCGCGCTATGGATCGCAGCGACTGCGCCGCGCCGGCGCAGTTCACCCGGGCGTTCGTGCCCGCCATCCGGCTGCGCACCGAGCGCTTCTTCGCAACGCTGGTGCTGCCGTGGCAGCTCACCCCATTGCTGACCGAGCTGGCGACCGAATCGCTCGACGTCGGGTTGGCCGGCAGCCACTCGGCGCTGGCCAGGGTGCTCATGGCGGCCGACCAGACCGCCACACTCAAGATGCTGGAGGCGCAACCGATCCGATAGCGACCCGGTTGCCCCGTGCCGGGTGCGGGGTGAGAATCGGCCGATCGTTTGCGGGCCAGCGTCGCTGCCGGCGCGACCAACCAAGGAGGCCGCGCCATGCCGAGCTCGATGGATCAGATGCGACGCAGCAGGATCGACGCGCTGCTCGAACTCGCCGCGCAACGCGTGCCGGCGGCGCAACGCGCCTCGCTGGAGACTTTCGCGCGCGAATACTTTCGCCAGGTCGACCCGGACGACCTCGAGGCGCGCAGCCCGGAAGACTTGCTCGGTGCGCTGCTCTCCCACTGGCAGTTCGGGGCCACGCGGCCGGCCGGGGTCGCGCGGGTTCGCGTGGTCAGCCCCACGGTGGCCGATTCCGGGTGGGACTCGCGCCATTCTGTGATCGACATCGTCAACGACGACATGCCGTTCCTGGTCGACAGCGCGATGATGGAGATCAACCGCGAGGGTCTGGCGATGCACCTGATCGTGCACCCGATCTTCGCGGTCGAGCGCGACGCGCACGGCAAGCTGAGCGCGATCCGCCCGCGCGCCGAGGCGCCGCGTGCGTCACGCGAGTCCTGGATGCACATCGAGGTCGACCGGCTGATCGACCCGCAGCAGCGCGCCGAGCTGCTCGCCGGCCTCGAGCGCGTGCTCGCCGACGTGCGCGCCGCAGTCACCGACTGGCAACCGATGGTCGCGCGCCTGAACGACGTGATCGCCGAGCTCGAGCAGAACGCCTGCGGCATGCCGCAGGCCGAGCATGACGAGAACCGCGCGTTCCTGCAGTGGCTCGCCGACGACCACATCACGTTGCTCGGCTATCGCCAGCACGACCTCGTCACCGAGAACGGCGCGGATGCGCTGCGCCTCGTGCCGGGCAGCGGCCTCGGGCTGTTGCGCGAGCACGATTCGCACTCGCTCTCCACAAGCTTCTGGGCTGTGCCCGCGAAGGCGCGCGCGATGGCGCGCTCCCCGTCACCGCAACTGATCGTGACCAAGGCCAACACGCGCTCGGTCGTGCATCGGCCCGGCTACACCGACTACGTCGGCGTCAAGCGCTGCAACGCGGCCGGCGAGGTCATCGGCGAGCATCGTTTCATCGGGCTGTTCACATCGTCGGCCTACAGCGAGCTCGCCTCGGACACGCCGCTGTTGCGCCGCAAGATCGATGCCGTGCTCGAGCGCGCCGGGCTGTCGCCGCAAGGGCATCTTTCGAAGGCGTTGCACCACATCCTCGAGACCTACCCGCGCGACGACCTGTTCCAGATGCCGACCGCGGATTTGTACGACACCGCGCTGGGCATCCTGTCGATGGGCGAACGCCAGCGCCTGCGCCTGTTCGTCTGGCGTGATCCATTCGACCGCTTCGTCTCGTGCCTGGTGTACGTGCCGCGCGAGGCGTATTCGACCGACCTGCGCATCAAGCTGCAGCGGATGCTGGTCGAGGCGTTCGCGGGCGATGGTGCCGACTTCGACATCCAGCTTAGCGCGACCTCGCTGGCGCGCATCCATTTCACGGTGCGGACCCGGCCGGCGCAGATGCCGGAGGTCGATTACCGCGAACTGCAGGCCCGGCTCGCCGTCGCCGCGCGGCGCTGGGACGACGAACTGCGCGACGCGTTGATCGAGGCCGATGGCGAGGCCGACGGCATTCGGCTGTTCAAGCGCTGGAGCGCGACCTTTCCGGTCGCCTACCGCGCCCGCCACAGTGCGCGCTCGGCGGTCGCCGACGTGCACAAGCTCGCCGGCCTGTCGGCCGAGGCGCCGCTCGCGCTGGCGCTGTACCGGCCGCTCGGCGCCACGCACGGCGCGCTCGGCTTCAAGGTCTATCGTCTCGGCGGTCCGGTCGTGCTGTCCGACAGCCTGCCGATGCTCGAGCACATGGGCGTTCGCGTGCTCGGCGAACAGAACTACCGGCTCGACGTGAGCCGCGATGACAGCGTGGCCGAGCTGTCGATGCACGACTTCGAGCTGGTCGCCGACTATTCCGAAAGTCTCGATCACGAGCGCCTCGCGGAACTCTTCGAAGGCGCGTTCGCGAAGGTGTTTCGCGGCGAGATCGAAAGCGACGATTTCAACCGCCTCGTGTTGCGCGCCGGCCTGTCGGCCGACGAGATCGTCGTGCTGCGCGCCTACGCCAAGTACCTGAAGCAGATCGGCTTCGCGCTGGCGCAGTCGACGATCGAGGCGGCGCTGGCCGCGCACCCGCAGGTGGCGCGCATGCTGGTGCGCCTGTTCACGCTGCGCTTCAGCCCGACCGAACACGACGCCGAGGGCGAGCAGGCCCAGATCAACGCGATCGAGAAGGCGCTGACACGCGTCACGATCCTGTCGGAGGACCGGGTGCTGCGCCAGTTCCTGGCACTGATCCAGGCAACGCTGCGCACCAACTTCTGGCGCACCGGCGTCGGCCATACGGGCGCGCCGGGCGCGCGCCGCAGCTTCGTCAGCTTCAAGCTCGATTCGGCAAGCGTGCCGGGCCTGCCCGATCCGCGTCCGATGTACGAAATTTCGGTCTACTCGCCGCGCTTCGAGGGCATCCACCTGCGCGGCGGCAAGGTCGCACGCGGCGGGCTGCGCTGGTCCGACCGGCTGGACGATTTCCGCACCGAAGTGCTGGGCCTCGTGAAGGCGCAGATGGTGAAGAACACCGTGATCGTGCCGGTCGGCTCGAAGGGCGGTTTCGTGCTGAAGAAGGCGCCTCCCGCGTCCGACCGCGACGCCTTCATCAAGGAGGGCATTGCCTGCTACCAGGACTACCTGCGCGGCCTGCTCGACCTGACCGACAACCTGGTCGGCGGTGTTGTCGTGGCGCCACCGCACGTCGTGCGCCAGGACGGCGACGACCCGTATCTGGTGGTCGCCGCCGACAAGGGCACCGCGACCTTCTCGGATTACGCGAACGCAATCAGCGGCGAATACGGCCACTGGCTCGGCGATGCGTTCGCCTCCGGCGGCAGTGTCGGCTACGACCACAAGGGCATGGGAATCACCGCGCGCGGGGCTTGGGAGAGCGTCAAGCGCCACTTCCGGGAAATGGGGCGGGACACGCAAAGCAGTGAATTCAGCGTCGTCGGCATCGGCGACATGTCAGGCGACGTGTTCGGCAACGGAATGCTGCTGTCGCGCCACATCCGCCTCGTCGCGGCCTTCGATCATCGCCACATCTTCATCGACCCGACGCCGGACGTGGCGGCTTCGTTCGCCGAGCGCGAGCGCCTGTTCAAGCTGCCGCGATCGTCGTGGGCCGACTACGAAGCGGCGCTGATCTCCGATGGCGGCGGCGTCTGGGCGCGCACCGAGAAGTCGATTCCGCTGTCGCCGCAGGCGCAGGCCGCGCTCGGCGTCGACGCGCAGCACCTGGCGCCGTCGGAGCTGTTGACGGCGATCCTGAAAGCGCCGGTCGACCTGCTCTACAACGGTGGCATCGGCACGTATGTGAAAGCGAGCGCCGAAAGCCACCTCGAGGTCGGCGACCGCGCCAACGATGGTCTGCGCATCAACGGCGCGCAATTGCGTTGCAAGGTCGTCGCCGAAGGCGGCAACCTGGGGTTGACGCAGCGCGGGCGGATCGAGGCAGCACTCGCCGGCGTGCGCCTGAACAACGACGCGATCGACAACTCGGCCGGCGTCGACACGTCGGACCACGAGGTGAACATCAAGATTCTCCTGGGATTGGCCGTGGCGGAGGCCCATGCGGGTGCGGCCGGGGGAACGGCTGGCGCTGGCTGGCGCGGGTTGGC
>JBDSEG010000202.1:0-26198 GCA_039920165.1 Burkholderiaceae bacterium
GCAACGTGCACCTGCCCGCGCGGGTTCGCGAAGCGCATTCCGAGACCGCCTATATGACCGACCAGGCGCTCGACTTCATGAAGGTCGAGGGCGACGAGCCGTGGGTGCTGCACCTGAGCTACGTGAAACCGCACTGGCCGTACATGGCGCCCGCGCCCTACCACGCGATGTACTCGTTCGACCAGTGCCTGCCGGCCGCGCGCACGCCGGCCGAACTCGTCGATGCGCACCCGGTCGTCGCGGCGTACCGCGAGCACGAGGAGAGCCGCGCCTTCGCGACCGACGAATGCGTTCGCATCGTTCGCCCCGCGTACCAGGGCCTGATCACGCAGATCGACGACCACCTCGGCCGGCTGTTCGACGCGATGCAATCGATGGGCCGGATGGACGACACGCTCGTCGTCTTCACCGCCGACCACGGCGACTTTCTCGGCGACCACTGGCTCGGCGAGAAGGAGCTGTTCTACGACGCGGTGCAGCGCGTGCCTCTGATCGTGGTCGACCCGACGCGTGAGGCCGACGCGACGCGCGGCCGCGTCGATACCCGCTTCGTCGAAAGCGTCGATGTGCTGCCGACGATCCTCGCCGCCTTCGGCATCGAGGCGCCGCGCCATCGCGTCGAAGGCAGTGCCCTGCAGCCGCTGCTGCACGGCGGCCCGGTCGACGACTGGCGCGACGCCGTCTATTGCGAACTCGACTGGAGCTTCAAGGAAGCGCGGCTGCGCCTGGGAATGGACGTGCAGCAATGCCGCGCCTGGTGCATCCGCACGGCGCGCTGGCGCTATGTGTACTGGCTCGACCAGCCCGAGCAGCTGTTCGACCTGCAGGCCGACGCGCACGAATTCGCCGACCTCGGCCGCGATGCGGGCCATGCCGGCATCCGCGAAGCCTTGCGCAGCGGGCTCTTCGACTGGCTAGCGCGCCGCAGGCGCCGCACCACGATCAGCGACGAGCGCATCGAACTCGGCACCGCTGCGCACAAACGGGCCGGCGTGTTCTACGGCCAGTGGTAGCGTGCGCCGCGGCTCGTACAACAATATCAACCCATCGGAGACGAGACCCATGCGATCCATCACCACGCTTTTTCTCAGCCTCGCCTTCGGGCTGTACGCGCCCGCATTCGCCCAGGTCGACAAGCCGGTGAAGCTGCTGGTCGGCTTCGCGCCCGGCGCGTCCACCGATACCGCCGCGCGGCTGCTCGCGAGTCGCATGCAAGAAGAACTGAAGCTGACCGTGACGGTCGACAACAAGCCCGGCGCGGGCGGGCGGATCGCCGCCGAGATGCTGAAGAACGCGCCGGCCGACGGCACCACGATCATGATCACGCCGATCGTCGTTCCGGTGCTCGCGCCGCTCGTCTTCAGCAAGCTCGCGTACGACCCGGTCGCCGATTTCGCGCCGGTTGCACACATCGCAAATTTCCAGTTCGCGCTGTCGGTCAACGCGGCGCATCCGGCGCGCAACCTGCAGGAACTGCTCGCCTGGTACAAGGCCAATCCCGCGCAGGCCAACTACGGCACGCCGGCACCCGGCAGCCTGCCGCATTTCTTCGGCGTGATGCTGGCGCGCAATGCCGGACTGGACCTGATCCACGTGCCTTACAACGGCGGCGGACCGCTCATGACGGCGTTGATCGGCAACCAGGTCAGCGCGGGCATCGATACCCTCGTCGACCAGATCGAGCTGCACCGCAGCGGCAAGATCCGCCTGCTCGCGACCTCGGCGGCGCAGCGCAGCCCGCTGCTGCCCGAGGTGCCGACCTTCGGCGAAGCCGGACTCAAGGGCGTCGAAGGCAGGGCCTGGTTCGCCGTCTATGCACCGGCCCGCACCCCGGCCACGATCGTGGCGCAACTCAACGCCTCGATCAACAAGGCGCTCGCCTCGCCCGAGTTGCGCCAGCGCTTCGCCGCGCTCGGCCTCGAGCCCACCGGGGGCACGCCGGCCGACCTCAGCGCGGCGATGAAGCGCGACACCGAGCGCTGGGCGCCCATCGTCAAGGCGTCGGGGTTCCGGGGGGATTGAGGTGCGAGGGTCGAGGCTGGCCGCGGGCCGATGAGGCCGGCCGGCGGCTGGATGCGATCCAAAGCGGGTATCTGACCGCCAAGATTAGACACGTTGAAGCCGTCATCCGCGACTGCAAGCGCGAGAGCGATACGAGCGCGTATGAACTGCCGCGGTGACATCACGGCTTCCAGCCGTTGACCGAGCCGATGTACGCCCACAGCAGTTCCAACTGTTCGGGCTTGAGCGTCTCACCCAAGGCCGGCATGGCGCGCAGGCCGTTCGTCACCGAGCGTAGGAAGCGTTCCTTCTCGACCTGCGGAAAGGTGCGCAGATCGAAGCCGATGCCGTTGCTGGCCAGGTTGATGCCATGGCAGCGCTGGCAGGAACTGACGTACAGCTTGCGACCGGCCTCGGCCTCGGGCGGACTTTGAGCGCTGGCGGCCCAGGGCAAGGCCGCCAGCACCAGGGGAAGCGTAACCCTTGCCCAGACCCTCATCGTGCCGCGGGCAGGGCAAAGGTCCACACCGAGCCACCTGCCGCCACATTGGCCAGGTCCGGGTCGCCGGCCAGGGCGCCGTAGACGGTTGCCGAGCCGCTGAGCACGGTGATGTACTGCCTGCCGTCACGTTCCCAGGCGATGGGCAGGCCGGTGATGCCCGAGCCCGTCTGGAAGGACCACAACTGCTTGCCGCTGCCGGAATCGAAGGCGAGGAACTTGCCGTTTTGCGAACCGGTGAAGACCACGCCGCCCGCGGTGGACAGCACCCCCGCCCAGAAGGGCGATTTGTTCAGCACCCGCCACACAGGCTTGCCGGCCACGGGATCCCAGGCGGTCAGCGCGCCGCGGTTGCCGTCTTCCGGTGCGACAAAGCCGCCCAGTTCCAGGCCGAGATACCAGTTCGGCCCGCCCGGGCGGGCCTGCTTGACGTACTTCACCTTCATGCCCAGATCAATGCTGTTGAGGTACACCAGCTTGCGCGTTGGGTCGTAGCTCATCGGCATCCAGTTCTTGCCGCCAAAGGCGCTGGGCCAGACTTCGATGAAATCCTTCGCTTCCTCGGTCTGGCGCACCATAGCCGTCATCGGCGTGTCGATGGGGCGGCCAGTCTTCATGTCGATGCCCGTGGCCCAGTTCATCTTGCGGGCGAACTGCGTGGCCGACAGCAGCTTGCCGCTGGTGCGGTCCAGCACATAGAAGAATCCGTTGCGATTGGCCTGCATCAGCACCTTGGTGTTCGCGCCGCCGATGGGCAGTTCAGCCAGCACCAGCTCGTTGGTGCCGTCATAGTCGTACGGGTCGCCGGGCGAGAACTGGTAGTGCCAGACGATCTGCCCGGTGCTCGGGCGCAGTGCCAGCACCGAGTTGATATACAGCGAATCGCCGCCGCGGGTGGCTGCGTTCCAGGGTCCGCCATTGCCCACGCCCCAGTAAACCAGATCCAGATCGGGATCGTAGGTGCCGGTCAGCCAGGTGGGGGCGCCGCCGGTCTTGTAGGCATCGCCCTTCCAGGTGTCGCCGCCGGGTTCGCCGGGCGCGACGGTGGTCCAGCGGTGCCACTTCTTCTCGCCGGTTTTCAGATCCCAGCCGTTGATGAAGCCGCGCGAACCGTACTCCCCGCCCGAGATACCCGTGATGAGCACGCCGCCGGCGATCAGCGGTGCGTGCGTCATCGAATAGCCATCCTTGTAGTCGGCCGCCTTCTGGCGCCACAGCGTCTTGCCGTCTGCCAGGGAGATGGCCATCACATGGGCATCGATGGTGGTGCGGTACAGCACCCCATCCAGGGCGGCAAAGCCGCGTGTCTGGATGCCGCAACACAGGTAGCCCGCAATGTCGGCCGGCAGTTCAATGGGCGTCTTCCACGTCTGCCGCCCGGTGACGGCGTCGACTGCGATGGTGTGCGTGTGCGTGGCCACGTACATGACGCCGTTGATCACCAGCGGCTGGCTGGAGGCGTTGGCCGAGTTGTCCAGGCTCAGGTTCCACACCGCCTGCAACTGGGCGGCATTGCCGGCATTGACCTGCTTAAGCGCGGAATGGCGCTGCTGCGCCCAGCCCATTCCGTAGGTGGTGACGTCGCCGCCGGTGGCGGCATCGTTGCGCAGATCGGCCAGGGATTGCGCGGTGGCAAAGGGGGAAATGGCACAAAGCGCCAAGGCTGTTAAGGCGTTAGCGAAAGGAATTTTCATGGGATCTCCGAATGGTTTTCTACCGACACGCAGGACGATAGTTGGTGCCAGGGGGGTCGTGAACTCCAGTACATACCCTAGTAGATCGGGCCGGCTAGAGCCAGACCGGGTCGCGCTCGTTGCGAGGACTCAAATCGGGGTTGGCTGTGGGTCAGCCCTGACCGTTTTCGCGTCCGCTTACGAGACTGGCATCCCAACGCGTTCATCGTCTTGGGCGGCGCCGTGTCAACTGGCGCTCATTGCCGTGAAGACGATCAACCTGCGCTGACGATCCAGCCCTCCAGTGGATCGGCCCCGGCGGGCATGCCGTGGTCGGCACGGGTGCTCGCCCATGCGGCCTGCATCAGGCACAGCACGGCGTCGAGGCGGTCGGCGCTGGCGTCGGCGATCAAGGTATCGCGCTGCGCGTGGCTCAGCTTCAGGCACAGGCCGAGTCGGGTGCGGCCCTGGTGCAACGCGTCGATCAGGTCGCTGCGGGCGATCAAGCGCTCGGGCGTCTGCTGGGCCGCGGTGTCGCTCTTGTACGAGCGCCTGCCGAGCACCTCGCGCGCGAGCAGGCCGGGATAACCTTCCAGCGCGACGCGCGCCGCGTCCCCGGCCTGCAGCCCGGGCAGATGGACACCGGCCGTCAGCAGCAGCGGCACGCCGGCATGCAGCATGTAGGCGACCGGCGGGTTGACCCACTTCATCGACGGTGACGATCCGGCCGGCCGGTCGGTCGCGCGGTGCGCGAATTTGCTGCCGGCAGGGCGCGCGGCGCAGAACGCGGCGAAGGTGTCGCGCACCTCTTCGCGGCTCATCTGCGCGTAGTGGCGCATCAACGCGGGCCACTGCAAAGGCCAGCCGAGCGACTCGACCAGTTCGCGCGGCAGACCGAACGGAAAATCGAATGCGGCGAGCCACGGGCCTGGGCTCTCGAGCCAGCGTGCGAAGCTTTCAAAATCGACGTGCTCGTCAATCCACTCCATGCGCACGACGCCTTGCGACAACCGGCCGTGGGCGACCGTGATCGGCTTGCGGCGCGACGGCCGGCTGGTGAAATCGATTCCGGCGAGCGCAAGCCCGGCCGCGTGGCCGCTCAAGGCCGGTCGGGCGCGGCGCGCCCGAAGGCGAGGCACGGGTCGGAGCGCGCCTGCGCCGCGGTCTCGACCACCAGGTCGTAGGCGCGCGCGGGCACCCGCATCGTGCCGGTCTCGAGCAAGCCGATCGACAGGCTGCGGTCGCGCACGGCCGGCGGCAGCCAGCGCGCCACGCCCAGATCGCGCCGCACATGACCGTTGCCGGCGAGCAGCAGCACGCCACGTTCGACGTTTGCCTCCACGGCGCGCGCCATGAACTGGTCACGCGCCGCCTGCGCGGCGACCAGCGGACCGGTGCGGGAGATATCGATCGCTCCGCAATGCCCTTCGACGATGGCTTTCGCCTGCCCCGACTGCAGGTCGCCCGGCAACGCCGGATCGAAGCCGAGCGCGGCCAACCCTTCCGACCCGACGCGCCGCGCGTCGGCGCGCGAGATATTGACGGCGACGATGGGTAGCTTGTATTCGACCGCGAGCGCGAGGTACGGGCGGTAGAAGCGCCAGTCCCAGCCCGACCCGGCCGCGCCTCCGGTTCCCGCGGCGATGACGGCTTCGACGGCCGCGTTCGCATCGGCGTGCGGAGCGGCGAGCGCGCGGTCGATCTCGCCCTGGCGTTCGCGGTCGAACATTTCCATCAGCAGCGCCGGCCGCGCGCCGTCGGCAAGGTGACGCCGCAGCGCCTGAGCCCGCAGCGCGTGCTGCGCGGCATTGTCGTGCACCTCGCCGAGCAGGACGATGCTTCGTCCGCGCATGGCAGCGGCCAGCCGCTGCGCCGCGTCGGCCGTGGTGTCGGGGGGCGATGCACAGGCGGCGAGCAGGGCAACAACGCCGAGCCGCCAGGCCGCGCCGCGCCAGCGGCTCGATGCAAGGCGGGTGGCGGGGCGAGGGTCGGGAGCTTGGAGGATGGGGGTCGGCATGGCGCCAGTGTGCATGCAGCCGGCACGCTCACGCTAAAGTGCCCGGCCTCGCTTCAATCGCCGCTCGAATGGCCGACGTCATGAATCCGATCCTGGTGGAACTCCTGCGCGGCAATGCGGTCGAGTCCGAACACCGCGGCGCGATCGCCATCGTCGATGCCGACGGACGCGTGCGCGCGAGCCTCGGCGATATCGACCGGCCGATCTTTCCGCGCTCGGCCGTCAAGCTGCTGCAGGCGCTGCCGTTGGTCGAAAGCGGCGCCGCCGATGCGCTCGGCGTGACCGACCCCGAACTCGCCCTCGCCTGCGCCTCGCACCGCGGCGAGCCGGCGCATGCGCAGACCGCCGCCGCGATGCTCGCGAAGGCGGGGCTCGATGCGAGCGCGCTTGAATGTGGCGTGCACTGGCCCTATTCCGAAGCCGCCGCGCGCGACCTCGCGGCGCAAGGCCGCAGCCCGAGCGCCCTGCACAACAACTGCTCGGGCAAGCATTCCGGCTTCGTCTGCCTGGGCTGCCATCTGGCGGGCGGAGCTGGGCGGGCACGCGAGTTCGTCCGCGGCTATGTACGGCCGGAGCACGCGGTCATGCGCGAAGTGACGGCGGCATTGCAGGCAACGACCGGGCACGACCTGGCCAGCACCGCGCGCGGCATCGACGGCTGCTCGATCCCGACCTACGCGATCCCGCTGCGCGCGCTCGCCCTGGCCTTCGCGCGCGTCGGCAGCGGCGTCGGCCTGAGCGCGAGCCATGCGAATGCAGCGCGCCGCTTGCGCAAGGCGGTCGCTGCGGCGCCCTTCATGGTGTCGGGCAGTGGGCGCTTCGATACCCTCGTGATGCAGCGCCTGGGCGAGCGCGTCGCGTGCAAGGTCGGCGCCGAAGGCGTGTACTGCGCCGCCCTGCCCGACGCAGGCCTCGGCGTCGCGATCAAGATCGACGACGGCACCACCGCGCGCGCCGCCGAAGTTGCGATGGCCGCGACGATCGAGGCGCTGGTGCGGTTGGACGATGGGGAGGCTGTCTTCATGCGTTCGCTAAGCGAGCCGATGCTGAGGAACTGGAATGGGATGGACGTGGGTGGTTTACGGGCGTCCCCCGCGTTGCGGACAGCGCTCGTGACAGGTTGATCGCGTGGTAGGGCTTCGCGCTGTGCTGTCACTCGCGCAAAGCCCAGCCGGGAGTTCGGCCCGGCATGGGCGGGCCGTCGCCAAATGCGAAAGCAGCAAGAGCCCCAACTTGGATCTGAAGCAGCTCGAAACCTTCGTCCACGTCGCCGAGCTCGGCAGCTTCACGCGCGCGGCGAATGCGCTGAAGGTCGCACAACCGGCGTTGTCGCGGCAGGTGCGGCTGCTCGAGGTCGAGCTGCATCAGACGCTGTTCGACCGCACCGGCCGTGGCGTGGTCGTGACCGAGGCCGGCAAGCGGCTGCTGGCGCATGGCCGGGTCATCCTGGCGCAGGTCGAGCGCGCGCTGCAGGACCTCGAAGACCAGCGCGGGGCGGCGACCGGCCGGCTCGTGATCGGGCTGCCGCCGAGCGTGAGCCGGCAGCTCACCGGATCGCTGGTGGCGGCGTTTCGCGAGCGCTTTCCGAAGGCGACCTTGAGCGTCGTCGAGGGGTTGTCGACTACCTGCTCGAATGGCTCTCGCTCGGGCGCATCGATTGCGCCGTCGCCTACAACGTCACCCCGTCCGGCAGCCTCGACCTGCACCCGGGGCTCGACGAAAGCGCTGTACCTCGTGAGCACGCGCGCCGCTGCGACCGGTCACGGCGACGTGGGACCGCTCATCGGTCCGCCGGCCACGCTGGCCGAGGTGGCGGAGCGCCAGCTCGTGATCCCGAGCCGGCCACACTCGATGCGCATGCCGCTCGAAGCGGCGCTCTCCAACGAGGGGCGGCGCGCACGCGTGGGGTTCGAGATCGAAAGCATACCGGCGATCCTCGATCTGGTGCGCGGCCACGCCATGCACGCCGTGCTGCCGCTCAATGCACTGCCGGCCGCCGATGCGCGCCATTTCGAGGTCCGGACCATCGGCACGCCGCCGCTCGCCGCGACGCTGTGGATTGCGAGTTCGGCGCAGCGCCCGCCCGGCCCGCTGCTCGAGCCGTCGCTCGAACTCGTCGCGCAGCTGATGCGCGCTATCTGGTCCATGCCGGATCGCGATAACAGCTAGCGTCGCGCACGCAGTCGCGCACGCAGTCGCGGCCGCCGCGGTGCTTTGCATAATCGCCGCCATGTCCCGCCACCTCCTGCGCCTGAACGCGATCTCGTCGATGGCGACGCGCGCGCTGCTGGCCGAACTGGCGGCGGCGTACCGCGCGCAGGCCGGGGTGGAGGTTGCGGTCGAATCGGTCGGCGGCGTCGATGCGGCCAAGCGGGTCGCGGCCGGCGAAGCGGTGGATGTCGTCGTGCTGGCGGCGGACGCGATCGACAAGCTGGTCGCCGGCGGCAGCGTCGTGGCTGGCAGCCGCACCGACCTCGCCGTCTCCAGCGTGGCCATCGCCGTTCGCACCGGCGCCACACGCCCCCCGATCCACGATGCCGACGCATTGCGGGCCGCGCTGATGGCAGCCCGCAGCATCGGCCATTCGACCGGCCCCAGCGGGGTCGCGCTGCTGGCGCTGTTCGAGCGCTGGGGCCTCAAGTCGACCTTGCGTGACCGGGTCGTGCAGGCGCCGACCGGCATTCCCGTGGGCGCGCTCGTCGCCCGCGGCGACGTCGAGCTGGGTTTCCAGCAGCTGAGCGAACTGATGAATCTCGAAGGTATCGACGTGCTCGGCCCGATGCCCGCCGAGGTCGCGATCGACACCACGTTTTCAGCCGGCATCTGCGCCGCATCGAACCAACCCGAAGCGGTGCGCGCGCTGCTCACCTTCCTGGCCTCGGCATCTGCCGACACAGCCAAGCAACGCCACGGCATGCTGCCGGCGCCCGCCGTCACAACGCCCTCAGAGGACCGCCCATGATCATCGACTGCCACGGCCACTACACCACCGCCCCGAAGGCGCTGGAAGATTGGCGCAACCGCCAGATCGCGAGCCTGAAGAACCCGGCCAGCGCACCGAAAGCATCGGAGCTGAAGATCAGCGACGACGAACTGCGTGAATCGATCGAATCCAATCAGCTCAAGCTGATGCGCCAGCGCGGCAGCGACCTGACTATCTTCAGCCCGCGTGCCAGCTTCATGGCGCACCACATCGGCGATTTCCAGACGAGCAGCACTTGGGCGGCGATCTGCAACGAGCTGTGCTATCGCGTCAGCACGCTCTTCCCGGATCACTTCGCGCCCGCGGCGATGCTGCCGCAGTCGCCCGGCGTCGACCCGGCGACCTGCATCCCCGAGCTCGAGAAGTGCGTCAACGAGTACGGCAACGTCGGCATCAATCTCAACCCCGACCCCTCGGGCGGCCATTGGACCAGTCCGCCGCTGTCGGACCGCCACTGGTACCCGATCTACGAGAAGATGGTCGAGCTCGACATCCCGGCGATGGTGCACGTGAGCACGAGCTGCAACGCCTGCTTCCACACGACGGGCGCGCACTACCTGAATGCCGACACCACGGCCTTCATGCAGTGCCTGACGAGCGATCTGTTCAAGGATTTTCCGACCCTGCGCTTCATCATCCCGCACGGCGGCGGCGCGGTGCCCTACCACTGGGGACGTTTTCGCGGCCTCGCGCAGGAGCTGAAGAAGCCGCTGCTGAAGGACCACCTGCTGAACAACATCTATTTCGACACCTGCGTCTACCACCAGCCCGGCATCGACCTGCTGACGACGGTGATCCCGCTCAAGAACATCCTGTTCGCGAGCGAGATGATCGGCGCCGTACGCGGCATCGATCCCGAGACCGGCCACTACTACGACGATACCAAGCGCTATATCGAAGCCTCGACGATCGTCGTTGGCGACGACCGGCATCAGGTCTACGAAGCCAATGCTCGGCGCGTCTTTCCGCGGCTCGACCAGGCGCTCAAAGTGAAGGGCCTGTAAGGCCCGCTGATTCCATCGGAGGAAATATGCATGAACTCGGAATCGTCAAGCGCGGCATCGTCCGCGCCGACCGCGCGGCAGTCGAACAACTCGGCCACTTCGGCTCAGCGACGGTGCATGAAGCGATGGGCCGTCTGGGGTTGATGAAACCCTACATGCGGCCGATCTATGCCGGTGCGCATGCCAGCGGCAGCGCCGTCACCGTTCTGCTGCAGCCCGGCGACAACTGGATGATGCATGTGGCCGCCGAGCAGTTGCGGCCCGGCGATATCGTCGTCGCGGCCTGCACCGCAGACAACACCGACGGCTTCTTCGGCGACCTGTTGGCGACCAGCTTTCGCGCGCGCGGCGCGGTCGGCCTCGTCATCGACGGCGGCTGCCGCGACGTGCGCGACCTGGCGGAGATGAAGTTCCCGGTCTGGTCCAAGGCGATCAGCGGGAAGGGGACGGTCAAGGCCACGCTCGGCTCGGTCAACGTGCCGGTGGTGTGCGCCGGCGCGCTGGTGAACCCGGGCGATGTCATCGTGGCCGACGACGACGGCGTCGTCGTGGTGCCGGTCGCACTCGCTCAGCAGGTGGCGGACGCGGCTGACGCGCGCGAGAGCAACGAGGCCGAGAAGCGCGCCAAGCTCGCGTCCGGCGTGCTCGGCCTGGACATGTACAACATGCGCGGGCCGCTGGAAAAAGCCGGGCTGCGGTATGTCGATTGACGGCCGTCGTGCGGCGTCGAAGCTACCGGACGCGAAGGCGCGAAGTTCGCGAAGTTCGCGAAGTTCGCGAAGTTCGCGAAGTTTGCAACGAGGAACCGGGCAAGCCCGCAGCTTTCTTCGCGTCCGTCGCGCCCATCGAGTCCGTCGCGTCCTCGGTGTCCTTAGCGCCTTCGCGTCCAGAAACTCCGTCGCGAACAGCACTGCCGCCCGTGCCGTGACCCAACCTCGATGAACGCAAACCCGGCCCAGTGGCACATCGGCCTCGTCGGCTATGGCGAGGTCGGTCGCATCCTGGCCGAGGACCTGCGCGCGCAGGGCGTGGCGGTATGCGCTCACGACCTGAAGCTCGAAGGCGCGCGGGCCGGCGGGTTGTACGAGCATGCTCAGGAGCACGGCGTCGTGCTGTGCGCGAGCCCTGCCGAACTCGCGCGGCGCAGCGACCTCGTCGTCAGCGCTGTCACCGCGAGCCAGACCGTCGCGGTCGCGCAGGCGTGTGCGGCAGCGCTGCGGCCAGGCACGTGGTTTCTCGATTTCAACTCGGCGTCGCCGGGCGCCAAGCAGCGCGCCGGCGCAATCGTCGACGGCGCGGGCGGCCGCTATGTCGAGGCGGCGGTCATGACGTCGATCCCGCCCTACCGCATCAAGGTGCCGCTGCTGCTCGGCGGGGCGCATGCCGCGGCCCTGCTGGCGCAGCTAAGGGCGCTGGGCTTTGTCGCGGAGGTCACATCCGAGCGGCTCGGCGTCGCGTCGGCGACCAAGATGTGCCGCAGCGTCATGATCAAGGGCCTCGAGGCGATGGTCATCGAGAGCTTCACGACGGCGCGCTATTACGGCGTCGAGGATGCCGTGATCGCCTCGCTGCACGAGACCTTTCCGGGCATCGACTGGGAGCGCCAAGGTGCCTATTTCTTCCAGCGCGTGATAGAGCACGGTCGCCGGCGCAGCGAGGAGGTCCGCGAGGTCGCCGAGACGGTGCGCGAGGCCGGCCTCGAACCGTGGTCGGCCAGCGGCACCGCGCAGCGCCAGTCCTGGATCGCCGACCTCGCCGATACCGGCCTGTTCGGCCCGCGCGGCACGCCGGATTTTGCGCGCAGCGCCGACTGGCGGGTCGAGGCCGACCGCATCCTAGCGCAAGTTGACCCGAAGGAATGATGCGATGACGACGACCGTATTCGAGAAAACGCCCGGCTGGCTCGACTGGTATGCCGGTCCTTCGAAGCCCGCTTTCAAGGTACCGCCCGGCGCGGTCGACGCGCACTGCCACGTATTCGGTCCCGGCGCGCAGTTCCCATATGCGCCCGAGCGCAAATACACGCCCTGCGATGCGAGCAAGGCGCAGCTGTATGCGCTGCGCGACCACCTCGGCTTCGCGCGCAACGTGGTCGTGCAGGCGACGTGTCACGGCGCGGACAACAGCGCGATGGTCGACGCCCTCGTCAACTCGAACGGCAAGGCGCGCGGCATCGCAACGGTGAGGCGCTCGATTTCCGACGGCGAACTGCAGGCACTGCATGCAGCCGGTGTGCGCGGCGTGCGCTTCAATTTCGTCAAGCGGCTGGTCGACTTCACGCCGCGCGACGAGCTGATGGAGATCGCCGCGCGCATCGCGCCGCTGGGCTGGCACGTCGTCATCTATTTCGAGGCGGTCGACCTGCCCGAGTTGTGGGACTTCTTCACTGCGCTACCGACGACCATCGTCGTCGACCACATGGGCCGGCCGGATGTGAGCCTGCCGGTGGACGGGCCGCAGTTCGAACTCTTCTTTCGCTTCATGCGCGATTACCCGAACGTGTGGAGCAAGGTGAGCTGCCCCGAGCGCTTGAGCGTTGCCGGCGCGCCGGCGCTGAAGGGTGAAAGCAACGCCTACCGCGACGTCGTGCCCTTCGCGCGCCGCATCGTCGAGACTTTTCCCGACCGCGTGCTGTGGGGCACCGACTGGCCGCACCCGAACCTGAAGAATCACATGCCCGACGACGGGCTACTGGTCGATTTCATCCCCCACATCGCGACGACGGCCGAGCGGCAGCGCAAGCTGCTGGTCGACAACCCGATGCGGCTGTACTGGCCCGAAGAGGACTGAACCATGGCGCTCGACAAGCCCTACCTCGACGTGCCCGGGACGACGATCTTCGACGCCGAGCAATCGCGCCGCGGCTACCACCTCAACCAGTTCTGCATGTCACTCATGAAGGCGGAGAACCGCGCCCGCTTCAAGGCCGACGAACGAACCTACCTGGCCGAATGGCCGATGAGCGACGAGCAGAAGCAGGCCGTGCTGACGCGCGACATGAACCGCATGATCGCGGCCGGCGGGAATATCTATTTCCTGGCCAAGATCGGCGCGACCGATGGCAAAAGCTTCCAGCAGATGGCCGGTAGCATGACCGGCATGACCGAGGACGAATACCGCGCCATGATGGTCGGCGGCGGGCGCTCGGTCGAAGGGAACCGGCGCATCGGCGAGGATGGCGATGCGCAATCGCACCGCCAGCCGCAAGGCAACCGGGCGCGCGCCCCGAAGGCCGGATGACCATGGCACGCATCACCGCATCGGTCTATACCTCGCACGTGCCGGCGATCGGCGCCGCGCTCGACCTTGGCAAGACGGCCGAGCCGTACTGGCAGCCGGTGTTCCAGGGCTACGAATTCGGCAAGCAATGGTTGAAGCACACCCGGCCGGACGTGATCTTCCTGGTCTTCAACGATCACGCGACGGCGTTCAGCCTGGACATGATCCCGACCTTCGCGATCGGCACCGCGGCGCAGTACCAGCCCGCCGACGAGGGTTGGGGCCCGCGTCCGGTGCCGACCGTGATCGGCCATCCCGAGCTCGCGGCGCATATCGCGCAGTCGGTCATCCAGCAGGATTTCGACCTGACGATCGTCAACAAGATGGACGTCGATCATGGCCTGACAGTGCCGCTGTCGCTGATGGTCGGGCAGCCACCGGCAAGCGATTTCCGCTGGCCGTGTCCGGTGATCCCGTTTGCCGTCAACGTGGTTCAGTACCCGGTGCCGTCGGGCCAGCGCTGCTTCAACCTCGGCAAGGCGATCCGCAAAGCGGTCGAGTCGTACGACGAGCCTTTACGCGTGCAGATCTGGGGCACCGGCGGCATGAGCCATCAGTTGCAGGGGCCGCGCGCCGGGCTGATCAACAAGGCTTTCGACAACGCCTTTCTCGACCGGCTCATCGCCGATCCGGCGGGACTGGCGACGTTGCCGCACATCGACTATGTGCGTGAGGCTGGCAGCGAAGGAATCGAACTCGTAATGTGGCTGATCGCCCGCGGCGCCATGGACGATGTCGCCGGCGGGGCAGCGCCACGCGTTCGCCAACGCTTCTATCACGTGCCCGCGAGCAACACGGCGGTGGGTCATCTCATCCTGGAGAACGTATGAAACCCATCAAGGTCGCTCTTGCCGGCGCGGGCGCCTTCGGGCTGAAGCATCTCGACGGGATCAAGCGGATCGACGGGATCGAGGTCGTCTCGCTGGTGGGGCGGGAACTCGACAAGACACGCGAGGCCGCGGTCAAATACGGCATCGGCCACGTCACGACCGATCTCGCCGACAGCCTGGCACTGAAGGACGTCGATGCCGTCATCCTGTGCACGCCGACGCAGATGCACAGCGAGCAGGCCCTTGCCTGCCTGAACGCCGGCAAGCATGTGCAGGTCGAGATCCCGCTCGCCGACAGCCTGGCCGGTGCGCGGGCGGTTGTCGATGCGCAGAAGCGCACCGGCCTCGTCGCGATGTGCGGCCACACCCGGCGCTTCAACCCGAGCCACCAGTATGTCCACGACACGGTCGTGAGCGGAACGTTCCAGCTCCAGCAGCTCGACGTGCAGACCTATTTCTTCCGGCGCAGCAATATGAATGCGATGGGCCAGGCGCGCAGCTGGACCGACCACCTGCTGTGGCACCACGCGGCGCACACGGTCGACCTGTTCGCCTACCAGAGCGGCGAGATCGTGCAGGCCAATGCGGTGCAGGGACCGATCCATCCGAACCTCGGCATCGCGATGGATATGTCGATCCAGCTCAAGGCGCGCACCGGCGCGATCTGCACGCTTTCGCTCAGCTTCAACAACGACGGCCCGCTCGGCACCTTCTTCCGCTATATCGGCGACAGCGCAACCTATATCGCACGCTACGACGACCTCTACAACGGCAAGGACGAGATGATCGACGTCAGCAAGGTGGCGGTCTCGATGAACGGCATCGAGCTGCAGGACCGCGAATTCTTCGCAGCGATCCGCGAGGGCCGCGAGCCCAATTCGAGCGTGGCGCAGGTGCTGCCGTGCTACCACATCCTCGACCGCCTCGAGAAGCAGCTGGCGCAGCAGCCGTGATGCGCGAGCGCCGGATCGGCCCGTTCAAGGTGTCGGCCATCGGCCTGGGTTGCATGAACCTGAGCCACGCCTATGCCGCGCCACCCGAGCCGGAAGCGGGCGAACGGCTGCTGCTGCACGCGCTCGACAGCGGGGTGACGCTGTTCGATACGGCGGCGCTGTATGGCTTCGGCGCCAACGAGACGCTGGTCGGCCGGGTGCTCAAGCCACATCGCTCCAAGTTCACGCTGGCCAGCAAGGGAGGCATGGCCGGCGTCCAGTTCGACGACGACATGAAGCGCGTAATCGACGGCCGGCCCGAGGCGATCCGGCGCAATTGCGAAGACAGCCTGCGCCGATTGCAGACCGATGTCATCGACCTGTACTACCTGCACCGCTGGGACAAAAAGGTGCCGATCGAGGAGTCGGTCGGCGCGTTGGCGCGCCTGGTCGAGCAGGGCAAGGTTCGCGCGATCGGGCTTTCGGAGGTCTCGGCGATGACGCTGCGCAATGCGCACGCGGTCCATCCCATCGCTGCGGTGCAGACTGAATATTCGCTTTGGACGCGCAACCCCGAGATCGCGGTGCTCGATGCGTGCCGGGAGATCGGTGCCGCCTTCGTCGCTTTCAGCCCGCTCGCGCGTGGCTTTCTGACCGGCACGCTGTCCGACATCGCGACGCTCGGCGCGACCGACATTCGGTACAACATGCCGCGCTTCATCGGCGACGCCTTCGGCGCCAACCTGCGGCTGATCGACCCGCTGATGGAGATCGCGCGCGATGCCGGCAGCACGCCGGCGCGCCTTGCCCTCGCCTGGCTGCTCGCCAAGGCGGCGCACATCGTGCCGATCCCCGGCACGCGCAACATTGCGCACCTCGACGAGAACCTGGGCGCGGCCGATCTCGCGCTCGACGTGGCGACGATGGCGCGGCTCGAAGCGCTGATCAACGAGGAGACCGTGACCGGCGGGCGCTACAGCGCGCAAAGCCAGAGCGAGGTCGATACCGAAAGCTTCGACGCATGAGCCCGCAAATTTCCCGCCGCCGATTGATCGCAGCTGCGGCGCTGCTGGCCGCCGGCAAGGCTCGCGCGCAAGCGACGCGTTTCCCCGAGCGGACGATCACGCTCATCGTCCCGTTCGCACCGGGCGGCATTGCCGACATCACGGCACGCAGCGTCGCGCAGGCGATGGGCGCGACGCTCGGCCAGACGGTTGTGGTCGACAACCGGCCCAGCGCGGGCAGCATCGTCGGCTCGTCGGCCGTCGCGCAAGCGCCGCCCGATGGGCACACGCTGCTGCTGATGAGCAATGCGAATGCAGTCAGCGCGAGCCTGTTCAAGAAGCTGCCGTTCGACGTGCAAAAGGACTTCGCGCCGATCGGCACGCTGGCCGTCTTCGACCTCGGACTGTTCGTCGATGCGGGCTCGCGCTACAAGAGCGTCGCCGAGTTGCTGGCCGATGCGAAAGCGCGCCCCGGCAAGCTGACCATCGGCACCATCGCGGCCGGCAGCACGCAGCATCTCGCGGCCGAACTCTTCAAGAGCCGCACCGCCATCGACGCCGTGGTCGTTCCCTACAAGAGCACGCCGGCCGTTCTGACGGCGCTGCGCGCGCGCGAGATCGACCTCGCATTCGAGATCGTCGCTCCGCTGCTGGCGCAGGTCTCGGCGAAGGCGCTGCGGGTGCTGGCGGTCACGTCGGACGCGCACCATCCGGCGCTGCCCGGCGTGCCGACACTGGCCGAGGCCGGCGTGGCGAACTACAACGTCGCCTCGTGGAACGCGCTCGCCGCGCCAGCCCGCACGGCGCCCGAGATCGTCGAGCGGATTAACCACGCCGCGCGCGAGGCGCTCGCCTCGGCACCCGTCAAGCAACGCCTGGCCGAGCTCGGCGTGCGCGCCCAGCCGGGCAGCCCGGCGCAGCTCGCGAGCCTGCTGACGAGCGAGATCGCACGCTGGCGCGAAGTGATCGTCGCGGCGAAGATCGAACCGGAGTAGCGCGGGGGACCGTGTTCGGCGACGAAGTTTCCGAACGCGAAGGCGCGAAGGTCGCTAAGAACGCAAACGAAGACAAGAAGGCCGTTGGCTAGTTTTTCTTCGCGGCCTTTGCGCCCTTCGCGCCTTTGCGTCCTGCAATTTCAGGTCAGGTCATCTGCCTGCGATATCGCAGCAGGAGGACTCCCCATCAAGGCTTCCAGCGTCGCCAGCGTATCGGCCTCGTGCAGCGGCTTGTCGTCGCGGATGCGCAGCATGCGCGGAAAGCGAACCGCGATGCCGCTCTTGTGGCGCGTACTGCGGTTGATGCCTTCGAAGCCGAGCTCGAAGACGAGCGTCGGCTTGACGCTGCGCACCGGGCCGAATTTTTCGAGCGTGGTGGCACGTATGACGCGGTCGACGACGGCGAATTCGGCGTCGGTGAGTCCCGAGTACGCCTTGGCAAACGGCACCAGTTGGAGCGCTTCAGACTGCGCCGGTTCGCGCTTCGCGATGGCCTGCACGACCGCATCGGCCTCGGCCGCATCCTGCGGCATGCGGTTCCAGACCGCGAAGGTGTAGTCGGTATACACGCTCGCGCGCCGCCCGTGACCGGCCTGCGCATAGATGAGCACGCAGTCGACGGAAAGCGGATCGATCTTCCATTTCCACCAGGTTCCGGCCTTGATATCGTCCTGCTTGCGCCGCCCGGTCCCGTAGCGCGCTTCGCGGTGCTTGAGCATGAAGCCTTCGACGCCACGCTCGCGCGCGCTTTCGCGCAGCGACGCGAGCTCGGCCCAGTCGCGCCCGACGAGCGCCGGCGACACATGGACCGGATCCACCGCGACCTCGAGCAGCGCGCGGCGCTCGGCCTGCGGCCGCCCGCGCAGGTCGATGCCCTGCCACTCCACGAGGTCGTAGGCTATGAAGGCGACCGGCGCATCGGCCAGCACCTTTTTGGTCAGCGTCTTGCGGCCGATGCGTTGTTGCAGAAGATTGAAGGGTGCGACCGCGGCGTCGCGCCAGGCGACGATTTCGCCGTCCAGCACGCTGCCGTCGGACAGGCGCGCGGCGAACTGAACGACCTCCGGGAAGCGCTCGGTGACGAGTTCCTCGCCGCGCGACCAGATCCAGACCTGGCCGACACGCTTCACGATCTGCGCCCGGATACCGTCGAATTTCCACTCGACTAGCCAGTCGGAAGGCGGTCCGAGCAAGGCGTTGAAGCGCTCGACCGGCTCGTTGAGCGCATGCGCGAGAAAGAACGGATAGGGCTGGCCTGCATCGGCCGGGCCCAGGTCCTCGGTGCTGAGCAAGTCCCGAAAGCGCTGCGCCTGCGGCACGCTGCGCGCATCGGTATAGCCCATCATCCGCTGCGCGATCAGCTTGGCGTCCAGGCCCGCGATCTCGGCCAGCGCGCGCTGCACGAGCAGCTTGCTGACGCCGACCCGGAAGCCCCCGCCGATCAGCTTGACGAGCAGGAAGCGGCCTGTCGTATCGAGCTCGTCCCAGTAGCCGGCGATGCGCCGTGCCTGCTCGGTCGGGTCGAGCCCGCGCAACGGCAGCAGCCGCTCCTCGACCCACAGCGCGAGGCCGATATCGCTCGGGTGACGCGGCGGCGGCAGCACGTGAGCGATGGTCTCTGCAAGGTCGCCGACCGCTTGGTACGACTCGTCGAAGAGCCACGGTTCGAGCCCGGCGAGATGGCAGGCCAGCTCGCGCAAGGTCGCGGTCGGCACGACCTGACGCGGCTTGCCGCCGGCGAGAAAATAGGTCGCCCAGGCCGCATCGGCCGGCGCGGCGTGCCTGAAGTAACGCACGAGCGCATCGACCTTGGCGCTGGTCGCCGTGGTCGCATCGAGCTCGGCATACAGGGCGGCGAAGCGATTCACGCTGCGGGCTCGGAAGATACGGAATGGACGACGGCGTCGCAAGCCACGGCGTCGAGCGCCGCCTCGTCGTCCTGCGCTCCGTATTCAGTCATGAACGAGCCGGCGTCCAGGCCTTGTTCGGTGAGCCAACGCACCATCACCGCCTCGTAGCCGTGGGTCACGATGACGCGTTGCGCGCCGGTCGCGCCGATCGCTCGTTGAAGTCCGGGCCAGTCGGCGTGATCGCTCAACACGAAGCCGCGGTCAACCGAGCGGCGCCGGCGCGCGCCCCGCAGCTGCATCCAGCCGCTGGCGAAGGCATCGCTCGGCTCCGGAAAGCGGCGCAACCACGGCGAACCCTGGACCGACGGCGGTGCGATGACAAGTGCGCGACGCAAATCGTTCTTGTCGGCGACCTCGGTTACGAGCCGGGTCGGCGGCAGCGCGACGCCGGCGGCGCGGTAAGCAGCATTCAGCGGCTCGACCGCGCCGTGCACGACGATCGGGCCGATGCCGGGATCAACCCCGGCCAAGATGCGCTGCGCCTTGCCGAAGCTGTAGGCCATGAGCAGGCTGGCGCGACCCGCATCGGCATTCGCGCGCCACCAGTTGTCGATGGCGGCGAAGACTTCGCGCTGCGGCCGCCACCGATAGATCGGCAGGCCGAAAGTGGATTCGGTGATGAAGCAATCGCAGCGCACTGGCTCGAATGCGTCGCAGGTCGCATTGGCGTCGCCCGCACCGCTGACAAAATAGTCGCCCGAGGCGACCCAGACCTTTCCGCCGTGCTCAAGCCTTACCTGCGACGAGCCGAGCACGTGGCCCGCCGGGTGCAGCGACAGCCGCACGCCGTGGTGCTCGACCACTTCGCCATAGGCGAGTGATTGCAAGGTGATCGGGCCGAGCCGCGCACGCAGCACGCCGTCGGCCGGCGCGCTCGCGAGATAGTGTGCATGGCCGCGCCGCGCATGGTCGGCGTGGGCATGCGTGATGACGGCCCGTTCGACCGGGCGCCAGGGGTCGATGAAAAAATCACCCGGCGGACAATACAGCCCTTGCGGCCGCTGGACGACGAGGTCGTCGCCCTCCCTCGCCTTGGCTGCCATCAATAGCGCTTGCCGGTAATGAGCAGGCCGACCCGCATCACGGCGTAGGCGAGCCAGGTCAGGCCACGGGTCACCAACGGCCGGTTCATGTGCGCGGCGGCATCGACGCGGCGGCCCTGGCCGAGAGCGCGCACCAGGTGCTCGCGCAGTTCGGCCGAGAAGGCATCGTCGCGCACGAAGATATTCGCCTCGCGCGCCAGCAACAGGCTGAAGGGATCCAGATTGGACGAGCCGACGGTCGCGAGCGCGCCGGCAACGTTGTCCATCACCGCCACCTTGGCGTGCAGGAAGCTCGCCTCGTATTCGACGATCTCGATGCCGGCCGCGAGCAGCCCGCCGTAGACGGCCCGGCTCGCGTGATACTGCATGAAATATTCGTACCGCCCCTGCAGCAGCAGCGTCACCTTGACGCCGCGCTGTGCTGCGCGCAGCAAAGCGCGCTGCAAGCTCACGCCCGGGACGAAATACGCATTCGCGATGATCACTTCGCTGCGCGCCTGCGAGATCGCTAGCCGGTACGTGCTTTCGATCCGGCGCCGAAAGCGGACGTTGTCGCGCAGCACCAGCGCGGCGGTCAGGCCGGGATCCTCGGGATCGATCGAGCCCGTCTCGGCGCCACCTTGCCGGGCGGCGATCTGCACCGCCTCGAGCGCATGCTGGAAATCGAACTCACGCGCCTCGCGCGCGGCCTCGAATCGCCACCACAGCCGCGTCATCGCATCGTGCACGTCGGCTACCAGCGGGCCGCGCACGCGCACCGCGAAATCGAGCCGCGGCGCTTCCAGCGCGCCGTGGTTGGGGTCGTGGTAGTCGTCGAGCAGGTTGATGCCACCGCAAAAAGCCACCTCGCCGTCGACCACGCACAGCTTGCGGTGCATGCGTCGCCAGTGGCGTGGGAACAATACGCGCCAGCCGCGCACCGGATTGAAAACCCGCCACTGCACACCGACGGCGCGCCAGCGTGCCTGCCAGTCGAGCGGGATCTCGCCCGTGCCGACGCCATCCACGACGATTCGCACCGTGACGCCACGCGCGCCGGCGCGTTCGAGCGAGTGCGCGACGTCGAGCACCGCCCCGGCGAAATCGAAGATATAGGTCTCGAGCAGAACTTCGGCCCGGGCCGCATCGATTGCATCGGAGAGGGAAGGAAAGAGATCGTCGCCGCCGACCAGCAATTGCAGTGCGTGGTCGGGATGCAAGCGGTTGCGGGCCATGCGCTTATTGTGCCGACCAGTCCCGGGTTTCCCCGGGGCCACGTGCGGAACAAACTTCGTCCGCGTCCGTGTCATCAGTCCGGCGCCGTGCCGCGTTGTGCACCGGTCGGTCTTCCACTTTTTCCGAAGCACCCGCCAGACCGACTCGCCTGCCACACCGTTGTCCCTGGGTCCGAGGAGGCGTGCTCGCCGCTACACTGCGCTCCGCCCCGGCAGACCCCGAACGAGGTGCAGGCGCAACGGTGCCATTGTTGTCCCACGGTCCTTCACCAACCATCCGAAAGAGGAGATCCGAAATGAACAAACTCGCATTCGCCGCCGCTGTGGTCCTGTCCCATGCCCTCGCCGTCTCGGCCTTCGCACAGGACAAGACCCGTGCCGCCGTCAAGGCTGAAGCCGCATCTGCCGTCAAGTCCGGCACCATCGACAAAGGCGAGGTCGTGACGCCGCCCAAGTCCGTCTCGACCAAGGCGCGTGCCGACGTCAAGACGGAAGCGCGCACCGCCGTCAAGAGCGGTGCGATTGACAAGGGCGAAGTCGTTACTCAGCCCAAGACCGCGTCGACCAAATCACGCGCCGCCGTCAAGAAAGAAGCTGCCGAAGCCGTCAAGTCGGGCGAAACCCGGAAGGGCGAAGCGGTATCGAAATAAGTCGATCCGGCTATTCCTGTCGACGCGCCCGCGCCGGCCAGATCCGGCAGCGTCGCCTTCGGCGCCTCGCTGCCGTTTTGTCTTGCCGGATGGGATCGGTTCAGCCCAGTTCGAGGTCCGCCAGCAGTGGGAGATGATCCGACATGCGGGCCCAGGCCGGGCCACGCGGGACTGAGGTTGCGCAACATCTGAAGCCGCGCACATAGATGCGGTCCATCGAGAACAAGGGCACACGCGACGGAAACGTATTCAGCCGGGCCGCCGATTCGCTCTCGACCTGCGCGCGCCCGAGGCCGAACGCGCGCATCGGTCCGTCCAGTTTTCCGCCCCAATCGTTGAAGTCGCCCGCAACAACCAGCAGTTCGCGGCGCGGAACCTGCGCATCGATGAATTCGGCCAGCCGCTCGACCTGGCGGACGCGACCCGCATGCATCAACCCGAAGTGGGCCACGATCGCATGAACGGTATGCCCGGCCCACACGACCGGGACATGCAACAGCCCGCGTTGTTCGAAACGGTGATCCGACACATCGTGGTGTCCGATTTCGCCCAATGGCCAGCGCGACAGCAGCGCATTGCCATGCTCGCCGTGACGCGTGATCGCATTCGATCGGTAGGCCGCCTCGTAGCCCTCCGGCGCCAGATAATCGGCCTGCGGCATGCGCGGCCAGCCGATATGGGTGTCGGGAAATTGCCGCGCCGCCGCCCGGTTCATGCTGCGCACCTCCTGCAGGAATACGAGGTCGGCGTCCAGCGCCTCGATCCCGAGGCCGAGGTTGTGAATCTCCAGCCGCCGGCGCGGACCGCTTCCGCGCACGCCTTTGTGGATGTTGTAGGTCGCCACGCGCAGCGTCTGACCGTGCTGTTGCGTGACGGGGCTGCGGGCCCAACGCATCAGGCCGGCCCCACGCCGGCATGCGAAGGCAGCTGTCGGATCGCCAGGGCATTGGTATGCGAAAAGCAGGCATCGGCAGCGGCCTGCCACGGCAGCCATCGGTATCGCAGGTGCTCATCCGGTGTCAGCATGACCGCAACATCGCGCGGCACGCACACCCCGAACACATGCTCGACGTTGTGGTTGACGCCGGCGGCGTAGCGGTGCCGCCAGGCGGGATGGATCTCGTACACGTTGTGCTGATCCCAATCGACCAGGGCGGCGCCGGCGACCGCATCCGAACCGACGACGATGCCGGTCTCCTCGCGCAGTTCGCGGCGTGCCGTATGCGCCAGATCCTCGTTCACTTCATCCCTCGAGCCAGTGACGCTCTGCCAGTACCCCGGGCGATCGGCGCGCTCGAGCAGGAGCACGTCGAGATCTGGCGAATACACCACGACCAGCACCGAAACAGGGATCTTGAACGACAAGGGCAACTGCAATGGCGGCGCAACATCGCGTCCGAGCGATTTTGCATCAGCATCCCACGCCGGTTGTTCCAAGGACAGCCGGCTGGGCGCTGCGCAAGCGGATGTGCAGTTCGCGCAACTGCCGCTCGTCGACCGGACCCGGGGCATTGGTCAACAGATCCTGCGCGCGCTGCGTTTTCGGGAACGCGATTACATCGCGCAGCGACTCGGCCCCCGTCATCAGCATCACAAACCGGTCCAGGCCGATCGCGATGCCGCCGTGCGGTGGCGCGCCATATTGCAGCGCATCGAGGAGGAAGCCGAATTTCGCCCGGGCCTCGTCCGCATCGATGTTCAGTGCGCGAAAAACCTTGCTCTGCACCTCCTCACGATGGATCCGGATCGAGCCGCCACCGAGCTCGACGCCATTCAGCACCACGTCGTAGGCTTTTGCGATGCATCGGCCGGGGTCGGTTTCGAGCCAGTCCTCGTGCCCGTCTTTGGGCGAGGTGAACGGATGGTGGACCGCATTCCAGCGCAGCGCCGCCTCGTCGTATTCGAACATGGGAAAGTCGACCACCCACAGCGGGGCCCAGTCGCCGCGCAGCAGACCGCGCGCCTTGCCGAATTCGCTGTGTCCGACCTTGACACGCAGGGCTCCGATCGCGTCGTTGACAACCTTTGCCTTGTCTGCGCCGAAGAACAGCAGGTCGCCGCTCGTCGCGCCGGTGCGCTGCAGGATCTTTGCCAGCGCCGCGTCGTGCAGGTTCTTGACGATCGGCGACTGCAGGCCCTCGCGCCCTTTGGCAACGTCGTTGACCTTGATCCACGCAAGGCCTCGAGCGCCGTAAATCTTGACGAACTCGGTATAAGCATCGATCTCACCGCGGCTCATCTCGGCCCCGCCTGGCACGCGAAGCGCTACGACCCGGCCGCCCTCGGTCGTGGCCGGCGTCGAGAAGACCTTGAAGTCGACATCGGCCATCGCATCGGTCAGCTCGGTGAGCTCGAGCTGCACCCGCAAATCCGGCTTGTCCGAGCCGTACAGGCGCATCGCGTCCGAATATTTCATCACCGGAAACGGCCCCAAATCGACGCCGATCGCGTGCGCCACGGTGCTGCGGATCATCCCTTCGAACATCGTTCGGATCGCCTCCTCGGGCATGAACGAGGTCTCGATATCGATCTGCGTGAATTCGGGCTGGCGATCGGCGCGCAGGTCCTCGTCGCGAAAGCATTTGACGATCTGGTAGTAGCGATCGAAGCCGGCCACCATCAGGAGCTGCTTGAACAGCTGCGGGCTTTGCGGCAGCGCAAAGAACATGCCGTCGTGGACCCGGCTCGGCACCAGATAGTCGCGTGCCCCTTCGGGTGTGCTCTTGGTGAGCATCGGCGTCTCGATATCGATGAAGCCGTTCGCATCGAGAAACTTGCGCACCTCCATCGCCACGCGATGGCGCAGCATGAGGTTGCGCTGCATCGACGGGCGCCGCAGGTCGAGCACCCGGTGCGTGAGCCGGGTCGTCTCCGACAGGTTTTCCTCGTCGAGCTGGAACGGCGGCGTCACACTCGGGTTGAGCACCTCGATCTCGAGGCACAGCACCTCGATCTTGCCGCTCGTCAGCGCCGCGTTGTCGGTGCCGGCGGGGCGCGCGCGCACCCGGCCGACGATCTTCAGGCAGAACTCGTTGCGCACCTGCTCGGCGATCGCGAACATCGCGGCGCGGTCGGGGTCGCAGACGATCTGCACCATGCCCTCGCGATCGCGCAGGTCGATGAAGATGACGCCGCCGTGGTCGCGGCGCCGGTGTGCCCAGCCCATCAGCGTGACGGTCTGCGCGAGGTGCGTCTCGCTGACGAGACCGCAATAAGTGGTTCTCATGAGATTTACTCCGTATTTCGATGCAAGCGGTGCGGGCGCGCGGGTGCCCTCCGGGGATGGCGGCGAGCAGCCGCAGCGACAGCGTGCAGGGCCGGATGCAGGGCGCACCCGGCCCAGTCAATTTCGCAGCGGCACCGCGCGCAGCTTGAGGCCCGGTGAAGCGGGCGGCGCCACCACGCCCATTGAGATCACATATTTCAGCGCCTCGTCCACGCTCATTCGCAATTCGATCACGTCGGCGCGCGGGACCATCAGGAAAAAGCCCGACGTCGGGTTCGGTGTCGTCGGGACATACAGGCTGACGTAGTCGCCGACCAGGTGGTCGGCCGCCTCGCCACCCGGACGACCGGTGACGAAAGCGATCGTCCAGCTGCCCTCGCGCGGATACTGCACCAGCACCGCTTCTCTAAAGGCGTTGCCGCTGCTCGAGAAAAGCGTGTCCGAGACCTGCTTGACCGAGCTGTAGATCGACTTGACGATGGGGATCTTGTTCAGCACGCGGTGACCCTGGCGCAGCCACCACTGGCCGAAGATATTGGTCGCGAAGAGGCCGGTCAGCAGCAGCCCGGCGAGCATCACCAGCACCCCCAGGCCGGGAATCTGGCGCAGCAACTCGATCGGCGCGTGCGCCGCGTGCGGCAGCACCGCCTGCGACGCACTCAGCAACCAGCCAAAGACACCGTCGAGCAGCCCGAGAACGGACGTGAGTACCCAGATCGTTACCGCCATCGGCAGCCAGACCAGCAGCCCCGCGATGAGATATTTTTTCACGGGACTCTTCGGCGGTGACGGCTCAGGGATCACTTGTCGCCCGAAGCGCCGCCCGACCCGGCACCCGAAGTGCCCCCCGGGGTCGCGGATGCAGACGGCTTGACTGTCGACGCCGACGCGGCGGACTCGGCCGATCCGGATGCCGCCGGTGCGGACGCAGCCGGCGC
>JBDSEG010000203.1:0-14267 GCA_039920165.1 Burkholderiaceae bacterium
GGGCCTCCACCACGCGTCCGTGATTCGGACAACGTGCGCACGCGTTGACAACCACCGCCGCGCGCGCCCCCACTACGGATCGTGACCTGCAGGTCCGATCCGACCAAAAAGCCGGGCCTCGAGCCCGGTTTTTTTATGCCCGTCGGTTAACTCCGCGGCCCCGCAGAGTCGGCGATTCATCGCCTTCCGGCGCCGGGCGATGACGCCGCGGCGTCCGGGCGACCCCGGCGCTCGCAGCAGGCGCATAACATCGCGTGCAATCGCGCCGATCGCAGCTTTCTATGCAGCTGCCGAACAAGGATCTGCTATGCAATATTCCAACCTTGGCAAAAGCCAGCTCAAGGTTTCAGCGCTGTGTTTGGGAACGATGATGTTCGCCGACCAGACCGATTCCGCCGAGGCCCGAAGCATCGCCGCACATGCGCGCGAGCACGGCGTCAACTTCATCGACACCGCCGATGTGTATTCGACCGGCAAGTCGGAGGCGATGGTCGGCGAGATTCTGGCTGGATCGCGCCACGGATGGGTCGTCGCCACCAAGGTCGGCAACAAAATGTCGGACCGGCCGAACGAATCGGCTTATTCGCGCGCCTGGATGGCGCGGGCTTGCGACGCCAGCCTGCGGCGCCTGGCCACCGACCACATCGATATCTACTACCTGCACCGCGACTTCAACGGCATGGACCTCGAAGAGCCCTTGCGGGCCGTCGACACCCTGCTGCGTGCGGGCAAGATCCGCTACTGGGGCGTGTCGAACTTTCGCGGCTGGCGCATCGCCGAGGTGGTGCATATGGCGCGCGAACTGCACCTGCCCGGACCCGTCGTATGCCAGCCGTACTACAACCTGCTCAACCGCCAGCCCGAAGCCGAAGTGCTGCCGGCGTGCGCGCACTACGGCATCGGCGTCGTGCCGTACAGCCCGATCGCTCGCGGAGTGCTTGCCGGCAAATACGCGCCCGGCAGCAAGCCTGCATCAGACAGTCGCGCAGGGCGCGGCGACAAACGCATCATGGAAACCGAGTTCCGCGCTGAGTCGCTCGCGATCGCGCAGACGCTGAAGGCACACTGCGACCGCAAAGGCGTGTCACTGGCTCATTTCGCCACCGCCTGGGTTCTGGCAAACAAGGCAGTCAACGCGGTGGTTGCCGGGCCGCGAACGCTGGCCCAGTGGAAGGACTACTTCGGCGCGATCGACTGCGTGATCGGCGCCGAAGACGAAGCGCTCGTCGATTCGCTCGTCAAGCCGGGGCACCCCTCCACGCCCGGATACAACGATCCGGCGTATCCGCTCGACGGGCGTTGATCTGGCGTGGACGACAGCGCACAAGCGGGCCCATCGAACAAGTGCCGTAGAGCAGCAGCCTCAGGAAGTTGATGTCCGACGCAGGGTGATGGGCGCGGCCCCCAAGCCGCCCAAGAAAGTACGTTCCAAATTCGGCGGCCCTCCGATTCGCGCTGCGTCCCAGGGTTTGCGCGGTTATCGCTCCCCGATCTCCGCTCGACACGCAGTCAGTTCAGCAACCGGTCGGCCAGCAACCGCGCCACATGCAGCGCTTCGCGGCCCGCGCCATCGGCGATCTGGTGCCGGCAACTGGTGCCGTCGGCGACGATCAGCGCATCGGGCGCGGCGCGCAGCGCCGGCAGCAGGCTCAGTTCGGCCATCTGCATCGAGACTTCGTGGTGCGCCGAATCGAAGCCGAAACTGCCCGCCATGCCGCAGCACGAGCTTTCGATCAGCTCGGGCTTCGCCCCCGGAATGAGGCGCAGCACTTCGAGCACCGGGCCCATCGCGTCGAAGGCTTTCTGATGGCAGTGGCCGTGCACCTTGATCGGCTGCGCGATCGGCGCGAGCTTGAGCGCCAGCCGGCCGGCGCGCGCCTCGCGGGCGAGAAATTCCTCGAACAGCAGCGCGTGTTGCGCGAGCAGCGCGGCGTCGGCGCCAAAGCCCATCGCCAGCATCTCGTCGCGCATCGTCAGCAGGCACGACGGCTCGAGCCCGACGATGGCGATGCCGCGCTGCGCGAACGGCAGCAAGGCGTCGATCAGCTCGCGCGCGCTCGCCTTGGCGGCGTCGACCTGGCCGGCCGCGAGCATGGTGCGGCCGCAGCAATAGTGGCGCTCGCCCCGGCCCTTGTGAGCCACATGCACCGCATAGCCACCGGCCTGCAGCACACGCACCGCGGCGAGCGCGTTCTCGGTCTCGAAGCTCGCGTTAAAGGTATCGACGAAAAGCACGACCGGCTTGGCCACGGCAAGCACTTCGTCGCGACTCGCGAGGCCGAGACCGCCCGACACATTCCAGAAGCTGTCGCTGCGCCATTGCGGGAGCCGCCGTCGCGCGGACAGTCCGAACCAGCGTTCGGTCAGGCGCGCCGCGCCGGGCAGCGTATCGCGCAGGTTGAAGAGCCACGGCGCGGTCGCGGCGAAGCGCGCCATCCCCGGCAGGCTTGCCATCAGCCGGTTCTTCAACGTGATTCCATGGCGTTGCGCTCGCTGCGCCTCGTGCTCGATCTTCATGCGCGCCATGTCGACGCCGGTCGGGCAGTCGCGCTTGCAGCCCTTGCAGCCCACGCACAAGTCGAGCGCGTCGCGCACCGCATCGCTTGCCAGGCCGCCCTCGCCGGCCGCGCCGAGCTGGCCCGACAGCGCCAGGCGCAAGGTGTTCGCGCGCCCGCGCGTCACATGCTGTTCGTCGCGCGTGACACGGTAGCTCGGGCACATGGTCCCGGCGTCGAATTTGCGGCAATGGCCGTTGTTGTTGCACATCTCGACCGCTTTCGCGAGGCCGAGCGCCGGGTCACCGCCCGTACCGGGCAAGCTGCTGATCTCGGTCGCCGGGTCGGTCTGCACATCCCAGGCTGACCAGTCGAGCGCGGGCCGGATGGCGATCGTCTTGTAGCCGGGCGCATAGCGGAAAAGGCTAGCATCGTCCATCTTCGGCGGGTCGATGATCTTGCCGGGATTGAACAGGTTCGATGGGTCCAGGTGCTGCTTGATCGCGCGCAGCGCATCGTCGATGCGCGGCCCGAACTGCCAGCGGATCCACTCGCCGCGGCACAGGCCGTCGCCGTGCTCGCCGCTGTACGCGCCCTTGAATTGGCGCACCAGCACGCTCGCTTCCTCGGCGATGGCGCGCATCTTCGCGGCGCCGCCTGCGGGTCCACCGGTCCGCATATCGAGGATCGGCCGCACATGCAGTGTGCCGACCGAAGCATGCGCATACCACGTGCCGCGCGTGCCGTGGCGCGCGAACACTTCCGTGAGTGCATCGGTGTACTCGGCCAAGTGTTCGAGCGGCACCGCGCAGTCCTCGATGAAGCTCACGGGCTTGGCGTCTCCCTTGACGCTCATCATGATGTTCAGGCCCGCCTTGCGAACCTCCCACAGATTTTTCTGCGCCGCCTCCTCGCGCATCTCGACCACGCTGCCGGGCAGGCCGAGGTCGGCCATCAGTTCGGTCAGGCGCGCGAGGCTTGCGAGCTGTTGCGACCGGTCGGCACCGCTGAACTCGACCAGCAGGATCGCTTCGGGCGAAGTTGACCGATCCGCGATCAAGGCCGCTTCGATCGTCGGCCGGAAGGCCGGGTTGGCGCGCGCCAGTTCGATCATCGTCCGGTCGACCAGCTCGACCGCGCTCGGCCCGAGCTTGACGATGTGCCGGGCTGAATCCATCGCCGTATGAAAGCTCGCGAAATTGACGACGCCCAGCGCCTTCGCGCCAGGCACCGGCGCGAGCTCGAGCGTGAGGCTGCGCGTGAAGGCGAGCGTGCCCTCGGCGCCGACCAGCAGGTGCGCAAGGTTGACGCTGGCATCATCGGTATACGGCCGCTCGCTTTGCGGATGGAAGATATCGAGGTTGTAGCCGGCCACCCGCCGCAGCACCTTGGGCCAGCGCGCTTCGATCTCTTTGCTATTTTGCAGCGCCAGATCGCGAACGAAATCGGCGATGGCGCGTTCCTTCGCGCCGAGGCTCGCCACGGGACCGAACGACACGTCGCTGTCGTCGGCCAGCCAGGCTTTGATGCCGGCGACGTTGTGCACCATGTTGCCGTAGGCGATGCTGCGCGAGCCGCACGAGTTGTTGCCGGCCATGCCGCCGAGCGTGGCCTGCGCGCTGGTCGAGACATCGACCGGAAACCACAGGCCGTGCGGCTTCAAAAACGCGTTCAGGTGATCGAGGACGATGCCCGGTTCGACCTCGACGGTCATCGCCTCCTTGTCGAACGCGAGCACCTTGCGCAAGTGCTTGCTGCAGTCGACCACGAGCGCTGCGCCGGTCGTCTGTCCGCACTGCGACGTGCCGGCGCCGCGCGCGAGGATGGGCACCTTCAGTTCGCGCGCGATCTGCAGCGCGGTCGAGACCTCGTCGGCAGTGGTCGGGACGAAGACGCCGACCGGCATGATCTGGTAGATCGACGCATCGGTCGCATAGCGTCCGCGCGCGGCCGTGTCGAACATGACCTCGCCGCGCGTCGCGTCTTGCAGGCGATGCCGCAGCAGCTCGCTCGTATCGTTCATGCGCGGCTGCCGCGGTGCAGTTCGAGCGGGGCGGCGCGCATCAACTCGCACACCCTGGGTTGCGCAGCACCGCGTTGACGAGGACATCCATTCATGTATGCAAAACTCGGTGCAGCTTCCACGTTCGAAGGATACCCATGATCGCCCTCGACCAGCATCCCAGCGGCCGGCACTTCCTGCAGATTCCCGGCCCGAGTCCGGTGCCCGACCGCATCCTGCGCGCCATCAGTCTGCCGACCATCGACCACCGCGGGCCCGAGTTCGCGGTGCTGGGCAAGAAGGTCATCGACGGTTTGCAGCGCATCTTCCAGACCCGCTCGCCGGTCGTGATCTATCCGGCATCCGGCACCGGTGCGTGGGAGGCGGCGCTCGTCAACGTCACGAGCCCGGGCGATGCGGTGCTGATGTTCGAGACCGGCCATTTCGCGAGCCTGTGGCACAGGCTCGCGCTGCGCCTGCAGCTTGCACCCGAGTTCATCGGCCTGCCCGGCCTGTGCGCCACCACCGGGCTGCCTCTCGCGTGGCGCCACGGCGTGCGCGCCGACCTGATCGAGCAGCGCCTGCGCGCCGATACCGGCCATTCCATCAAGGCCGTGTGCGTCGTCCACAACGAGACCTCGACCGGCGTCACCTCCGATATCAAAGCGGTGCGCCGCGCGATCGACGCCGCAGGTCACCCTGCGCTGCTGCTGGTCGACACCATCTCGGGCCTCGCGAGTGCGGAGTACCGGCACGACGAATGGGGTGTCGACGTGACCATCAGCGGCTCGCAAAAAGGCCTGATGCTGCCACCCGGGATCAGCTTCAACGCCATCTCCGACAAGGCATTGGCGGCGAGCAAGACCGTGCGTTCGGCGCGCGCCTACTGGGCCTGGGACGAGATCGTCGAGATGAACCGCGGCGGCTATTGGCCGTATACGCCGAATACCAATCTGCTGTATGGCCTGAGCGAGGCCTGCGACATGCTGCTCGAGCAGGGCTTGCCCAGCGTCTTCGCGCGCCACAAGCGCTGGAGCGAAGGCGTGCGCGCAGGGGTCAAGGCCTGGGGCCTGCCGACGCAGTGCGCCGAGCCCGCCCTGCACTCGCCGGTGCTGACCGGCGTTGTGACGCCGCATGGCTTCGATGCGGATCAACTGCGAAAGCTGATCCACGACCGCTTCGACCTTTCGCTCGGCACCGGCCTGGGCAAGGTGAAAGGCCGCATGTTCCGCATCGGGCATCTGGGCGACTGCAACGACTTGACGCTCATGGCAGCGCTGTCCGGCGTCGAGATGGGGCTCAAACTCTCCGGCGTGGCGCTGGCCGGCAGCGGCGTTGCGGCCGCGATGGAATTTTTTGCCTCGCACCCGCAATCGGCTGCCCTCGCAGCGGCGGCCTGAGCCGCACGCGACGCGCCTGTCTTGTCCCTGGATATCTTCGAAGGAACCCCATGCAACGACGCACCATCCTGAAGTCCCTCGCCGGCGCCGCCGCCGCGCTCGGCGCGCCGAGCCTTTCTGCGCAGACCTGGCCCACCGCGCCGGTGCGCATCGTGGTCGGCTTCCCGCCCGGCGGCGGCACCGATGCGCTGGCGCGCGTCGTCGGCGCGAAGCTGTCGCAGATGTGGGGCCAGCAGGTCATCGTCGAGACCAAGGCCGGCGTCGCTGGCGTGCTCGCGGCCGACTATGTGGCGCAGCAACCCGGCGACGGCAGCACGCTCTTGATGGCGCACATCAACAGCCACGCGCTCGCGCCCGCCCTGCAACCCAAGCTCAACTACAACGCCGAGCGCGATTTCACGCCGATCGTGCTGGTCGGCGTGACGCCCAACCTGCTGATCGCCAACCCGGCGCAGCCGGCGCTGACGCTGAAGGACATCATTGCGCTGTGCAAGGCCAAGCCCGGACAAATCAGCTTCGGCTCGGCCGGTGCCGGTTCGGCCCAGCATCTGGCGCTCGAGATGTTCAAGCTGCAGGCCAAGGTCGATGCGCTGCACAGTCCGTACAAGGGCAGCGGCCCGCTGCTCACTGACCTGATCGGCGGCCAGATCCAGTACAGCTTCGAGACCATGACCGCGGCGACGCCACACGTCAAAAGCGGCAAGGTCATCGCCGTCGCTCAGACCCGCGCCAAGCGCGCCAAGGGCCATCCCGGCGTGCCGACCATGGTCGAGCTTGGCTTTCCGGATTTCGAGGCGACCACCTGGTACGGCCTGGCAGCACCGGCCAAGCTGCCGCCCGCGATCGCGAAGAAGATCAACGAAGACGTGAACAAGGTGCTCGCCATGCCCGACGTTCAGGATCGCATGGACACGTATGGCGCCGAAGACGGCGGGGGCTCGGTCGAAAAGTTCACCCAGTTCATCCGCTCCGAGACCGAGAAGTGGGCCAGGGTGGTGAAGGAAGGCAATATCAGGGTCGATTCCTGAAGTCGATTGCCGGCGGCGCAAATTTCGAGGCTGTTGGCGGGCGGAATACGGAACCAGGGAGCCCATCGGCGTAAGGTTTGCGCTAGCTTCGCGGGCGACGAAGTGTTCCCCCAATCGTCCGCAATCCTGCCGGCATCGCCACGATCCCGCCCCGGCTGCTCGATATCTCACACCTGGCGCCTTGTGCGCACCGCGGTGCGGCGAACGACGCGCGCGCAGGCGGTTTCCGGGAAAGTTTCGGGCGCATCGCCGGCCGCCGAACGCGGCGCCGAGGTATCGACGCTCCGGCCGCGTTGTTCATGCCGATCGCGCCGGAGTTCTACCGGCGCCGGTCGCAACGCCGCACCTCCAAACCTGCCCGCCGGATGCGGCGGCGAGGGGCAGTTGCACGCTGAACTGAGTTTACGAACCCGCATCCGCTGCAGGATCGACGCGTGCGACCAGCCGCTCGCGAAGCTCGCGTTTCAGAATCTTGCCGACAGGGCTGAGCGGAAATTCGCTCACGATCTCGAGCCGCTCGGGCAGCTTGAACGAAGCGATGTCCTGCGCGCGCAGGTAGGCCATCAGCTCGTCGAACGCCAGCGTCTGCCCGGGCCGTGGCACCACGAAGGCGCAGGCCTTCTCGCCGAATACCCGGTCCGGCATGGCGACCAGCGTGACCGCCTGCACCTTGGGGTGGCCGAAGATCAGGTTCTCGACTTCCTCGCAGCTGATCTTCTCGCCGCCGCGATTGATGAGGTCCTTCTTGCGCCCTTCGGCGTGGACATGCCGGCCGTGCTTGCGGACGATGTCGCCCATTCGGTACCAGCCGTCGGGGGTGAACGCCTCGGCATTTTTTTCGGGCGCGTCGTAGTAGCCGCGGATCGTGTACGGCCCGCGCGTCAGCAACTCGCCGGGCTCGCCGTCGGGTACTTCGCGGCCGTCGTCGTCGACCACCTTGATTTCGTCGGCCTCGCACACCGGCGCGCCCGAGCTGTGCAGCAGGAGCCGGTCCGGGTCGCCGAGCCGGGTCATGTTGATCAGGCCCTCGGCAGTGCCGTAGATCTCCTGCGGCACGCAGCGAAAGCGTTCGCGCAGGCGTTGCCGCAGCTCGGGCGCCAAGCGAGCGCCGCCGTTCTGGATCACCTTCAGGCTGCCGATATCGCGCCCCGTCTCGGCCGACGCGGCGAGCCAGTTGACGACGAGCGGCACCACCGCCGCGATCACGCTGACCCGTTCGCGCTCGACGAGATCGAACACGCTTGGCGCATCGGCCGCTGGCGCCAACACCAGCGTTCCGGCATGCACGAAGGTGCCGAGCAGGCCCGGCGAGGCGAGGTTGTAGTTGTGGCCGAGCGGCAGGATCGCCATGAAGACGGTCGAACCGTCGAAGCCGGCCGCGGCGGCGCACAGCCGGGCATTGAGCACATAGTCCTGATGGGTGCGAGGGATCAGCTTGGACATCGAGGTCGTTCCGCCCGACAGCAGCATGGTCGAGACCTCGCCCGGGTCGATGGTCGGCCAGCGCGCCGGCGCAGCGAGGTCGCCCGCCATCAGTTCGGCATAGGCGTGCTGGCCATCCTGCGCGTGTCCGAGCACGATCACGTGGCGCAGCGTCGGCGCCTGCGCACGCAGTGCCTGCGCCATCGGTCGGTAGTCGAAGCTGCCGACGCGGTCGGCGACGATATACGCCGTCGCGCCCGAGGCGTTGAGGAAATGCCGCACTTCGGCCTGGCGGTGCGCACGCAGCGCCATCACGGCAATCGCGCCGATGCGTGCGAGCGCGAAATACACGAGCACGAATTCCGCCACGTTGGGCAGCTGCACGACGACCCGGTCGAGTGGCGCAATGCCGAGCCCGAGCAGGCGCGCGGCGAGGCGGTTTACCTGCCGCTCCAGTTCGGCGTACGAAAACCGGCGCTCGCCATCGACGATGGCTGTGTGATCGGGCCGGCGCCGCGCGGCGCGCGCCAGCACCTCGAAGACGGTCAAGCCATCCCACCATCCAGCGGCGCGGTATCGGTCGGCGAGCGCCGCCGGCCAGGGCACGGTTCCTTCGAGCATCTGCCACTCCCGCATGGGTCGGCGCAAATCTTCGCACGCGCGACCCGACGTTCCGCTCCCCGGGACCCGAGGTTGACAGCGCCGGCCCGCGCTGCGAGGCTCGCGGCCCATGCGCCTGCCCAACCTGCTAGCAACGCCCCGCGGGCGCCTGGTCGCCTTCTTCTTCCTCTACGCCACCGAAGGACTTCCCCTCGGCTTCGCCGCCACCGCGGTCGCGACGCAATTGCGCCGGCAGGACGTGGGCCCGGCCGAGATTGGTGCCTTCGTCGGATCGTTCTATCTGCCCTGGGCCTTCAAGTGGGCGTTCGGCCCGGTGATCGATGTCTTCATGGTGCGGCGCTGGGGCCATCGGCGCGGCTGGATCCTGCTCACCCAGACGCTGATGGCGCTGACGCTGCTGTCGACGGTGCTGCTCAAGCTGCCCGAGCAGCTCGCCCTGTTCACCATCGTCCTGCTCGTGCACAACACCTTCGGCGCGATGCAGGACGTGGCGATCGATGCGCTCGCGGTGTCGGTGCTCGAGGAGCACGAGCGCGGCCTCGCGAACGGCGTGATGTTCGGCGGCGCGGCTTTCGGGATGATGGTCGGCGGCAGCGGCGTGCTATTCCTGTCGGCCTATACCGGCTTCCAGGCGACCTTCTGGTTCGTCGCGGCCTGCATCATGGCGGTCGCCGCGCTGGTCGTGCTGCCGATGCGCGAAGCGCCGTCCCCGATCCTCGCGATCGTGGCGGGTTCCAAGCTCGCGACCGCGGGGCGGCGCATGCGCGTCTTCGCGGTCGATGCGTTCCGCTCGTTCCTCGGCTCGCGCGGCGCCTTCACCGGGCTGTTCTATGCGCTGCTCCCGCCGAGTGCGATGTGCCTGGGCCTGGCGCTGCAGTCGAATCTCGCGGTCGAACTCGGCATGGACGACGACCAGGTCGCCTGGATGAATCTGTGGTCGTCGCTCATCAACGCGCTGTGCTGCGTGCTGGGCGGCTGGCTGTCCGACCGCTTCGGCCGGCGCCGCACGCTCTTTATCTTCGTCGCGCTGATGAGCGTTCCGGTGCTGTATATGGCGTACGAGCTGCAGCGCTTCGGGTGGATCATGCCGGTCAGCATCAATGCAGCGAACCGGCCGGCGGTGCCGGCCGCGCTGCTGCTCGCGTTCTGGATCGCGACCATGGTCTACAACGCCTTCAACGGCCTGATGTACGGCATCCACACCGCCTTGCTGATGGACGTCACCAACCCCAAGGTCGCTGCAACCCAGTTCACCGCCTACATGGCGATGATGAACCTCGCCATCTCTTATTCGGCGACCTGGCAAGGCATCGCGATCGAGGCCTGGGGCTATCCGAAGACAATGCTGTTCGATGCGATCTTCGGGCTCGTCGCCCTCGCGCTGCTGCCCTTCATCCAGCCGGTCGCGGGCGAGCCGGGGCGGGTCGACGGTGCCGCGCCGCAGCGCGCGCGTCGACTCGCCGCGGTGCTGGGCATCGCGTGCCTGGCCTGGATTCCATATCGCCTCAACCACGATGCGCTGGGGGCGGCGCAGCCGATTGCCGGCACCCTCTTCACGCTCATCTTCGTCGGCTCGGCGCTCTTTCTGTTGGCCGGCGGCGCGCTGCTCGGCGGCTCGGCCCGGCGGCTGTCGCGCCTGGGCGCATGGATCGCGCCGCTGCTGCTGCTGATGCACCTGCGCTACCACGTCAACAGCATGGCCGGTTGGTTCGGCGGCGGTGCCGGTTTCCTGCGCGCGGCGGAATTCCTGCTGCTGGCCGTTCCAATGCTCGGCGGGATGGTGATGCTCGCCCTGGCGGTACGGCCGTGGAATGAACTGCGCGGCGAGCCCGTGTTGCCCGCCGGCGCCGTCACGGCCTGAAATATGCGCAGGAGCGCTCTCGAGAATTTTCTTCGCGTTCTTTGCGTTCCTTTGCGTACCTAGCGGTAACGCGGGTGTTCACTGCCGAGGCAGGACAAATTTCCACCGTCAAGAACGCAAGGACGCGAAAGACGCAAAGGAGTTCAAGTCGAGACTTCGCGGTCATGAAATCATCTCTCCGCTCATTCGCACAGCAGGCGAATATCGTCCGGAACCGGCAGCGCGCGCAGCCTGTCCGGGTCGTCGGCGTCGCGCCGCACGAAGGCGCGCGTCTCACGGCCCTCGCACAGCAGGTCGTCGTCGCGCATCACGCGGTGCAGTTGCACGAAGACCTTGGCGCGCCACTCCTCGACATGGGTATGGATCGTCAGCGTCTGCGCATAGGTCGCGGGCTTGAGGAAGCGGGTATTGATCTCGAGCAGCGGCGTGCCGACGATGCCGCGCGTCTTCACCAATTCGCGCCACGGCGGCACGCCGCACTGCATGAAGAACGACAGCGAGGCCGAATCCATCCAGCGCGAGAAATTGGGAAAAAAGACGATGCCCGCCGGATCGCAGTCGCCGAACTGCACGTCGACCCGGAACTGCGTCGTGCGCGGCATCAGAAGTCCTTCTCGGGCCCGATGCCGCAGCGCTCACGCAGCACCGCCTGTTCGGCGCCGGTCATGAGGTCGACCAGGCGCTGCGCGCCGGCCGGGTCGGCGGTGCCGGGACCGAGGCAAGCCGAATAGACCGTGGCGAGTTCGAATTCCCCGCGCAACGGGCCGGCGTAGTCAACACCCGGCGTGGCGAGGATCTCGCTCGCCTGGGTGCAGCCGAGCGCACCGGCCACGCCGTCGTCGGCGAGCGCGCGCATGCTCGCCGCGCCGTTCGCGAAGTTGCGGATGCGCCCCGTCATGGCGCTGCGCACGCCGAGCCGGTCGAGCACCGAGGCGACATGCAGCCCGGCGGTCGCGCGCTGCGGGTCGGGAAAATAGAACGCCGGCGCGGCAAGCAGCGCGGCCCGCAGCGCGTCGACGGTCGAGGTATCGGGATGCGATTCGCCGTGGCGAATCGCCAAGCCCGTGCGCACCCGGCCGATCGGCAGCACGTCACCGCGCGGCAGATCGCCGTTCGCCTGCAGATCGACCAGCATGGCGTGAGTCGCGACCATCACGTCGCAGGGAGCGCCTTCGCGCAAGGCTTCGCGCAGCGCACCGACCGCACCGAAGCGGCCGTGCAGCACGCAGCCGCTCGCCCGCTCGAAGTCAGCCTGCAACGCGGCGACCAGGCCCTGTACCGCGCCGGCGCACAGAAGATGGAGATCGGCTTTCACTGCACCACCGTCACTGGTCGACCTTGGCGCCCGACACCTTGACGATATGCGCCCACTTGGCGATGTCGTCGGTGATGTAGCGGCCGAACTCGTCGACGCCCATCGCCATCGGCGTCGCGCCCTGCGCCTTCCAGGCTTTGACGACCTCGGGATTGGCGACGATCTTGCCGACCTCGGCATTCAACCGCGCGACGATGGCGGGCGGCGTGGCCTTGGGCGCCATCAGGCCGAGCCAGATCGTCGCCTCGTATTTCGGCACCCCGGCTTCGGCGACGGTGGGCACGTCGGGCATGACGCTCGAGCGCGTCAGGCCCGTCGTGCCGAGCGCCCTCACCTTGGCCGACTTGACATGCTCGCTCATGGTCGGTACCGCGTCGAACATCATGTCGACCTGGCCGCCGAGCACATCGGTGCGCGCGCCGGCGCTGCCCTTGTACGGGATGTGCAGGATGGATACGCCGGCCATCGCCTTGAAGAGCTCGCCGGCCATGTGGTACGGCGTTCCCGGACCCGACGACGCATAGCTCAGGCCACCCGGCTTGGCCTTGGCGAGCTTGAGCAGACCGGCGAGGTCGCTCGCTGGCAGATCGCCCCGGACCACCAGCACCAGATCCGAATAGTTGATCGGCGCGATCGGCGCGAAATCGCGCATCAGGACGAACGGCTTGTTCGGGATCAGCGATTCGTTCACCGTGTGGGTGTTCGACATCAGCAGCAGCGTATAGCCGTCGGGCGCGGACTTGGCGACCGCATCGGTGCCGATGATGGCGCCGGCACCGGGACGGTTGTCGACCACGAAGGTCTGGCCCATCGTCTCCTGCAGACGGGTTGCGATGAAGCGCGCGTAGATGTCGGCCGGACCGCCGGCGGCGAACGGCACGATGATGCGTACCGGCTTGCTCGGATAGTCCTGAGCCTGCGCGGCCGGCGCGGCGAAGGTGGCGGCGATTCCGAATGCGGCGAGCGCGGCAAGCGCTCGCCAGATGCTTCGGCGCGGCACGGATGCGGGCAGGGTATTCATGCGGTGCAACTCCTCGGGTCACGGTGACGCAGTTAGGATGGCGCCCGTTCATAAACGCCAGGACGCGCTCCTCATGCGAATCGCCACATTTCAACACGCGGGCCGACGCCACGTCGGCCGGGTTTCCGATGACGGCGCGAGCGTCCAGCCGTTTGAACTCGATGCCGCTGCAGCGCAGCGCGGGGCGCTCGCGCTGATCGAAGCCGCGGCCCGCGGCGAACCGCCTCCGGCCGCGAGCGGCGTCGCGCTGCCAATGGCATCGGTGCGGCTCGAGGCGCCGCTGCCGCTGCCGCGCCGCAACCTCTTCTGCGTCGGGCGCAACTATCACGCGCACGCGAAGGAGCTGTCGGCGAGCGTGTTCAAAGACAACGCGCCCGACCCGAACGCCTGGCCGATCGTTTTCAGCAAGGTGCCCGAGACCGTGATCGGTCCGACCGACGAGGTCCTGCTGCCGGGCAACGACGTTTCGAGCCAGATCGACTACGAGGCCGAGCTGACGATCGTGATTGGCAAGGCCGGCCGCAACATCACGCGCGGCGAAGCGCTCGGCCATGTGTACGGCTACACCATCGTCAACGACGTGACCGCGCGCGACGTGCAGATGCGCCACCAGCAATGGGACCTCGGCAAGTCGTTCGACACCTTCTGCCCGATGGGGCCGTGGGTCGCAAGCGCCGACCACTTCGATGCCCACCACGCGCAGGTGCGCTGCACCGTGAACGGCGAAAGGCGCCAGGACGCCAACACCGCCGATTTCATCTTCGACATCCCGACCCTCATCGAGACCTGTTCGCGCGGCATCACGCTGTATCCCGGTGACCTCATCGCCACCGGCACGCCGGCCGGCGTGGGCATGGGTATGAACCCGCCGCGCTGGCTGAAAAAGGGCGACGTGGTGCGGGTCGAGGTCGACGGCCTCGGCGCGATCGAAAACCGCTTCGTCTGACAACGATTTATCTGCTGTAAAGGATTCCACATGGCTTCGAAAGTCCCCTTCCGTTCACTCCTCCTTGCCGGCGTCGCTGCCCTCGGCCTTGCCGGCGCCGCGCAGGCCCAGTCCTCCTGGCCCGACAAGCCCATCACCATGATCGTGCCGTTCCCG
>JBDSEG010000204.1:0-3575 GCA_039920165.1 Burkholderiaceae bacterium
TGGACCGACGCCAACGATGGCACTGCCATCACCATGAGCCAGAACGGCGAACGCGTGCAGATGGCGGCTTCCACCCAGGCCGTCGCGATGCACGGCGATGGCAGTCTGGTCGGACGTCAGCTCGAAATGACGCTGAAGGTTTCGGGCATGGAGATCGGCAGCCTGCGCATGACGCTCGACCCGAACGGCCGGCGCCTGGCCGGCGCCATGAACGTGCAGGGCAAGGTCCAACTCGTCACGTTCCAGCGCTGAGGCTCAAGGCGCGACCAGCTTCGACAGGTCGGGCCGCGCGATCGGCCGCACCGTCTCGTAGGCGCGCGCGGCGCGCAGCACCAGCGCATCGCCGAACATCGGACCGACGATCTGCAGGCCGATCGGCAGCCCGGCCTGCGTGAGACCGCACGGGATGCTGCACGCCGGCTGCTGGGTCAGGTTGAACGGATACGAGAACGGGGTCCAGCCGAGCATGGCGCGCGGGTCCATCGGCGAGTGGCCGGCCGGCCGCGCATCGAAGGCCGGCACCGCGACGCTGGGCGTCACGAGCAGGTCGAAACGCTGCATGAACTGGCGCATGTGCGAGCCGAGTTCGCCGCGCCGCAGGTTCAGGCGCTGGATGTCGAGCGCACTGAAGGCCCGCCCGAGTTCGGCCTCGGCGCGAAAGTCGGGATCGACGACAGCCTGCTGCGCGAGGCTGAGCCCGCTCCACACGGTCCATGCGCCGACGAACCACAGGCCGGTCGTGATGTCGAGTGGGTCTTCGAATCCGGGGTCGATGGCCTCGACCTGCGCGCCGAGTGCCTCGAGCTGGCGCACCGCCGTGTCGACCGCGGCGGCGACTTCAGGATCGATTTCGCGTGCATAGCCGAGCGTGGGTGAGTAGGCGATGCGCAGGCCCGCGATCCCGTCGTCGATGCCGGCGGCGCAGTCGCTCGCATCGAAGGGCAGCGAGGTCCAGTCGCGCGCGTCGGGGCGCTTGAGTACATTGAGCAGCAGCGCGGCGTCGCGCACCGACAGGCTGTGCGGCCCGAGGTGAGCGACGCTGCCGAACGGCGACAGCGGGTAGGCGGGAACCCGCCCGAAGCTCGGCTTCAGACCGAAATTGCCGCAAAACGCGGCCGGGATGCGCACCGAGCCCGCCCCGTCGGTGCCGACTGAGAGCGGTCCCATGCCCGCCGCCACGGCTGCCGCGGTGCCGCCCGACGATCCGCCGGGTGTCTTGCGCGGATCCCACGGATTGCGCGTGATGCCCGTGAGCGGCGAGTTGGTCTCGCCCTTGCAACCGAACTCGGGCGTGTTGGTCTTGCCGATCAGCACCGCGCCGGCCTCGCGCAGCCGCGCCGGCGCGGGCGCATCGACGTCCCAGGGCTGCGCCGGATCGACCGTGCGGCTGCCGCGCAACGTCGGCGCGCCGCGCACGAGGATGAGGTCCTTGATCGAGACCGGCACGCCGTCGAGCGGCCCGCACGGGGTGCCGGCGCGCCAGCGTTCTTCGCTGCGCGCCGCATCCGCCAGCGCCTCGCCAGTGAAGACGCGGCAAAACGCATTCAGCACCGGATTCAGACGTTCGATGCGCGCCAGCACCGCGCGCGTCGCCTCCACCGGCGAGGCCGAGCCCTGACGGTACAAGGCGAGCAGATCGGTGGCGCTCGCATCGGCCAGATCGGTGGGCGTGGGGGCGATGGCGTTCGGCATGGTGCGCTCCGGTGGATGGCAAATTGTGCGGGTCCGGCGGGCCGATCGATCCGCCAGGGCGGCGCCGGCTGACGGGGTTTTACCCACTTGCGCTGGGAAGGCACCAAGTAGAGAGTCCCGCGGTCGCGCGAATGTCGCGTCGGACCGACTTCGACCTCAACCCCCGCAATAGCAGGAACATCCCCAATGACCACCCCCAGCCCTACCCAGCGCCGCCGATTCCTTCACCAGGCCGCCACCGGCGTTGTCGCGACCGGGGCGCTGGCCGCACCGATGCTCGCCAAGTCGCAGACCGTGACCAGCCTGCGCTTCCAGAGCACCTGGCCGTCGAAAGACATCTTCCACGAGTACGCGCTCGACTTCGCCAAGAAGGTCAACGACATGACCGGCGGCGAGCTGAAGATCGAGGTGCTGCCGGCCGGTTCGGTGGTGCCGGCGTTTGGCCTGCTCGACGCCGTCTCTAAGGGAACGCTCGACGGCGGCCATGGCGTACTCGGCTACAACTACGGCAAGCAGAACGCGCTCGCGCTGTGGAACTCGGGTCCGGCCTTCGGCATGGACGCCAACATGCTGCTCGCCTGGCACAAATACGGCGGCGGCCAGGAATTGTTGACCAAGTTGTACGCCTCGATCGGCGGCAACGTGGTCTCGTTCCTGTACGGCCCGATGGCGACGCAGCCGCTGGGCTGGTTCAAAAAGCCGATCACCAAGACCGAAGATTTCAAGGGCCTCAAGTTCCGCACCAACGGCCTCGCGATCGACCTGTTCACCGCCATGGGCGCGGCGGTCAATGCGCTGCCCGGTGGCGAGATCGTTCCGGCGATGGACCGCGGCCTGCTCGACGGCGCCGAGTTCAACAACGCCACCTCGGACCGTCTGCTCGGCTTCCCCGACGTGTCCAAGGTGTGCATGCTGCAGAGCTACCACCAGAGCGCCGAGACGTTCGAGATCACGTTCAACAAGCCGAAGTACGACGGCCTGCCCGCGAAGATGAAATCGATCATCGCCTACGCCGTCGAGGCCGCCTCGGCCGATATGTCGTGGAAGGCGATCGACCGCTACTCGAAGGACTACATCGAGTTGCAGACGAAAGACAAGGTCAAGTTCTACAAGACCCCGGACGCGGTGCTGCAGGCGCAGCTCACGTTGTGGGATGCGATCCTCACCAAGAAGTCGGCCGAAAATCCGCTGTTCAAAGAAATCGTCGAGTCGCAGAAAGTCTTCGCCGAGCGCGCAGTGAAATGGGACCAGGACACCTACGTCAGCCGGCGCATGGCGGTCAGCCACTTCTTCGGAGCCAAGAAAGCCGAACCGAAGAAGGCCTGAGCTTTCGCACCGTCCATCGGCCATCCGGACGGGTTCCGGATGGCTGATTTTTTTTGAGCAGGGCCCGCCATGCAGCAATTGCTTCTCACGATCGACCGGATCAGCACTTTCGTCGGTCAGGCATTTTCCTGGCTGATCGTCGCCCTCACGCTGATGATCTCGTGGGAGGTCTTCTCGCGCTATGTGCTGGACCACCCGCACGCCTGGGCCTTCGACGTGATGATCATCATGTACGGCACCCTGTTCATGATGGCTGGCGCCTACACGCTGGCAAAGGCGGGCCACGTGCGCGGCGACGTGCTGTACGGCTTCTTCGAGCCGAGAACGCAGGCGATCATCGACCTGATCCTGTTCATCGTCTTCTTCATCCCGGGCGTGTTCGCGCTGACCTACGCCGGCTACTTTTACGCGGCGGAATCCTGGGCGGTCTCGGAGCATTCGAACGTCACCGCCGACGGGCCGCCGATCTATCCCTTCAAGACCATGCTGCCGCTCGCCGGCGCCTTCCTGCTGGTGCAGGGCATGGTCGAGATCATCCGCTGCGTGATCTGCATCCA
>JBDSEG010000205.1:0-11040 GCA_039920165.1 Burkholderiaceae bacterium
GAATCCGTGCCCGCACACTCGCGGCCGCGCCGGCGCTGTCAGTGACATCGACCTGGACCAGGAAGGAGCCGGCCGCGCTCGGCGCGAGGCTCACGCTCGCCGCGTCGGCCGGCCCGCTGAAGCCGCCGACGATGCCGCCGCCATCGAGCAGCGTCCAGCGGTAGCTCGCGATGCTGCGCCCGCTCGCCGCCAGCGAGCCCTGCGCGCTCAGCACGACCGGCAGCGAAGCTTGCGCCGGCGTGGGCGCGACATCGATTCGCGCCTGCACCACCACCGCTGCGCGAACCGCCGCGCCGGCGTCGAGCATGCCGGCGCCGCAGGTGGTCGTCGTGCAGTAGCACTGCAGCTGGTCGACCGGCTTGCCGCTGGCGTCGAGCTGGGGCGCGGTGCACTGCAACGTCGCGGGATCGCCGCCGGTGCTCGGAAACGGCCGCGCCGTGGCGCGCAGGGTCTCGCGCAGCTGGTTCGCCGTGAGCGCGGGCTGGACCGACAGCATCAGCGCCGCGGTCCCGGCGACAAGCGGCGCCGCAAAGCTGGTGCCGAGCGAATAGTTCCGGCTGTCGGTATAGATCGAGCCGCCCGCCGTGTGGGCGATCGGCGTCGTCGTCCCGGCATTGCTGGTTGTGAGGATCGGATAGAGGCACGTGCCGCTCAGGTTGACGCAATTGCCGCCCGGTGCAGAGAGCGCGATCTCGGGGCCGAGGTCGGAAAACCCGACCTTGCTGCCGACGTGGCGCAACGCGGCGATGCCCATCACGCCGGGGCAATTGGCCGGCGTGGCGACGGCGTGACCGGCGGTGTTGCCGGCCGACGCGACGACGAGCGTCCCGACCGCGCCGACCTCGGCCACCGCATCGGTATAGACAGAGTGGCAGGTACCAGCGCTGCCCAGGCTCAGGTTGACCACGCGGGCCGGATTCGGGTTGTCGGGCACGCCGTCCACGTGCAGACCGGCGGCCCAGCGGATGCCAGCGACGATGTCGGAATCGAAACCGCCGCACTTGCCGAGCACGCGCACCGGCAGCACGCGTACCGTGCGCCCGACGCTGGCCATGCCCATGGCGTTGTCGGTAATCGCGCCGATCAGCCCGGCGATCTGGGTGCCGTGCCACGAACTGTTGCTCGGCGAGGTGTCGCAGTTCTGGAACGGCCCGCCGGGCTGCGCCAGTTCAGCCGCCGTGACGGCGTCGCCCGGGTCGGACGGATCGGCATCGCGGCCGTCGCCGTCGTTCGCGGTCGCGACGTCGCTCACCATGTCGTAGCCCGGCAGCAGGTTGCCGCCGGCGCCGACGCGCAACAGATCCTCGTGGTCGAAGCGCACGCCGGTATCGAGCACCGCCACCACCACGCTCGGACTGCCGAGCGTGATGCTCCACGCGGCCGGTGCGTCGATGGCGGCGGGAATGGTCGCGTCCGGCGTCTTGAGATACCACTGCCCGCTCGGCGGCCCGGCCGCCGGCACCGGTGACGGCAGGTACAGCGGGTCGTTCGGAATCACCCCCAGCGCGCGCCGCCGTTCGTCGACGACGGCATATTCGACATCCGCCTGCTGGCTCAGCCGCGCGGCGAGATCCTGCGAGCTGAGGCCGTCGGCGAAGACGACCTGGCTGCGCTCGGCAATGGCCGCGCCGGAACGCAGCGCCAGGCCGGCGCGCACGCCAAGCTGCTCGGCGCGGCCGGCGGAGGCGGCGCCGACGGCCAGCGCGCGCAGCCGCAGAAGATTCGAATCCGCGCGGTATTTGACGATGACGCGGGCGCTCGGCGCGGCTGCCGAAGGCACCGCCTGGGCACGCGCCACGCGATCGAAACCGGGCCAGAGCGCGCACACCAAGACCAGGGCGGACAGCTCGATTTTTTGCATGCATCCAGTGTAAGAGGCCCAAAGCGCGCGGCGCCCGGGTAAACCGGGGGGTACGCGGGGCGGAGCGCCTCGCGCCGTTATCGTCGCGGCCGTGGCCACGCCCTTGCCAATCCCTTTGCCGATGCCTCCCCGATCGACGGCAGAACTGCTGCAGGTCGCCGATCTGCGGGTCACGCTGGCGACCGCGCGCGGCCCGCTGCAGGCTCTACGTGGCGTTGGCCTGCACATCGGCGGGGGCGAAAGCGTCGGGCTGATCGGCGAGAGTGGCTGCGGCAAATCGATGACCGCGCTCGCGCTCATGGGGCTGCTGCCCGAGGGCGCGCTGGTCTCGGGCAGCATCCGCTTCAAGGGCGCGGAGCTGATCGGCCTGGACGACGCCGCGCTCTGCCGCCTGCGCGGCAACCGGATCGCGATGGTCTTCCAGGAGCCGATGACCGCGCTCAACCCGCTGCACAGCATCGGCCGCCAGATCGCCGAGCCGCTGCGCCTGCACCTCGGCCTCGCGGCAGGCGAGGCGCAGTCCCGGGCGCTGCACCTGCTCGAGCAGGTGCAGCTCGCCAACGCGGCGCAGCGCCTGAACGCCTATCCGCACCAGCTATCGGGCGGCCAGCGCCAGCGCGTGACGATCGCGATGGCGCTCGCCTGCGAACCCGACCTGCTGATCGCCGACGAGCCGACGACCGCGCTCGACGCGACCCTCCAGGCCGAGATCCTCGATCTCGTCGCCGAGCTGGTCCGCGAACGTTCGATGGCCCTGCTGCTCATCAGCCACGACCTCGGCGTGATGGCGAAGACCGTGGCACGCACGCTCGTGATGTACGGCGGCACGGTGGTCGAGTCCGGCCCCACCGCCGAGGTCTTCGGCCGCCTCGCGCACCCTTACACCCGCGGCCTGTACGGCGCGAGGCCGCGCCTTGGCGTGACCCGCGGCCAGCGCCTCGCGACCATTCCCGGGCGGGTGCCCGATCTGGCGGATTTGCCGAAGGGGTGCCCGTTTGCGGACCGGTGCGGGTGGGTGGTCGATACGTGCCGGGCCGAGATGCCACCCTTGATCCCGGTCGGCATCGGCCATGAAGTGCGGTGCCTTCGGGTGAACGACGTGCTGGCCGCCGCGCCCTGACGCCGGTCCACTACCGACGACGGGGGCTCCCATCTCCATGAGTGACGCTATCGTGCGCGCTGCCACTCCCTCGCCCGCCTTGCAGACTTACATCCTTCCGGCCGACGCCCCATTGCTTGTGGTGGAGAACCTGGCGAAGGACTACCGACTGCCGCGCGAACGCCTGTTCGAGCCCGCGCCGCAGGTCCACGCGTTGCGCGGCGTGGGTTTCACCGTTCGGCGCGGCAAGAGCCTCGGCATCGTCGGCGAATCGGGCTCGGGCAAGTCGACCCTGGCGCGCCTTGTGATGGCGCTCGAACCGCCGACGGCCGGGCGGGTGCTGATGCTCGGGCGCGATCTGCACGCGCTGTCGCCCCCCGAGTTGACGCACGCGCGGCGCGACTTCCAGATGGTATTTCAGGACCCTTACGGCTCGCTCGACCCGCGCCAGCGTGTCGGCCGCATCGTCGCCGAGCCCTTGCGCGAAGGCAGCGTGCACGCGCACCGCGAGCGGGTTGCGCAGTCGCTCGACGCGGTGGGACTGCGCGGCGCCGATGCGGGCAAATATCCGCACGAGTTTTCGGGCGGCCAGCGCCAGCGCATCGCGATCGCGCGCGCGTTGATCACGCGGCCGCAGCTGATCGTCGCCGACGAGCCGGTGAGCGCGCTCGATGTCTCGGTGCAGGCGCAGGTGCTCAACCTGCTGATGGATCTGCGCGACCAGTTCGGCGTGACCTACCTGCTCATCAGCCACGACCTCGCGGTGGTCGACCATGTGTGCGACGACGTGGCGGTGATGTACGCCGGGCGCATCGTCGAACAGGGCGCGCCCGAGGTGTTGTTCCATGCCGCCGCGCATCCGTATACGCGCGCCTTGATGCGCGCGCTGCCGGGCGCGCCGCCGGCCCCGGCCGCTTCCTCCATTAGCATCGCGCCTGTCGAAGCGGCCGCCGATGGCGACAGCTGCGAGTATGCGGCGCGCTGTCCGCACCGGGTCCCACGATGCCTGCATGAGCGACCCGAGTTGCGCAGCCTGGCGCCGGGCCATGCCGCCGCCTGCCACCGCGCCGAAGATGTGATGCGCAGTTTGTGACGACGACCCGATCCGAACCTTCAGGAGCACGACTGATGAACCGACCGACCCCCTTCGCCGTCGCCGCCGCAGCCGCCGCGCTCGGTCTCGCCCTGCTCACTGGCGCGCACGACGCGACGGCACAGGGCCGCAAGGACAGTGTGGTGCTCGCGATGGTGCTCGAGCCCGCGCCCGGCCTGGATCCGACGATGGCGCCGGCGGCGGCGATCGGCGAGATCGTCCACTACAACGTGCTCGAGGGCCTGACCAAGATCAATATGGACGGCAGCGTGACACCGCTGCTGGCCGAGAGCTGGAGCGTCGACCCGGACGGCAAGGTCTACACCTTCAAATTGCGAAAAGGCGTCAAGTTCCACGATGGCGAAGCCTTCGACGCCTCGGATGTGAAATTCACCTTCGAGCGCGCCAAGGCCGAGGGCTCGACCAACAAGCAGAAGAAGTCGGTGTTCGACAATATCAGCCGGATCGAGACGCCCGACCCGCATACGGTGATCCTGGTGCTGAACCAGGCCGACGGCAATTTCCCGTTCCGCATGGGCGAGAACCCGGCCGTCATCCTCGACCCCAAGAGCGCGCCGACGACGGCGACCAAGCCGGTCGGCACCGGCCCGTTCAAGTTCGACAGCTGGGCCAAGGGCTCGTCGATCACGCTGTCGAAGAACGACGACTTTCGCAATGCCGCTGCCATCAAGCTGAAGAAGGTGACGTTCCGCTTCATCGGCGATTCGTCGGCCCAGGTGGCGGCGCTGCTGTCGGGCGATATCGATGCGATGCCGCGCTTCCAAGGCTTTCCCAGCATCAAGCAGTTCCAGGGCGACCCGCGCTTCACGGTGGCGGTCGGCGGCACCGAGGGCAAGACCATTGTCACCATCAACAACAAGAAGAAGCCCTTCGACGACGTTCGCGTGCGCCGGGCGATCGCTGCGGCGATCGACCGCAAGGCCATCATCGACGGCGCGATGGAAGGCTACGGAACGCCGATCGGCAGCCACATGGTTCCGAGCGACACCGGATATGTCGACCTCACCGGCGTGAACCCCTACAACCCCGACAAGGCTCGCGCGCTGCTCAAGGAAGCCGGCGTCGCCACGCCGCTGAATGTGACGCTGACACTGCCGCCTCCGGCCTATGCGAGAAAGGGCGGCGAGATCGTCGCGGCGCAGCTCGCCAAGGTCGGCATCGTCGCCAAGATCGAGAACGTCGAATTCGCGCAATGGCTGTCGGGCGCCTTCAAGGGCAACTACGACCTGACCATCATCAGCCACGTCGAGCCGCTCGATTTCGACCGCTACGCCGACCCGAATTACTACTATGGCTATGACAGCAAGGCCTACCGCGACCTGCTCGCCGCCTACAACGCGGCCACCGAGAGCAAATCGCGCCTGAAGCTGCTGGGCGATATCCAGCGCCGGCTCGCCGACGATTCGGTCGCCGCCTATCTGTTTCAGCTGCCGCAGGTCGCCGTGAGCCGCAAGCCGCTCAAGGGTATCTGGAGCAGTTCGCCGGTATTCGCCAACGATATGGGCGCGGTGAGCTGGTGAACGGCAGCGGGCCGCTGTTTGCGGCGAGTGCCGCCGAACTGGGTGCGCTCTATCGCAGCGGCGCAGCGACCCCGGTCGAGGTGCTGCACGCGGTGCTGGCCCGCATCGCGGCCTGGGAGCCGCATCTGCACGCGACCTATGCGCTCCATGCCGATGACGCGCTCGCACAGGCGAGCGCATCGCAGGCGCGCTGGCAACGCGGCGCGGCGCTCGGCCCGCTCGACGGCGTGCCGGTCACGATCAAGGAGAACATCGCCACCAACGGCGTGCCGATCCCGCTCGGCACTGCGGCAAGCGTGCTGACCCCCGCAGAGCGCGACGCGCCGCCGGCGCAGCGCCTGCGCGAGGCCGGTGCCGTCATCGTCTGCAAGACGACGATGCCCGACTACGGCATGTTGTCGTCCGGGCTGTCGAGCTTTCATGCGCTGACGCGCAATCCGTGGGATTTGTCGAAAGGCCCCGGTGGCAGCAGCGCCGGCGCCGGGGCCGGCGCTGCTGCCGGCTACGGTCCCCTGCACCTGGGCACCGATATCGGCGGCTCGATCCGCCTGCCCGCGGGCTGGTGCGGCATCGTCGGCTTCAAGCCGAGCCATGGCCGCATCCCGATCGACCCGCCGTATGCCGGCCGCGTCGCCGGGCCGATGGCGCGCAGCGTCGCCGACTGCGCGCTCGCGATGCGGATTCTTAGCCTGACCGATACGCGCGATGCGACGCGGCTCGCATGGCAGGACATCGCCTGGGATCGGCTCGAACGCGATCCGAAAGGCCTGCGCATCGGCCTGTTGATGGACGCCGGTTGGGGCCTGCCGACCGATCGCCAGGTGACCGATGCGGTGCGCGACGCCGCATCGGCATTCGAGCGCGCGGGCGCGATCGTCGAACCGATCGCGCCGTTCATGACGCGCGCGATGGCCGACGGCATGGACGATTTCTGGCGCACTCGCGCCTGGCTCGATATCGCGGCGCTGCCCGACGAGCGGCGCGCCAAGGTGCTGCCCTTCATCGTCGAATGGGCGCGCGCGGGCGCCGGGCTGTCGGGCGAGCGCGTCTTCAAGGGCTTCAGCCAGATGGCGACGATGCGCGACGCCGCCGTGCGGGCCTGCGAACCTTTCGATGCGGTGCTGTCGCCGACCGCGCCGATCGCCGCCTTCCGGGCCGAACTCGCGAGCCCCACCGACGACCCGGCGCGGCCTTTCGAGCACATCGCCTTCACGCTGCCGTACAACATGAGCGAGCAACCGGCCGTCAGCATCAACTGCGGCTATACAGACGCCGGGCTGCCGATCGGCCTGCAGATCGCGGGACGGCGCTTCGACGATCTCGGCGTCCTGCAGATCGGGCGGCTGTGGGAGCGCTTGCGCTCGCCCCAACGCCACTGGCCTGAACCTCCGGGCGCGTGACGCCATGCACGACGCGCGCGGCAACCTGGTAAGCACTGCGTCGGCGCAGGCACTCGCGCATCACGAATATGCCTCGTGGCAGCTCGTCGCCTTCTACGGCGACCCGCTCGCGACGCTCGATGCGGCCATCGCCGCCGATCCCGGCTGGGCGCTCGCGCGGGTGGCGAAGGCCGCCCTGCTGCTCTCGCTGACCGAGCCGAACGTGGTCGCGCGGGCGCGCGACATCCTCGCCGAAGCGCAGCCGCTGCTGAAGGATGCGAACGCGCGCGAGCGCGCCCATCACGCCGCCGCGCTGCTGTGCGCGCAAGGTCTCTGGCGCGAGGCCTGCGACGCCTGGGACGCGATCCTGCTCGACCATCCGCGCGACATCCTGGCGCTGATGAACGCGCACCTGTTCGACTTCTACCGCGGCGATGCGCGCAACCTGCGCGCACGCATCGCCCGCGTGCTGCCGCAGTGGGACGCCGCCGTGCCGCTGTACGCCTACGTGCTGGGCATGTACGCCTTCGGCCTGGAGGAATCGAACCTGTACCCGCAGGCCGAAGAAGCCGGCCGCGCGAGCCTGGCGCTCGATGCCCGTGGGCCTTGGGCGATCCATGCCGTCGCGCATGCGTTCGAGATGCAGGGGCGCCATGCGCAGGGTCGGGCCTGGCTCGAGGAACGACGGCCTGACTGGACGATCGACAACGGCCTGTCGGTGCACCTGTGGTGGCATCTCGGCCTGTTCCAGCTCGAGACGCTGGCCACCGGCGAGGCGGTCGCGCTGTACGACGCGCAGCTCGGAACCGACGCATCGACCATCAACCTGCAGTGGCTCGACGCCGCCGCGCTGCTGTGGCGGATCGAACTGCTCGACGTCGACGTGGGCAGGCGCTGGGCCGCGCTCGCCGCGCGCTGGGCCGACCCGATCGGCCATGCCGGCTTCTACGCGTTCAACGATGTACACGCGGCGCTCGCCCTCATCGGCAGCGGCGACTTCGCGCGCGCTCAAGCCTTGCTCGACCGCGCGCTGCCGGCGCAGGGCGACAACCGGGCGATGGCGAGCGAGGTCGGCGTGCCGCTGCTGCAGGCGATGCTCGACCATGCCCAAGGCCGGCACGATGCAGCCGCTACCGCGCTCTACGGTCTGCGGGCGCGGGCGCATCGTTTCGGCGGCAGCCACGCGCAGCGGGACCTGATCGACCAGACCGCACTCGCCGCCTGCGCTCTGGGTAGCCGCAAGGATCTCGGCCGCGCGCTGCTGAACGAACGCTGCCTGGCCAAGCCGCCGACCCCGCTCACGGCGCATTGGGCGAGCCAGCTCGGGTTGGTGCTTCCCGGCCCGAACTGAGGCCAAAAAAAACCCCACCCGTTGCCGGGTGGGCAGGAACTCGATCTCGGCCGGCCGTCCCTGTCGCGTCCGACTTCTGGGGGGCTCACGTCGCGGGGCTGGCTCGTTGCGTGTGACAGCACGAGCCGCCACGGTATGAAGGTTTCGGCGCGGCGTCATCCATCCGATGAAGGATGCGCGGTGAGACCGAGGGCTCGCCGACAATGCAGCATGACCCCCTCGCCGCGCCCGCCTCGTGTTCCGACCGCCGCGGCCGCGACCGCGCTGAGCGACGCCGAGCGCGATGAATTGCAAGAGCTGCTCGACCGCGTCCCGCCGCCGCTCGAAGCGCTCGACGTGGCCATGCTTGACGGCTATCTGTGCGGCGTGCTGGTCCAGCCGCAGCCGGTCCCGGCGGCGCGCTGGCTGGCCCACGTGACCGACGCCGACGGCCGACCGCTGCCCGGCCATTTCGACGCGCGCCGGCTGCACGCGCTGGCCCAACGCCGGCATGCCGAACTCGACCGCGCCATCGGCGCGCGCCAATGGTTCGATCCGTGGGTGTTCGAGCTCGAAGCCGAGCCGGCCAGCCCAGCGCCTGAAGCCGACGCCGATGGGTTCGACGAGGACGACTTCGACCCCGACGCGTCGCAGGCCGTCTACCCCTGGGTGGCCGGCTTCGCGACCGCGCTCGAACTGTTTCCGGCGCTGCTGCGAGCCGGCACGCCGTCGGCCTTGACCGAGCCGCTCGCTCTGCTGTACCGCCACCTCGACCCCGACGATCTGGAGGATGCCGACGATCTGATCGAGACCATCGATTCGCTCGAACCGCCGGCCGATCTGGCCGAGGCGGTCGAAGGGCTGGTACGCGCCACCTTGCTGCTGGCCGACGTGGGCCGCCCGGTTCCCAAGGGGTCGGTTCCTCGATCCGTTCACTCGGCGCGTCGAGGCTCGCGAAAGCCATCCGGATCGCGCCGGTAAGTGATCATTGACCGCGACGCAGCGCAGAACACGGTGCATCGAGTGACCTCGATATAGCACGTCGATCATCTGAATGACGCGTGCGTCCATGCGCCGCGCTACGCTTGCGCGCTTCACACAGTTGCCACCGGGCCACAACGATTGCGGGAGGTGAGAGATGCCGGCTTCATCGGCGAAGGGTTCGGATCTGTATCACGCCTGCCTGTTGGCGATTGCCAATCACAAGGCGAAGATTCGAGCGAAATCGGGCCGGACCGCCGTCCTGTACCAGGGAGCGAGTCGGCGCGGGGAGATATGGGCTGAACTGGCTATCCGACAACAAAACTTCCAGAAGCGAATGGGTTTCGAGTCCCCATTCGAGCTGCTAACGGATTGCCTGAAGCGCGAATCCATTCCGGTTCGTATCGGCGGCAAGACCGTCGAATTGCGCTCGCTCATCGCTCCAGGCAGCGAAGCACGCGAATTCGAAAGCGAAGAGGTTACCGATCTATGGCACGCGTTGTCCGGCCTGTGGGTCGACAACAACGACCGTCTCTTCTTGTACGTCGGCGCCAAGAAGGAGCCGGGCATTTTCAAGGATCTGGAACTGCCGCTGATGAAGCTCAAGAAAGGAAAATCCGCGGAGTTGCTGAAACAGATAGAAAAAGCCGAGAAGGCGATCAAGCGCAACGACAAGGTCGAGAAGGAAATGATCGAGATCGACAAGTGCCTGAATTGCGACTTCAAGACTTTTGCCAAAGAATTGCTCGCCCGCCGAAAGGCAATGAGCCGGATTCCCTTTGCAAAAGACGAACTGGACGCTCTTTACGAGGCGGCCAACCGTCTTTCAAAGCTGTCGCATTGACGCGCGGCTATTCCTGCAAGCGCGAATGAGCAGACGCCGGTTAGGCGCATCGCATCAGATGCTCAACGGATCGACGTCCACCGCCCAGCGCAGGATGCGCAATCCGGGCTCCTTGCGTTCGCTGCGCAGGCTGTGCAAGGCCGGCAGCCAGAGCGCGAGCAGGCGTTGCAGGGCGGCGCGCGAATCCGACTCGACGAGCATCTGCAGCCGCTCGGTATCGGCCACCCGCGCGACCGGCATCGGCACGGGCGGGTACAGGCGCACCGCATCGGCACCGGGCAGGGTCGACGCGAGTGCGGCCGCGGCCTGCAGAAAATCGCGCGCCGCCTCGGGCGTTCGCGCCTCGGCGCGCAGCATCGCGAGGTACGAATAAGGCGGCAGGCCGGCGCTCTCGCGCTCGTGCAACTGGCTCTGCGCGAAGGCATCGAAATCGTCCCGGCGCAGCGCGGCATAAAGCGCATGGCGCGGGTGCCAGGTCTGGATCCACAGCTCGCTGCGGTCGGCCTTTTCGGCGTCGCGGCCGGCTCGTCCTCCCGCCTGCATCAGCAACGCGAAGAGCCGCTCCGGGGCGCGGAAATCGCTGCTGAAAAGCGCGCTGTCGGGGTTGACCGCGGCGACCAGCGTGACGCGGCGGAAGTCGTGGCCCTTGGTCACCATCTGGGTGCCGACGAGCACATCGACCTCGCCAGCATGGACGGCGCCGAGCCGCGCTTCGAGCGTGCCTTTCAGGCGAGTGCTGTCGGCGTCGATTCGCTCGATGCGCGCGGCGCTGCCGTCGGCGCGACGCAGCAGCCCGGCGAGCTGTTCTTCGAGCCGCTCGGTGCCGCGCCCGATGCCGGCGATATCGAGGTTGCCGCACTCGGGGCAGGCGCGCGGCACGCGGTCGGTCAGGCCGCAGTGGTGGCAGCGCAG
>JBDSEG010000206.1:0-2649 GCA_039920165.1 Burkholderiaceae bacterium
CGTGCGTGCAAGCCGTGACGAAGCAACTGGAAGCCGACTACGACTGCCTGGTCTTCCATGCCACCGGCGTCGGCGGACAGTCGATGGAAAAGCTGGCTGAGTCCGGCCTGCTGGCCGGCGTGATCGACGTGTCAACCACCGAGATCGCCGACGAGATTGCCGGTGGCACGCTGTCCGCCGGCCCGACGCGGCTGGACGTGTTCGCGCGCCATGCGATGCCCTACGTCGGTTCGTGCGGTGCGCTGGACATGGCCAACTTCGGGGCGTGGGACTCGGTGCCCGAGCGCTTCAGGTCGCGCACGCTCTATCGTCACAACCCGACCGTGACGCTGATGCGCACGACCGCAGACGAGAACAGGGAGATCGGCGCATTCATCGCCGCCAAGCTCAACGCGATGCGCGGCCCGGTGCGCTTCCTGATCCCGGAAGGCGGCGTCTCGGCGATCGACAAGCCGGGACAGCCGTTCCACGATCCGCAGGCCGACCGCGCACTGTTCGCGGCGATCGAGCAGGGCTTTCGCGCCGGCACCGGTCGCAAGCTGATTCGCCTGCCGCTGCACATCAACGACGAAGCGTTCGCGAACGCGCTCGTCGCCGCGTGGCGCGAAGTGGCGCGTCCGGCTCCCGGCGCTCGGCGCGCCTGACACGTCTGGATGACACCGCCATGCCACGCATCGCCCGCTCCGAGTTGCTGACACGCTTTCGCGCCAAGATTGCCGCCGGCCTGCCGATCATCGGCGGCGGCGCCGGTACCGGGCTGTCCGCCAAGTGCGAAGAGGCCGGCGGCATCGACCTGATCGTGATCTACAACTCGGGCCGCTATCGCATGGCCGGGCGTGGCTCGCTGGCCGGACTGCTCGCTTACGGCAATGCGAATGAGATCGTCTGCGAGATGGCGCACGAGGTGCTGCCGGTCGTGCAGCGCACGCCGGTGCTGGCCGGCGTGAATGGCACCGATCCCTTCATGATCCCCGACCAATTCCTGAAGCGGCTGATCGACCTCGGTTTCTCGGGTGTGCAGAACTTCCCCACCGTCGGGCTGATCGACGGCACCTTCCGGGCCAACCTCGAAGAGACCGGCATGGGCTATGCCTTCGAGGTCGAATTGATCGCGCGCGCCCGGGCACTCGACCTGCTGACCACGCCCTATGTTTTCTGCGAGGCCGATGCGCGCGCAATGGCCGTGGCCGGCGCCGACATGGTCGTCTGCCACCTCGGCCTGACCACCGGCGGTGCGATCGGCGCCGAAACGGCGCTCACGCTGGACGACTGCGTGACGCGGACCAACACCTGGGCGGCGGCGGCCAAGGCGGTCGATCCGGATGTGATCGTGTTGTGCCACGGCGGCCCGATCGCGACGCCCGAGGACGCCCGGTACGTGCTGGCGCACTGCCCGGCGTGCCACGGCTTCTACGGTGCGAGTTCGATGGAACGGCTGCCCACCGAGGTGGCGCTGACCGAGACCACGCGTCGCTTCACCCAGATCAAGCGGTAGTTCGAAAAGAATCAGGAGACACCCCATGTCAGGCTCACAGTTCGGCAGTTTCATCCTCGGCCTGATCGTCGTCGCGATCGTCGTTGCCATCGCCGTTTGGCTGATGCACTGGCTATACCTGCGCAGTTCGAAGGAGCGCGCGTTCGTGCGCACCGGGCTGGGTGGGCAGAAGGTCGTTCTCGACGGCGGCGCCTTCGTGCTGCCGATCGTGCACGACGTGATCCCGGTCAACATGAACACCCTGCGCCTCGAGGTGAGCCGTGGGCGCGACAAGGCGCTGATCACCAAGGACCGCATGCGCGTGGACGTGATCGCCGAGTTCTATGTGCGCGTCGCCGCGAACCCGAATTCGGTCGCGAATGCGGCGCAGACGCTGGGTCTGCGCACGATGGAACCGGACCAGCTGAAGGAACTGGTCGAAGGCAAGTTTGTCGACGCCCTGCGCACCGCGGCCGCCGAGATGACGATGGAGGAGCTGCACGAGAAGCGCGGCGCGTACGTCAAACGCGTGCGCGAGACGGTCGCCGAAGACCTGACCAAGAACGGCCTCGAGCTCGAAGCCGCGTCGCTGACCCAGCTCGACCAGACCGGCATGGAGTTCTTCAACCCCAGCAACGCCTTCGACGCCGAGGGCCTGACGCGGCTGACCGAGCAGATCGAGCATCGCAAGAAGCAGCGCAACGACGTCGAGCAGGACACGCTGATCGCGATCCGCAACAAGAACCTCGAAGCCGAGAAGCTCTCACTGGAGATCGACCGCGACGGCGAGTACGCAAGGCTCGCCCAACAGCGTGAGGTCGAGATCGCGCGTGCGCGCCAGCGCGCAGACGTGAGCACCGAGCGTGCGCAGCGCGAGCAGGCCGCCGAGGGCGCGCAGATCGCCGCCAAGCAGACGATCGACACCGCGCGCATCCGTTCCGAGCAGACCTTGGAGCAGGAGCGCATCGGCAAGGAGCGCGCGATCCAGGGCGCCGAGATCGAACGCCGGCTGTCGCTCGAGCTGGCCGAGCAGCAGCGTGCGATCGCCATCGCGCGCGAGAGCAAGGCGCACAGCGAAGCCCACGCGCAGGCTGAGACCGCCCGCGCTCTGGCGATCTCGGCCGAAGAGAAGGTGTTCACCGCACGCGAGGTCGAGATGGCCGAGCGCAAGAAGG
>JBDSEG010000207.1:0-12324 GCA_039920165.1 Burkholderiaceae bacterium
CACGCGCCTCGGAAACCGGGTCCGGGTTGCCGGCGGTGCCGAGATCGGCGGCACGCCCGAGATCCACAACGCAGCGGCGCTCGCCACACTGCACAAGGTGCTGCACGACTGGTTTCCGGGCAGCGCGATGGTGAGCCAGGCGCAGGTCTGGAAAGGCGGGCGGCCGATGCTGCCCGACGGTCCGCCGGTGCTCGGACGCAGCGGCACCGACGGCATCTGGCTCAACCTCGGGCACGGCGCGAGCGGCTGGGCGCTGGCCTGTGGCTCGGCGCGCGTGCTTGCCGATCAGATCGCCGGGCGGCCACCGGCCATCGATCTCGAAGGCCTCGGCATCGAGCGCCTGCGCGGCTGAACGGCATGGCCTTGCTGCGCATCCTGCCTTCGCGCGAAGCGCATCCGCTGCACGGCATCGAGCGCAGCCGCGCCCACGAACGGCAGGCGCAGGCCGCGCTGCCCGAGCACACCTTGATGCAGCGTGCCGGACTCGCCACCGCGCGGCTCGCCATGGCGATCGCGCCGCACGCGCAGCGCGTGTGGATCGCGGCCGGGCCGGGCAACAACGGCGGCGACGGGCTCGAAGCGGCGATGCACCTCGCGCAGCGCGGACTGTCGGTCACGCTGAGCCTGCTTGCCGACCCGGCGCGACTGCCCGACGATGCGGCGCGCTCACGGGCGCGCGCAGGGGCGGCAGGCGTGGCGATCGATGCCGCATTGCCTGCTGCCGATGCGCTGCACGGGTTCGATCTCGTGATCGATGCGCTGTTCGGCATCGGCGTGAGCCGCGCGCCCGAAGGCGTGCTGGCTGCGGCGATCGAACTGTTGAACTGCTGCCTGGGACCGCGGCTCGCAATCGATCTGCCCTCGGGCCTGCACGCGCAGACCGGGCAGCCGCTCGGTGCGACGACCGTGCGGGCGACGCACACCCTGAGCCTGCTCACCTTGAAGCCGGGCCTCTTCACCGGCGCAGCGCGCGATTGCGTCGGCGAGGTCTGGTTCGACGGGCTCGATGTGCCGTTTCCGCCCGGTGCTGATGCATGGCTCGCCGGCGCGCCGCATCCGCTGGAGCGCGGTCACGACCGGCACAAGGGCAGCTTCGGCGACCTGGCGATCGTCGCCGGCGCAGCCGGCATGGCAGGTGCCGCGCTGCTCGCGGCACGTGCCGGACTCGCGGCCGGTGCGGGCCGTGTTTTCGTGCAAGCGCTGGGCACAAGCGCACTCGAGCTCGACCCGCTGCATCCCGAACTGATGTTCCGCTCTGGCCTGCTCGACGACCGCGCGCAAGCGCTGCGCCTGGCCAGCATCGCGTGCGGCTGCGGCGGCGGGTCGGCCGTGCACGCGATCCTGCCGCAGGTGCTCGCGCTGCCGGCCCGGCTCGTGCTCGATGCCGATGCCTTGAATGCGATCGCCGCGGACAGCGCGTTGCAGGTGCTCTTGGCCGCGCGTGCGGCACGCGGCCATGCGACCGTGCTGACGCCGCATCCGCTCGAAGCTGCGCGCCTGCTCGGCATCACCACGCGCGAGGTCCAGGCCGATCGGCTGCTGGCCGCATCGCGCATCGCCGAACGCTGGCGCTGCACGGTGCTGCTCAAAGGCTCGGGCAGCATCGTCGCCGCGCCGGGCCGCGTGCCGTCGATCAACCCGACCGGCAACGCGGCGCTCGCGAGCGCGGGCACCGGCGACGTGCTGGCCGGCTGGCTCGCAGGAAGCTGGTCCGGCCGCGCGACGAGCGACGGATTCGATGTCGCGGTCGAGGCGGCTTGGCTGCACGGCGCCGCCGCGCCGGCGTCACCGGTAGCACCGCTGCGCGCGTCGGACGTGATCGAATCGATGCTCGCGCAGCGCGTGGCGGCGCGATCCCTTCAGCCGCGCTGACGCCGAATCGACTTGGCCGACCCCGGCCCTTTTCGCGCTGCCGGCTTGGCCTTCTTCGCCAACCCCTTGGCCGCGCCGCGCGATGCGCCCTTGCCGGCCCCCTTGGCTGCGCGATCGGCCTGCTTGACCGCATCGAGTTCCGAGCCCGCCTTGTCGCGCCGCAGACGCTGGGCGCCGTGCTCGTCCTCGCCTTCGCGGACCATGCGGAAATCGATCTTGCGGCCGTCCAGGTCGACCCGGCTCACCTGCACGCGCACGCGCGAGCCGACCCCGTAGCGCACGCCGCTGCGCTCGCCGCGCAGCTCCTGGCGCACCTCGTCGAAGCGGTAGTACTCGCCGCCGAGTTCGGTGATGTGGACCAGGCCTTCGACATACAGGCCATCGAGTGTCACGAAGAGGCCGAAGCTCGTCACGGCGCTGACGGTGCCGCCGAATTCCTCGCCCAGATGCTCGCGCATGTAGCGGCACTTGAGCCAGGCTTCGACGTCGCGCGAGGCCTCGTCGGCGCGGCGCTCGTTGACGCTGCAATGGACGCCGGCGATTTCCCACTTCTCTTCCTCGGCGCTCGCAGTCTTCACTGGCTTGACGGGCGTGCGCCGGTTCACCGGTGCCGGGTTGCTGGCGCCGGTGACGAGGTGGTAGCGCTTGCCTCCGAGCAGGGCCTTGATGACCCGGTGCACCAGCAGGTCCGGGTAGCGCCGGATCGGACTCGTGAAGTGGGTGTAGGCCTCGTAGGCGAGACCGAAGTGGCCGCTGTTGGTGCCGGTATAGATGGCCTGTTGCATCGAGCGCAGCAGCATGGTGTGGATCTGCTGCGCATCGACCCGGTCCTTGGTCGCCGCGGCGATGGCCTGGAATTCAGCCGGCTTGGGGTCGTCGCTGATCGACAGGCCGAGGCCGAGCGCTTTCAGGTAGTTCTGCAGCAGGGTCCGCTTCTCCGGCGTCGGCCCTTCGTGAACGCGGTACAGCGACGGGTGCTTGGCGCGCGCGATGAAATCGGCCGAGCATACGTTGGCGGCGAGCATCGCCTCCTCGATCAGCTTGTGCGCCTCGGTGCGGGTGCGCGGCACGATCTTCTCGATCCGACCGTTCTCGTCGCACACGATCTGGGTTTCGGTCGATTCGAAGTCGACCGCACCGCGCTGCGCGCGTTCCTTGAGCAGCGCGCGATAGACCTCGTGCAGATGCAGCAGGTGCGGTACCAGCGTCTCGCGCCGCGCCGCCTCGGGGCCGCGCGTATTGGCGAGGATGGCCGCCACCTCGGTATACGTGAATCGTGCCTGCGAGCAGATGATCGCCGGGTAGAACTGGTAGGCGCGGATCGCGCCACCAACGTCGACGAGCATGTCGCACACCATCGCCAGCCGATCCTCGTTCGGGTTCAGCGAGCACAGGCCGTTGGACAGCTTCTCGGGCAGCATCGGAATGACGCGGCGCGGAAAGTACACCGAAGTCGCGCGCTCGTAGGCGTCGTCGTCGATCGGCTCGCCGGGCTTCACATAGTGGCTCACGTCGGCGATCGCGACGATCAGGCGCCAGCCGTTGGCGGCCTTGACGGCGCCCTTGCCGCGGCCGGCAGCGGCGGCGACCAGCGCCGGCTCGCAATACACCGCATCGTCGAAGTCGCGCGCGTCCTCGCCGTCGATCGTCACCAGCGCCACGTCGGTCAGGTCGATGCGGTGCTTGCGGTCGACCGGCCGGATCTTGTCGGGCAGCCCGGCCGCCTGCACCAGCGTCTGCGGCGAAAAGCGGTGCGGCACCTCGTACTTGCGCACCGCGATCTCGATCTCCATGCCCGGATCGTCGATCTCGCCGAGCACCTCGGTCACGCGGCCGACCGGCTGCGAATACATCGATGGCGGCTCGGTCAGCTCGATCGCCACCACCTGTCCGGCGCTCGCATTCGCGATCGCATTCTTCGGCACCAGGATGTCCTGGCCGTAGCGCCTGTCCTCGGGCGCGACCAGCCAGACGCCGCTCTCGTGCAGCAGCCTGCCGATGATGGGTTGCTTCTTGCGCTCGAGGATCTCGAGCACGCGGCCCTCGGGGCGGCCCTTGCGGTCCATGCGAACGATGCGCGCCTTGACGCGATCACGGTGCAGCACCGCGCGCATCTCCTGCGGCGACAGGTACAAGTCGGGCTGTCGGTCGTCTCGAACGACGAAGCCGTGGCCGTCGCGATGGCCCTGCACGGTGCCTTCGACCTCGGAGAGGAGATCGGCGCCTATGGGGCTGGTGGGGAGGTTTGAAGTGGGTTTGATGATAAAGTCCGGAACGTCCTGAAGGGCCCAGGTGGCGGAATTGGTAGACGCATACGGTTCAGGTCCGTACGCCGCAAGGTGTGAAGGTTCGAGTCCTTTCCTGGGCACCAGCTAGATCAAGCAAAGCTCGCTTCGGCGGGCTTTTCTTTTGCCGGCGCGATGCTCGCCACGCAGGCGTTCAGATGACGAATTTCTTCGCCAGGCCGGCCGGGCGCAGGTCGTCGTATTCCTCGAACGGCTGATGGATCCAGGGGCTCGATTCGAGCAGCTCGACGTGGTAGTCGGGCGTATAGCTCGAGACCCCCTTGGTCCAGACCACGGCGGACCGCAACTCGCTGATCGACGGCATGGCGCGCAGCCGCTCGACTACCGCGCGCAGCGTGATGCCCGAGTCCGCAAGGTCGTCGACCAGCAGCACCCTGCCCGCCAGTTCGCCCTTGGGCAGCGTGATGTACTTCGCCATGTCCAGGCGGCCCTGGATCGTGCCGGCCTCGGCGCGGTACGAGCTCGTGGCCATGATCGCGAGCGGCTTGTCGAACACTCGCGAGAGCACATCGCCCGGCCGCATGCCGCCGCGCGCGAGGCACAGGATCTGGTCGAACTCCCAGCCCGAGGCGTGGATCTTCAGCGCCAGCCGCTCGATGAGCATGTGGTACTCGTCCCACGAGACGTAGAGATGTTTGCCGTCGTCGGTGAGCATCGATGGTTTCCTTTGTCAGGCCGCAGCGTCAAGCCTGGTAGGGGTGGCGCAGCAGGATGGTGTGCTCGCGGTCCGGGCCGGTCGAAACCATGTCGATCGGCGCACCGATATGCGCCTGCACGCACTCGAGGTAGCGCCGCGCATTGAGCGGCAGCCGGTCCCATTCGGTGACGCCGAAGGTGGTTTCGGTCCAACCCGGAAAGCTTTCGTAGATCGGCACGCAGGCGAGGATGTCGTCGGCGTCCAGCGGCAGGATATCGACGCGCGCGCCGCGCAGTTCGTAGCCGACGCAGACCTTGATCTCGGGCAGACCATCGAGCACGTCGAGCTTGGTGATGCACAGCCCCGAGACGCCGTTGATGACGATCGATCGCTTGAGCAGCGCGGCGTCGAGCCAGCCACAGCGGCGCGGCCGCCCGGTCACCGTGCCGCGCTCCTGGCCGACGGTCGACAGGTGGTGGCCAACCGTGCCCGGCGCATCCATGTCGAGTTCGGTCGGGAACGGCCCGCTGCCCACGCGCGTGGTGTAGGCCTTGGTGATGCCGAGGATGTAGTGCAGCAGGTCGGGCCCGACGCCCGATCCGGCCGACGCATTGCCAGCCACGCAGTTGCTCGATGTGACATACGGATATGTCCCGTGATCGATATCGAGCAGCGTTCCCTGCGCACCTTCGAACAGGATGTTGGCGCCGGCGCGGTTCGCGTTGTGCAAGATGTAGCCGACATCGGCCAGCATCGGCTTGAGCTGTTCGGCGACCCGCATCGCCTGGTCGTAGATCGGCTGGTAGTCGAGTGGCGTCGATCGCAAGTAGCCGGCGAGCGCGAAATTGTGCAGCTCGACGAGCTCGCGCAGCTTATTCGCGAAACGCTCCGGATGCTTCAGGTCCTGCACGCGCAGCGCTCGCCGCGCGACCTTGTCTTCGTAGGCCGGGCCGATGCCCTTGCCGGTGGTGCCGATCTTGCCGACGCCGCTGCTTTCGCGCAGAGCCTCGCGGGCCTTGTCGACCTCGACGTGAAAGGGCAGGATCAGCGGGCACGATTCGCTCACGAAAAGGCGCGAACGCACCTCGACGCCGATCGCTTCCAGGCGCTCGATCTCGGTCAGCAGATGCCCCGGGTCGACCACCACGCCGTTGCCGATATAGCACTTCACGCCGTCGCGCATGATCCCGGACGGGATCAGCTGCAGCGCAGTCTTGACTCCCTTGATGACGAGCGTGTGGCCGGCGTTGTGGCCGCCCTGAAAGCGCACCACCGCCTGCGCATGGTCGGTCAGCCAGTCGACCACCTTGCCCTTGCCTTCGTCGCCCCACTGGGTGCCAACGACGACGACGTTGTGGCCGGCCCCGGCCGGGTTCCTATGCTGCATATGCGCTCTGTCCATCGCTGCTTGAAAGTGTGGCGGCGGCGCGCTCAGAGCGCACACACGGCCCATTGCCCGGCGCTCGCGACGAGTTCGCGATCGCATTCGAATTCCTGCGCCTCGTGCTCGTGCCCCGGCAGCACACAGACCACGGTCTCGCCGCGCTCGCGCAGCCGCCGCACGGCCTGGCGCAAGGCGGTGTCCTCGCCCCACGGCGCGCGGATCGCACCGGCCGCGCCGGACCCCGGGGCGAGTGCGGCGAGTTGCTTCAGGTCGAGGCTGAAGCCCACTGCCGGGCGCTTGCGGCCGAAGACCGCGCCGACCTGGTCGTAGCGTCCGCCGCGCGCGAGCGCCTCGCTCGAACCTGCCGCATAGACCGCGAAGCACGCGCCGCTGTAGTAGGCATAGCCGCCGAGGTCGGCCAGGTCGAAACCGATGCGCACCTCGGGATGGGCGAGCCGCGCATGCTCGGCCAGCGATGCCAGATCGTCGAGCGCCGCCGTCACGCCGGCGGCGGACGGCAGTTCGCGCCGTGCGGTGGCTATCACCGACGCGCCGCCGTAAAGTTTGGGCAAGGCGAGCAGGCCGCGCCGCACGGGCGCCGGAAAGTCGTGCGCGAGGCGTTGCAGGAGGTCGCCATCCTTAGCCGCGAGCGCGCCATGGATCTCGCCACGCTGCGTCTCGTCGAGCGACATGCCGTCGAGCACGCCGGCGACGATGCGCGCATCACCGAGGTCCAGCGTCACCTCCGACAGTCCGCAGCGGCGCAGGCAGTCGAGCGCCAGATCCTGGATCTCGAGGTCCGCCTCGATGCCGGCATGGCCGTAGGTCTCGGCCCCGAACTGCAAGGGCTCGCGGCTCGCCTGCAGTCCGGCCGGGCGCGTGTGCAGCACCGGCCCGCAGTAGCAAAGCCGGGTCACGCCGGCGCGGTTCAGCAAGTGCGCATCGATGCGCGCGACCTGCGGCGTGCTGTCGGCGCGGACGCCGAGCGTCCGCCCGCTCAATTGGTCGATCAGCTTGAAGGTCTGCAGGTCCAGCCGGCGTCCAGTGCCGGACAGCAGCGACTCGATGTGCTCGAGCAGAGGCGGCATGACGAGTTCGCAGCCGTAGCCACGCGCCACATCGAGCAGTCCGCGGCGCAGTTCTTCGATGTGCCGGGCCTGCGATGGCAGGACATCGGCGATGTGCTCGGGCAGCAGCCAAGCAGAGGACATGCAAAAACGCTCGCGATTGAAAATGGGATTGTAGAGGCCGGCTTTGCGCGGGCCACGGGCGCTCAGGCCTGCGCAACGCCGAGCAGAACGACTCCGACGAGCAGGCACAACAGGCCGAAGAAGCGCAGCTGTCCGTCGCTGAGCAGAAGCACGCGCTGCATCGCGCGCCGCCACGCGGCCGGGTTGAGCAAGGGCAGCAGCGCCTCGAACACCAGCACCAGCGCAAGCGCCGACAGCGCCAGGTCGAACCATCCGGCCTCGGGCAAGCGCCTACTTCCTCGCCGGCGCTGGGGCGTTGCCGCTGCCCGAGCGCATCGCCTTGAAGAAGTCGTTGTCGGGGTCGAGCACCATCACGTCCGACTTGCTGCGAAAGCTCGCCCGGTAGGCTTCGAGGCTGCGATAGAACTGCGCGAACTGCGCGTCGCGTCCGAACGCCTCGGCGAACAGGGCCGAGGCCTTCGCATCGCCTTCTCCCTTGACCTTTTGCGCATCGCGGTAGGCCTCGGCGACGATGATCTCTCGCTGCTTGTCGGCGTCGGCGCGGATCTTCTCGCCCTCGGCGCCGCCGGTCGAGCGCAACTGGTTCGCGACCTGCAGCCGCTCCGATTTCATCCGGCTGTAGATCGACTCGGTGATGTTGGCCACGAAGTCGACCCGCTTGATGCGAACGTCGAGAATCTCGATGCCGAACGACTTCGCGTCGTCGGTGAGGCGGTTGCGCACGTCCTGCATCACCTTGTCGCGCTCGGTCGACAGCACGCCGCCGACGGTGCGCTTGGTCACCTCTTCGTTGAACGCGGCGTGCACGATCGGGGAGAGTCGCGTCTCGAGGTTGCGCATATCGGTGCCGTTGTTGCGGATGAACTGGCGCGGCTCGGTAACGCGCCACTTGATGAGCCAGTCGATCACGAGGCTCTTCTTCTCGGCGGTGAAGATGGGCCGTGTCTCGGGGCTGTCGAGCGTCTGGATTCGGCGGTCCAGAAAGACCACGTTCTGGAATGGCGGTGGCAGCTTGAACTTGAGGCCGGGCTCCTGCACCACCTCCTTGATTTCTCCCAGCGCATAGATCACGGCGACCTGGCGCTGGTCGACCACGAAGAGCATCGACGATGCGAGCATGAGGGCGAGCAGAAAGCCGCCGACGATCAATCCGAGACGATTCATATGGGTGTCCTTCTCGTCCGCTCAGCGGATGTCGCGCTCGCGCGAACGCTGGCCGTCGCGCGAACGCGGATCCGCGTTCGGCGGACTCACCGTCGTCTCCGGGATCGGGCTCGTTGCCGGCACCAACGCGCCGGCAACGGCACCGGCCTGCTGCATCAGCTTGTCCAGCGGCAGGTACAGCAGGTTCGAGTTGCCGCGGCTGTCCATCAGCACCTTGGTCACGTTGCTATAGACCTGCTGCATGGTCTCAATATAAAGCCGGTCGCGGGTCACGCCAGGCGCCTTCTGGTACTCGGTCAGCACCTGAAGAAAGCGCTGGGTATCGCCCTGGGCCTGCGCGACGACGCGCGCCTTGTGCGCCTCGGCTTCCTCGCGCAGCCGCGCCGCCGTACCCTGAGCCTTCGGGATCACGTCGCTCGCGTAGGCCAGGCCTTCCTTCTTGAGCCTGTCCCCGTCCTGCCCGGCCTTCAAGGTGTCCTCGAAGGCCGCCTGGACCTGCTCGGGGGCCTGCACGCTTTGCACGTTGACATTCACGACCACAATGCCGGCCTTCAGGCGATCGAGTTGCGCCTGCACCGATTTGACTAGCTCGGATGCGATCGCATCGCGCTGCTCGTAGAAGACCGAATCGATGCGGCTTTGGCCGACGATCTCGCGCACCGCCGATTCGGCCGCGAGCTTGACCGCCTCTTCCGGGTCGCGGTTCTCGAAAAGGAAGGCGCGCGCGTCCTTCAACCGGTACTGGACGGTGAAGCGGATGTCGACGATGTTCTCGTCCTGCGTCAGCATCGACGAATCGCGCAGTCCGGTGGCCGGGACCACGACATTGCGGCCGACCTCGGTCGAGCGCAGTTGGGTTACGTTGACGGTCTCGTGGGCCTGGAAGGGATAAGGCATGCGCCACTGGAATCCGGCGTCCGCCGTGTGGCTGTATTTGCCGAACGAGGTGACAACCGCCTGCTGCCCTTCCTGGACGATGAAGAAACCGCTGCCGAGCCAGATCAGCGCGACCACGCCGGCGACCAGGCCGACGCCGATGCCCGCGCTGCGCATGTCGGGCGGGAAATTGCCGCCGCCCCCGCTGCCGTTGCCGCCCGTCGGGCCGGGCCGCTGGGCGCCCGGCTTGTTGCCGAACAGCCCGGTCAGCTTGCGGTTGAAATCGCGCCACAGCTCGTCGAGATCGGGTGGACCGTCGTTGCGTCCGCCGGTGGCGAGGATGCGACCGAGCCCGCGGCGAAACCCGGCGCCCAGGCGCTGCATGCCGGTGCTTGCGGCAGGTCGAGGAAAGGGGTTGGTCATGCGGCTCGGTACAAGGTGGATGAAGAGGCGGCCGGCATATCGGCGCCGGGGTCGGTCGGCACGGTCACGGGTTCGATCCCGTCCGTTTCAATAGATGCGGCGAATTCGCCGTCGTTCAAGCAAGCCGTCAGCGTGCCGGAAGCGGCTTCGGCGAGGATCGCGCGCAGGACGTCGAGCCCGCTGCCGTCGACCGCGCTCACGAAGACGCGCGGCAAGCGCACCCCGGGCTCGACCTCGAGCGTATCGCGCAGGTCGCGTGGGCGCTGCGTCGTCTCCAGCCGGTCGAGCTTGTTGTAGACCAGGACCTGCGGGATTTCGGCAGCACCGATCTCGGCGAGAACGCGCCGCACTTGAGCCATCTGCTCGTCCAGTACCGGGCTCGAGGCGTCGACCACGTGCAGCAGCAGATCCGCTTCGGCGGCTTCCTGCAGCGTCGCCTCGAAGGCCTCGATCAGCTTGTGCGGCAGGTCGCGGATGAAGCCCACCGTATCGGACAGCGCGACCGGACGCTGCGTGCCTTCGAGATGGAGCTGGCGCGTGGTCGTATCGAGCGTGGCGAAGAGCTGGTCGGCGGCATATGCGCGTGCATTCACGAGCGCATTGAAAAGCGTCGACTTGCCGGCGTTCGTATAGCCGACCAGCGAGACGCGCAGGGTCTGGCTGCGCTCGCGCGACCGGCGCTGGGTGCTGCGCTGGCGCTTGACCTTGTCCAGGCGCGCCTTGAGCGACTTGATGCGCTCGCCGATCATTCGCCGGTCGAGCTCGATCTGCGCCTCGCCCGGCCCGCCGCGGTTGCCGATGCCGCCGCGCTGGCGCTCGAGGTGGCTCCAGCGCCGCACGAGACGTGTTGAGAGATATTGCAGCCGCGCCAGCTCGACCTGCAGCTTGCCCTCGTGGCTTTGCGCGCGCTCGCCGAAGATCTCGAGGATCAGCATGGTCCGGTCGGCCACCGCCACGCCAAGATGCTTCTCGAGGTTGCGCTGCTGCGCCGCCGACAGCGCCTGGTCGAAAAGCACCGCCTCGGCCTGGTGACCGAGCACCAGCGCCTTGATCTCGTCGGCCTTGCCCGAACCGATGAACAGCGCTGCATCCGGCGCCTTGCGGCGGGCGATGACACGCGCGACGGGTTCGTCGCCGGCCGACTCGGCGAGTTGCGCGAGTTCATCGAGCGTCGCGTCGAAACCGGCCTTGCCGCCGATATCGACGCCGACGAGAACGACGCGCGGCAGCGCGGTGGCGCTGGCGCCGGACGCCGTCGTCGGCGACGCTGCACGCAGCGGGTTCAGGCCTGCTCCGGCGTTTCGCTGGCCTGGAAATTCACGGCCCGGCCGGGCACCACGGTGGAAATCGCGTGCTTGTAGACCATCTGCGTCACGGTATTGCGAAGCAGGACCACATACTGGTCGAAGGACTCGATGTGACCCTGCAGCTTGATGCCATTGACGAGGTAGATCGAGACCGGAACATGCTCTTTGCGCAAGAGGTTCAGAAACGGGTCTTGTAAGAGTTGCCCTTTGTTGCTCACGATATTCTCCGTGATGAAAGTTCAGAAGCGGCGCACGTTAACACAGGGGTTCGCGCACTCGCCGCGCCTCGCCAATGCCCTCACAACGTCTTGTCGTCGAAGGGGTTGCGCGAGGACCGCATCTGGATTCGCAGCGGCGTTCCGGTCAGCTTGAAGTGCTCGCGAAAGCGCCCTTCGAGGAAGCGCTTGTAGCCGTCGGTCACGTGTTCGAGCGAATTGCCGTGGATGACGATGATCGGCGGGTTCATGCCACCCTGGTGCGCATAGCGCAGCTTGGGCCGGAAGGCGCCGGCACGCTTGGGCGCCTGGTGCTCGACGGCGTCCTGCAGCAGCCGCGTGAGGACCGGTGTGGACATCTTCTTCATCGCCGAGGCATGCGCGTCGGCGATCGCCTGCCACACCGGGCCGAGACCTTGCCGCCGGATGGCGGAGATCTGCAGCACCGCGGCGAACTTCAGGAACGCCAGGCGCTGCTCGATCGAGCGCGCGAGAGTCTGCTTCTGGTAGTCGTCGACCGCATCCCACTTGTTGACCGCCAGTACGACCGCGCGCCCGCTCTCCAGGATATAGCCGGCGATGTGCGCATCCTGGTCGGTCACGCCCTGGGTCGCGTCGAGTAGCAGCAGCACCACGTTGGCATCGTTGATCGCCTGCAGCGTCTTGACGACCGAGAACTTCTCGATCGCCTCGAACACCTTGCCGCGCCGGCGCAGCCCGGCCGTATCGACGAGCTCGAACTTCTGCCCGTTGCGCTCGAACGGCACCGTGATCGCGTCGCGTGTGGTGCCGGGCTGGTCGAAGGCGACCAGCCGCTCCTCGCCGAGCCAGGTGTTGATGAGTGTCGATTTGCCCACGTTCGGCCGTCCCGCGACCGCCAGGCGGATCGGGTTGTCGGGCGACGGCTCGTCGATCTCCTCGGGCTCGAA
>JBDSEG010000208.1:0-15473 GCA_039920165.1 Burkholderiaceae bacterium
ACCCCGACACCGTGGTTGCCTCGGCGCTGTGGAATATGGAGCCGACGATCGACCTCGCGATCAATGCCGTGAAGGCCGGCAAGTTCACGCCCGACGACTACGGCGTCTACTCGACGATGAAATACAAGGGCGCCGAACTCGCACCGCTGGGCACCTTCGCCAGCAAGCTGCCGGCCGATCTGGCGGCCAAGGTCGTGGCCAAGGAGAAGGCGATCCGCGACGGCAGCTTCAAGGTCACGGTGGACGATTTCCAGCCCAAGCCGAGCGCCAAATAACCACGTCGGGCAGTCCGTCATGACGATCAGGCGCCGGTTCGCGAGCATCGCGCTGGCCTGCGCCTTCGCGGGTTGCGCAGTGCAGCCCGCCGCGCCGGCGCTGCTCGATGCGACGCCGCGCGTGGCAGTGATCTCGGCCTTCGATGCCGAACTGGCGCTGCTGCGCGCGCAGACGAAGGGCGTGCGCAGCCACCGCGTCCACGGCGTCGAATTTACGACCGGCGAGCTCGAAGACCGACCCGTCGTGCTGCTGCTGTCGGGAATCAGCATGACCAATGCGGCGATGAATACGCAGCGCGTGCTCGACCGTTTCGCGGTCACGCACATCGTCTTCAGCGGCATCGCCGGCGGCGTCAACCCGGACTTGCATATCGGCGACGTGACGGTGCCGCAGCGCTGGGCCTCGTACCTCGAGGCGGTATTCGCACGCGAACCCGCGCCGGGCCGCTTCGCTCCGCCGGGGTGGATGAAGGATGCGACATTGCCCAATTACGGCATGCTCCATCCGCGCCCTGTCGGAGTACAGACCGAGCACAGCGGCAAGCCCGAATCGCGGTTCTGGTTCGAGGTCGATCCGGCCATGCTGGCTGCTGCGCAGCAGCTTGCCGGCGTCGCGCTCGAACGCTGCGCTTCGCCCACCGCCTGCCTCGACCACGCCCCCGCGCTGGTATTCGGCGGCAGCGGCGTCTCGGGCCAGGCCTTCGTCGACAACGCGGCATTTCGCGACTACACCTTCGCGACCTTTCGCGCCAACGTACTCGATATGGAAACCTCGGCCGTGGCCCAGGTCGCGTACGCGAACGGCGTTCCCTATCTGGCGTTTCGCAGCCTGTCCGACCTCGCGGGCGGCGGCGAGGGCGAGAACCAGATCGGCGTCTTCTTCCAGATCGCCGCGAACAACTCGGCCAAGGTCGTGCTCGCGTTCCTGCGCCACTGGCGGCCGTGAGCCTCGCCGGACCCGGCCCCGCCGCGGCACCGCCGGTGCTGGCGTTGCGCGGCATCACCAAGCGCTTCGGCACGCTGGTCGCCAACGATTCGATCTCGCTCGATCTGGCCCGCGGCGAGGTGCTTGCCCTGCTCGGCGAGAACGGCGCCGGCAAGAGCACGCTGGTGTCGATCCTGTTCGGCCACTACGAGGCCGATGCGGGGACCATCGAGGTCGATGGCGCGCGCCTGCCGCCTGGGCAACCGAGAGCCGCGCTGGCCGCGGGCATCGGCATGGTGCACCAGCATTTCAGCCTGGCCGACAACCTCTCGGTGCTCGACAACCTGATGCTCGGCAACGAGCCGCTGTGGCAGCCGTTCTCGCGCCGCCGCGCGGCGCTGGCGCGGCTCGAAACCACGGCGCGCAGGTTCGGCCTCGGCGTCGATCCGCTGGTGCGCGTCGGCAGTCTGTCGGTCGGCGAACGCCAGCGGGTCGAGATCCTGAAGGCGCTGGTCTCCGGCCGCGGTCGGGGCGACGGCGGGGACGGCGCGCGCGTGCTGATCCTTGACGAGCCGACCGCGGTGCTGACGCCGGCCGAAGCCGAGTCGCTCTTTGCCACCTTGCGCCAGCTCGTCGCCCAAGGCCTCGGCGTGATCTTCATCAGCCACAAGCTCGACGAGGTGCTGCGCGTCTCGGACCAGGTCGCGGTCCTGCGCGCCGGCCGGCTGGTGGCAACACTGCCGACCGCACAGGCCGACAAGGCGACGCTCGCGACGCTGATGGTCGGGCACGAGATCGCCTTGCCGCGGCGCACGCCGGGTGCGCGCGGAACGCTCGTATGCGCCGTGCGCGTTCCGGCGGTCGAACTCGATCTGCACGCCGGCGAGATCGTCGCCGTTGCCGGCGTCGCCGGCAATGGCCAGCAGGCGCTCGTCGACCTGCTGTGCGGCCTGCGTGCGCCGGCCGGCGGCACGGTCACGCTCGCCGGCCGGGCGATGCCGGCGAACCCGCGCGCCTGGATCGATGCCGGTGTCGCGCGCATTCCCGAGGACCGGCACGCGGTGGGTGTGATCGGCGATCTGCCGGTGTGGGAGAACGCGGTGCTCGACCGCCATGCGAGCCTGGCCTTCGCGCGCTGGGGGGTTTGCAGGCGCGGTGCGGCGCAGGCTCATGCGCGCGCCATCGTCCGCCGCTTCGACGTGCGCGGACTTGACGCGGCGGGCGTCGCGACGCCGACTCGCGCGCTGTCGGGCGGCAATATGCAAAAGCTGATCCTCGGCCGCGTGTTGATGCCCACCCCTCGCCCGCGGTCTACCGGGGACCATCCGCCAAGGGGATCGGGCCCGGCTTTGGGCGGCCCGGCGCACGGGCCCGAAGCCGTCGATCTAGAGACCAGCGAACCGCCCCTGCTGATCGTCGCCGACCAGCCGACCTGGGGCCTGGATGTCGGCGCGGTCGCCTATGTGCACCAGCAGCTACTCGACGCCTGCGCGCAGGGCGCGGCGCTGCTGCTCGTCAGCGAAGACCTGGACGAGATCTTCGCGCTGGCCGACCGCATCGCCGTGATGCAGAGGGGCCGGCTCGGCGCGGCCCGCCCGACCGCGCAATGGACGCTGGCGCAGATCGGCCTCGCGATGGCCGGCGGAACGTCCGCCTTGCATGCGGCTTGAACGCCGCGCCCGGCCGTCGCGCGCGGCGCAATTCGCGGCACCGCTGCTGGCGATCGCCTTCACGCTGGCCGCGAGTTCGCTGCTCGTCGTCTGGGCCGGCGCGCCGGTCGGCCGCGCCTACGCTCAGCTGCTCGAAGGCGGATTCGGATCGCGCTTCGCTTGGAGCGAGACGCTGACACGAGCGACGCCGCTCATCCTCACCGGCCTGGCGGCGGCGGTCGCTTTCCGGGCCCGGCTTTTCAATATCGGCGCCGAGGGGCAGCTCTATGCGGGTGCGCTGGCCGCCGTCGCGGCGGGCAGCGCGGCCACGCAGGCCGGGCTCGCGACACCGATCGCCATGCTGCTGATGCTGGGCGCGGCAGCGTTCGCCGGCGCGATGCTGCTGCTCGGCCCGGCGCTGCTGAAAAGCCAGCTCGGCGTCGACGAGGTGGTGACGACGCTCCTGCTCAATTTCATCGTGCTGCTGTTCGTCTCGCTGCTGCTCGACGGGCCGATGAAGGACCCGGCGGCAATGGGCTGGCCGCAAAGCGTCGCCCTGCCCGAGGCGCTGCAGCTCGCGGCGCTGTTGGAACGCACCCGGCTGCACAGCGGGCTGCTGCTCGCCCTTGCATTGGCGCTCGCGTTGTGGGCGCTGCTGCGCTTCACGACCTTCGGTTTCGAGGTCCGTGCGGTCGGCGCGAATGCGCGCGCCGCGGCCTTCGCGGGCATGCCGGTCGGCGCGGTGACGGTGCGGGTCGCGCTGCTGTCGGGCGCGCTCGCCGGGCTGGCAGGCGCGATCGAGGTAGCCGGGCGCACCGGCTACGTCACGCTCGACATGTCGCCCGGCTACGGCTACAGCGGCATCGTGATCGCGATGCTCGCCGCGCTGAACCCGCTCGGCGTCGTCGCCGCGGCGGTCTTCGTGGCCGGCATCCTGGTCGGCGCCGACAGCATGAGCCGCGCCGTCAACGTGCCCACGTATATCGCCGACGTGATCGTCGCGGTATCGCTGCTGGCGATGCTGGTCGCAACGCTCTTGCCGCACTACCGGATCCGCTTTCGCCATGCTGGCTGAGATCGCCGACCTCGTCGCCAGCACCGCGTTCTGGGTCGCGGTGCTGCGCATCGCCACGCCGCTCATCCTGGGAACACTCGGCGTGCTGCTGTGCGAGCGCGCCGGCGTGCTCAACCTCGGCATCGAAGGGATCATGGTCGCCGGCGCTTTCAGCGGTTGGCTCACGGTGCATTCGGGCGGATCGCTGTGGCTGGGCGTCGCCGTCGCCGCGTTGGTAGGCGCAGGCTTCGGTCTGCTGCACGGCTGGCTGACCGCCGTGCTGTCGCTGTCGCAGCACGTGGCCGGACTGGGCATCACCCTCTTCGCATCGAGCCTCGCGAGCTATGCCTACCGCGTCAGCTTTCCCAAGGTCGACAGTCCGCCAACCGTCATCCCTTTCGCCGCGATGGGCTGGCTGCCGCTGCCGGTGCTGAATGCGCAGACGCCACTGACGCTGCTCGCGCTCGCGCTGGTACCACTGGTGGGCTACGTGCTCTATCGCACGCCGGCCGGGCTGGCGCTGCGCGCGGTCGGCGAGAACCCGGCCGCAGCCGAAGGCCAGGGCATCGACGTCGCGCGCGTACGCATCGCCGCGGTGATGGCGGGCAGCGCGCTGATGGGCGTGGCCGGCGCCTTTCTCACTCTGGCGGCGTTCAACGCCTTCTATTTCAACATGGTCAACGGCCGTGGCTGGATCTGCGTCGCGCTGGTCGTGTTCGCTTCCTGGCGGCCCGGCAAGGCACTGCTGGGCGCGCTGCTGTTCGGGCTGTTCGACGCGCTGCAGCTGCGCCTTCAGCAGTCGGGCGGCGGCCTGTTCGGCATCGCCGTTCCGTACCAGGTCTATCTCATGCTGCCGTATGTGCTGAGCATCGTTGCGCTGGTGCTGGTGGCGCGCCGCGCCGCCTATCCGCAGGCGCTGATGAAGCCGTACCGAAAGGGCGAGCGCTGAGAAGCTGTGAACGAACCCCGCCCGCCCGACGCCCCGCGGCGCGGCGCGGATCGCTACATTGCAAGACTCGCGCAGGAGCTTTGCCATGCCCACCGATTCGATTCCCAACAGCCACATCCGACTGACCTCGCATCCCGGCCAGCAGGGTCCGTCGGGCGCGTTGCCGATCCACTGGGGTGCGCCGAGTGCGCTCGAACGCGGGCCGGTCGTCGGCAGCACGACCAACCGCAGCCAGCGCAACGTGATCGGCACCCACAGCGGCAGCTACGGCATCTACCGGGCGCTCGCCGTCGCGGCTGGCAGCCTCGTCAAGGGGCACCGCGCCGACCTCACCAACACCTCGCCGACCCAGGCGTTCGGCCCGCACCCGCAATGGTTCGAGGCCGACCGGATTGTCTCGATCGACCCCTGGGGAGCCTCGGTGGCCGATGTTTTCAGTGACGCGATCGCGCAGGGCTACGACATCCGCCCGACGATCGCCGTCACGCAGGCGCACATCGACCTGCCGGAGATCCGCCACGCCCTCGCCTTCCAGCGCCTGGTGCCCGATAACCGGGTGCTGCTCGAGAACGGCTCGGCCGTCGTCACCAAGGTGGCGATCGAGCCGGTGTGGTGGCTGCCCGGGGTGGCGAAGCGCTTCAAGGTGAGCGAGGCCGACCTGCGACGCGCGCTCTTCGAAGAGACCGGCGGCATGTACCCCGAGCTCGTGACGCGCAGCGACCTCGAAGTCTTTCTGCCGCCGATCGGCGGGCAGACGCTCTATATCTTCGGCGACCCGCGGCACCTGTCGGACACGAGCGTCACGCTGACCGCGCGGGTGCACGACGAGTGCAACGGCTCCGATGTTTTCGGCTCCGACATCTGCACCTGCCGGCCTTACCTTACGCATGCGATCGAGGAGTGCATCAAGGGCGCGCAGCTCGGCGGCGTGGGCCTCATCGCGTACAGCCGCAAGGAGGGCCGCGCGCTCGGCGAAGTGACCAAATTCCTGGTCTACAACGCGCGCAAGCGCCAGCTCGGCGGCGACAGCGCGAGCAACTATTTCCTGCGCACCGAGTGCGTCGCCGGGGTGCAGGACATGCGCTTCCAGGAGCTGATGCCCGACGTGCTGCACTGGCTCGGCATCCGCAAGATTCACCGGCTGGTGTCGATGAGCAACGACAAGTACGACGCCATCACCGGCAGCGGCATCGAGGTCGGCGAGCGGGTCAAGATTCCCGACGCGCTGGTGCCGGCCGATGCACGAGTCGAGATCGAAGCCAAGATCGCGGCCGGCTACTTCACGGACGGTGCGGTGCCGAGCGAAGAAAGCCTGGCGCAGACCAAGGGCCGCAGCCTTGCCTGACGATATCGGCCCGGGCGTCGCGCTGCTGCGCGATCCGGCCACCATCCGCGAGCGTTGCGCAAATATCACGCGCACGGTCGAGGCCGGCGGTTCGGCGCACTTCACCCTCGATCGCGAACGCCTGGACGACGTGACCCGGCGCGTCGCCACGCTGACCCGCTCGCGCTTCGCCGACCTGTCGCAGATCCCGCTGCACAGCCGCTGGCGCCACTTCGAGGCCGGCGGCATCGACCGCCGAGCCGAGCTGGATGCGCTTCTCACCGGCCGCAGCGCGGTGGCCGCGGCGCGTGCGCGAATCGACCTCGCGCTGGTGAGCGTGCTGCTCGATGCCGGTGCCGGGTCGGGCTGGTCTTACCGCGAGGGGGCGACCGGCCAGCGTCACGTGCGCTCCGAGGGCCTGGGCGTGGCGAGCTTTCGCGCCTTCATGGACGGCGCGTTCTCGTCCGACCCGGGCGACCCGTACCGCGTCGATGCCGCAGCGCTGCTTGCGATCGACGAAGACCGGCTCGCGACGATCTTCCAGGCCGGTGCGGGCAACCCACTGGTCGGACTCGCGGGCCGCGCCGCATTGCTCAATCGCCTCGGCGAGGCGCTGCGCGCGCAGCCGCAAACCTTTACCGCGACCGGCCAGCCGGGCCATCTGCTCGATGCGCTGACGCTGCACCCGCACGCCCCGCAGCTGAACCGACGGACGCACCGGACGCGGCCCGTCGCCATGCATCACGAAGTGACGGCGGCGCGGCTGCTTGGCCTGCTGCTCGATACCTTCAGCGCCATCTGGCCGAGCGGGCAGCGCCTGGGCGCAACGCCGATCGGCGATGTGTGGCCTCATCCGCACGCCGGCGGCAGCGGACCTAGCGCCGGCCTCGTGCCGTTCCACAAGCTCAGCCAGTGGCTGGCCTATTCGCTGATCGAGCCCTTTGAATCGGCCGGCGTGGCAGTGACCGGCCTCGATGCGCTGACCGGCCTGCCGGAATATCGCAACGGCGGCCTGTTCATCGACGCGGGCTTGATCGTGCCGCGCGATCCGGGCTTCGCCGCGCGAGCGCGCACGCCCGGCGAGGAATGGGTGGTCGAGTGGCGCGCGCTGACCGTGACGCTGCTCGACGAACTCGCGCCGCGGGCGCGCAACGAGCTCGGCGCGACTGCCGAAGTGCTGCCGCTCGTGCGCATGCTCGAAGGCGGCACGTGGGCCGCGGGACGGCAGATCGCCGCCGAGCTGCGGCCGGGCGGCGCGCCACCGGTCGCGATCGAGAGCGACGGCACGGTGTTTTAACGCGGCGGAATAGCGCTCGCAGACGCTGCGTATACCGGCACGCGACCCGACGCCGTCCCGGTGCGGGCGCGGCGCATCGGCTGGCGGACAGCCCCCACGAAGAAGGAGACGAGCATGCGAAGAATCTTCGGCCCGACTATGTCCGCGCTTGCGGTGACCGTGTTAACCGCCGGCAGCGCACTCGCCCACGACGGCATCGAAACGCGGCTCAAGGGCTATCAGGAAGTGCCCGCCGTCTCGTCGACGGCGACCGGCAAGTTCAGCGCCAAGGTGAATGCAGCAGCCGGCACCATCGACTACGAGTTGCGCTACGCCGGCCTCGAAGGCGACGTGCGGCAGGCCCACATCCACTTCGGCCAGAAGGGCGTGAACGGCGGCATCACGATCTGGTTGTGCCAAACAAGCGTCAACGTCGATCCCACCGGCTCGTCGCCAACCTGTCCACAGTCCGGCACGGTGTCGGGCACGCTGACCGCGGCGAAGATGGTCGGCGCGGCCGCGGGCCAGGGTGCGTTCAACCAAGGGATCGCGGCCGGAGAGTTCGACGAGTTGATCGCCGCAATCCGCGCCGGCGTCGCCTATGCCAACGTGCATTCGAGCAAGTTCCCGGGCGGCGAGATCCGCGGGCAGTTGAGCGACGACTGAGCCAGCGCTGGCTACCATCGCGGTCCGCACTCGAAAGGCCGCGATGGATCTGCAACTGCAAGGCAAGCGCGCGCTGGTGACCGGCGGCAGCCGCGGCATCGGCAAGTCGATTGCGCGCGCATTGGCAAGCGAAGGCGCCGATGTCGCGCTGTTGGCCCGCCATATCGATACGCTGTCCGCCGCAGCGCACGAGATCGCCGCGACGAGCGGCCGCAAGGTGATCGCGGTCGCCGCCGATACGGGCGACGATGCGCAGGTCCGGCGTGCCGTGGCCGAAGCGGTGGACGGGCTGGGCGGCACGATCGACATCCTCGTCAATGCCGCGGCCGAGCCGGCCGGATTCGCGAGCCCGCCGCTGCTCGCCGAGATCACCGGCGAGTTCTTCCACGCCGAAATGAATACCAAGGTGATGGGCTACTTGCGGTGCGCGCGCGAGGTGGCGCCCGCCATGCGCAACGCCGGCTGGGGCCGCATCGTCAATGTGAGCGGTCTGGCGGCGCGGCAGACGGGCAACGCGGTCGGCAGCATGCGCAATATCGCGGTCGCCGCGCTGACCAAGAATCTGGCCGACGAACTCGGCCCGCACGGCGTGCAGGTGAATGTCGTCCACCCGGGTCTCACGCGCACCGAACGCACTGCACCGCTGGTCGCGGCACGGGCCGCCGCGCAAGGGCTTTCGGAGCAGGCGGTCTATGAGCAGATGGCGGCGGGCAACTCGATCAGGCATCTGGTCGATGCCGACGAGGTGGCCGACGTGGTCGCCTTCCTGTGCTCGCCGCTCTCGCGCGCGATCAACGGCGAATCGATCGCGGTGGGCGGCGGCGCGCCGCGCAGCATCCACTACTGAAGTGAAGGCGGCCGGTCACAGCGGCAGGGTCGCCAGCGCGACACCCCACACGACGAGCGCCAAGCCCGCCCAGCGGCCGAAACGGTGACCGTGCGGGACGGTCTTTTCGAGCAGCACGAAGGCCGCGAGCCCGACGATCCAGTACAGGTTCATGACACCGCCGAAGAACAGCAACAGCATCAGGAACCAGCAACAGCCCAGACAAAAGGCGCCGTGCTCGAGCCCCATGCACACGGCGCCCCAGGCGCCGGCGCGCCAGCGGTGGATCAGAAATCCGAGTGGCGTGCGGCAGTGGCGCAGACACGCTGCCTTGATCGGCGAGAGCTGCCAGACGCCGGCCGCGACCAGGATGCCGGCGCCGAGCCAGCGCGGGGTCGTCTCGAGCATCGGCGACAGCAGCCGGACCGACTCCAGGCCCCATTGCAGCGCCGTGGCGACGGCGCCGAAGCCGCCCCAGGCAAGCAGGTACCCGGCCGCGAACCAGGCGCTCGTCGCCAGGGGCGCCCGGGCCGACCGGTGCGCGCGATTGACGCGGGTGAACAGCAGCAGCACCGGTGCTGCGCTCGGCAACATCATCGCGATCATCATCACCCACCACATGGCGAAGATGAGCGCGGCATAGGCCGGCGTCCACACCGCCGGCTGCATGAGCCAGCCGTCCATGCCGGCCATCGCGGTCATCTCGAATGCGTTCATATCCATCCCGGCGCCGGCGAGCAGCCAGACCCACGCCATGCCGAGCACCGCGAGCAGCCCCGCCATCAGCAGCAGACGGTCGCGCCGCAGCATCGTCGTCGACACGAGCACCCCGCGCCGCGCGATCTAAGGCCGGCCGAACTTCTGCTTGTATTCGGCAAAGCTGTGAACCAGGCCGTTCGGACCCCAGGCCACGTTGGCCATCGAACTGCGGCGGTTCAGGTCGAACTTGATCGGGCCGGTGCCTTTCGCAAAACCGGCAACGTTCTCGGCCTCGTGGAAGACCCAGCCATCGGGCAACACCGTGATCATCTGATGCTCGGCGTCGGTGACCGGGTTGCGGATCGGCTCGCTTTCGGCGCGCACCGCGGCGGGCACCTCGATGCGGGCGCGCCGCTGGTCCAGATCCCAGTCGAAGCGGATCGGCGCGAACAGCGGATCCTTGATGGTCTCGATGATGATCGAGAAGATCTGGAACATGGTGCCGACCTTCTGGTCGGCGCCCGACAAGATATAGAACAACGCATCCCTCTGCGCCGCATCGGCGCGCTCGTCGATGATGGGATGCATGACGCCCTGCCCGTGATGGATGGCACGCGGGAAAAAGAAGGTCGCCACGACGGCCAACCCATCCAGCGACACCGCGTCGCAACGGCCTTTGTCGATCTTGAAGCCGACCAGCCCGGTGCAGTAGCCCTGGGTCGGGTCGGCCATCGCCTCGCAGGGACAGCCGAGATCGCAGCTGCAATATTCGATGTACTTGGCTTCAATCAACCAGTCGCGGGCCATGTCAGCCTCCTTGATGGCGGGATGCGTCGAGCCGCTTGCTGCGAAGCCGCCCGGGGTCATCCCCATAGCATTGAGGTGGCCCGGCGCGAGACGCTCGCACCGAGCCGTCGCGGGTGCGGCCTAGGGCAGCTTGGCCAGGACCTTGTCCATGTCCCCGGCCGTATAGGCGCGTAGCGAGCGCGAGCGCACGTTGCCCTGCATGGCGGTGGCGAGATTGAAGGCGGCCAGCGATGTCTCGTCCTCGGCTTCGAGGATGCAGACGATGTCGCACTCGCCCATCGTCCACAAGATCTCGCGCATGTTGACGCCGAATTTCTTGGCGATCTCCTTGGCGGCGGCGGCGCGTTCGGTTGTTTTCTTGATGTCCTGAATGCCCTTGTCGGTAAAGCTCAGCAATCCAACGTAAGTGACCATGTCAGTTCTCCTGAGTTTTCACTGAGGACCGAATGACTTTCTCGGGCGAACGCGGTCCTCGACCGTTGTCCGATTTCACCGCCGGTGTGGTGTTGCAAAGAATGTCGCCGACAGATGAGCAGATCGAAATGCTATGCCTGCTCGCGGCGCAGGACAAGCCCGACGCGCCGCGCGGGCATCGATCGCAAACCCGCTCGGCACCGGCGGCGATATGCTGGCGGCTCATCCCAGGGGGCGCCATGACGGCTCGAATCCACCACATCACGCATCCGCTGATCCAGCACAAGCTCACACTGATGCGCCAGCGCGAACGCAGCACCAGCAGCTTCCGGCGCCTGCTCGGTGAGATCAGCATGCTGATGGCCTACGAGGTCACGCGCGACATGCCGACCCAGCTGATCGAGATCGAGACCCCGCTCGAAACGATGCAGTCGCCGGTGATCGACGGCAAGAAGACCGTCTTCGTGAGCATCATGCGGGCCGGAGCCGGGCTGATGGACGGCATGCTCAACGTCGTGCCGGGCGCGCGGATCGGCCATATCGGGCTGTACCGCGATCCAAAGACGCTGGGCGCGATCGAGTATTACTTCAAGATGCCCGGCGACATGCACGAGCGCGATGCCATCGTCCTCGACCCGATGCTCGCGACCGGCAACTCGGCCGTGGCGGCGGTCGACCGGCTGAAGGAAACCCACCCGCGCTCGATCCGCTTTGTCTGCCTGCTCGCCGCGCCCGAGGGGCTGAAGCGCTTCCACGCCGCACACCCCGACGTGCCGGTCTATACCGCCGCCATCGACCGCGAGCTGAACAGCCACGGCTATATCGTCCCTGGTCTCGGCGACGCGGGCGACCGGCTGTTCGGGACGAAATAGAGCGTCGCGGGTGCCGCCTTCACGCGGCCCGCCCCGCGCGCGAGTCGGACCAGCGACGGCTCGGTACGGCTAAGGCAGATTGAGCAGCCAGGCCCCCAGTCCGTGGGTTGCGACATACAGCTTGCGCGCCGCGGGAACGATGGTCAGCCCGGCGACTTCGACCATCGGCATGCCGGGTGCGGCAACAGTCCAGCTGCTCGTATCGGCAGCGAGGCGGAAGACGCCGAAATCGGTCGCGGCATACAGATCGCCGTTCACGTCGTCGCGCACCACATCGTTGACCGGGATGTCGCCCATGTCGAAGCTGCGGTCGCTCCAGGTGGCGGTGCCGGCGCCGGGGTTGTAGACGACCTCGAACACATGGCCGGGCGTGGCCGGGGTCGTCGCGCTGAAGCCGCTGTACGAAACCCAGGCCCGGTTGCCGTTCGCGGGGTCGATGTGGATGCTGGTAACGAAGCGGTTCGGGTCGTTGGCCGCGAGCGAGTCGAGGCGCGTCCAGGTCACCGCGCCGGCCGGTTCGGCGTCCACATTCTTCGAGATGAAGATGCGCCCCGTGGTGGTCGCGGCCCAGGCGGTCGAAGTGTCGGTCGCGATGCGCTCAATGGCGGCGACGGCGCCGGCCGCTCGGTCGCCGCGGCTCGAAGCGATGAGCGAGGGCGTGGCGATCTGCTGCCAGTCGCCGCAGACGACCGCGAAGTCGCCGGTCCACTCATTGCAGTGGCCTCGGAACTCGGCCAGCGTCATCGTCCCCATGCCCCAGGTCTTGGTGCGCCAGACATTGGCCGCGCCGACGAACATCGTCTTGCTGACTCTCGGGTCGCTGATGATGGGCACATAAAACTGCCCGCCGGTACCGTAGATCGGGTCGCCGATCCAGTTCCAGTCGGCCATATCGCCGCCGCTGAAATTCACATCGGGCGACGCGTCGAAGAAGGTGTGAAAGCGGAATTCGGGGTTGCCGACGTCGAAGCCCGATTGCCCGCCGTCGCCGATCATGGTGTTGATCCAGCGGACCGGGTTTCCGGTCGACTGCCACGTACCGTTGTCCTGGGTTCCGCCCTGCACGATGTTGGCGTTGTGCGGGCTGACCGAAAGGCTTTGGAATTGCAGCGTCGACAGGCCTTTGTTCACGCTCTCGAGCTTGGACGGAACGCGCGACAGCAACTGCTTGCAACGCGCCAGCGCCGTTGCGGCCAGGCCGCGCGAATCGCACCAGCCGGACACGTCGGAAAACTGCCCACTCGAACGCATGATGCCGCCGTCCGATGCCTCGAAGAAGCGCAGCGGGTTGCCGGGCTGCACGACGAGATGGTGCTGGTCCGGATGCAGCCCGTTCGGATGCACGGGGTCGGTCCCGTCCATCGTCATGTCGGTAAACGACACGCCGCCGTTGGTCGACAGAACGACCGCACGGCCGTTCGAGATACCGCCGGTCTCGCCATAGGCGTACGACCCGCCGAGGTAGACGATGTCCGGATGGCCGGCCGGCGAGACCACGAAGTTGTCGTACCAGCACTGGCCGCTGCAGTAGTTGAACGAGCCGTAGCCGGGGTTGGCCGGATCGTTGCTCGTCATGTCGGAGAACACCGGCACGCCGGTGCGCGCGTTGTCCGACCGGTACAGCCGCGCATACGGCGATCCGACGTTGCCCTCGCCGACGTACATGCGCGTATTGCCGTTCGGCAGCAGGTTGACGGCGATCATCGGCCGCGAGGTGCTTTGCGCGGCGTTGATCGATGGCTTGATCTGGGTCCAGGTCGCACCGGAATCGTTGGAGCGCCAGACGCCGCGCTGGAACGAGGCGGCGTAGACCGTATTCGAGTCGCTAGGATCGATCGCCAGGTCGCGCACGCCGCGGATCGAGCACGGCGAGCCGCCGGCAGTCGCCTTGGCGGGCGTGTCGCAGGCGGCGGCGGTAGGCGCACCGTTGTGAAGGAAAGTCCAGTTCGTGCCGCCGTCGACCGATTTGTACAGACCCCAGGCCGGAGCACCGGGGACCAGGGTGATGGTGCTGCCGGCCACCGAAGAGATGCCGCGGCCGGCGCGCGCCGAAGCGGCGTAGATGGTGTTCGGATCGCCGGGCTTGACCGCGATCGCGCCCACGCCGCGCGCGTTGAACGCCGCCGCGCCGAGCGGGCCGACCCAGCTATCGCCGCCGTCGGTCGTCTTGTACAGGCCCACGCCGGCGATGCAGCCACCGCCGCAGGCGTTCGGCTCGCCGGTGCCGACCCACAGCGTATTGCCGGTCGGATCGTTCGGATCTATGGAAATCGAGCCGACCGCATTGATGCCGAACGGCCCGCTCAGATAGTCCCAGTTGGGCTGCCCGTTCAGCGCATTCTTGGTCCGCCAGATGCCGCCGCCGGCCGGCGCGGCCCAGAGCCGGCACTGGCCCTCGCTGCAGTTCGGATCGATCGCCAGCGCGACCGTGCGGCCGCCGGCGAGATAGTCGTTGGGCACATAGCTGGCCGAGCTGCGGAACGGGCTCAGCGGATAAAGCGCGTCGCGCGGGCCGATGCTCACCAAGGTTCCCGGACGGGCCTTGCCGGTCGGGAAATCGCGGCCCTGCAGCGTCTTCGCGGCAGCTCGCGCGGCTTCGATGCGCGCGAGTGGGATATCGCTGTCGGGATAGGCGCGCTGTTCGAAGCCGGAGTCGCCGGCAGAGCCCGGACCTTCGGTCGAACTCGGCGGCAGCGCCTGCTTGAGCAGGTTCAGATGTTCCCTCAGCGCGCCCGGCTTGCCGCCCCGCGGCGCGACCGGCTTGGCCGCCGCGACGGGCGCCGCCTTCGCGGTCGCGGCTGCGGTGACGGCAGGCGCTACCGGTGCAGCCGGTTCGGCCGACTGCGCGTAGACGGCCCCCGACGCGGCGGTCAGAAACAGCGCCGCCAGCCGCGGCAATGAACGGATCGAGTTCTTCATGGGGTTCCCTCAGCGGGCTCGCTGCGTTTGAAGAGCGCCGCGAACTCGCTCGAATTGCGAGTCGAGGCGGCGGCGACGAGCAACGATAGGCGGGGCCTTTCCCCGCAGCATCCGAGGTTTCCCGATGCGCATGCCGGGCGCCCGGGATCAGCGCCGGGCCTTGAACTCGACCACCGCCTTTTCCAGATCGGCGAGCTCTTCGCACGGCAGCACGCAGATCGCGCGCAGCGCCGCCAGATGTTTTTCGGCGCTCGCGACATCGCCGGACATCAGGTAGGCCTCGCCGATGTACTCGTGCGCGCCGCGGTGGTCGGGCTTGATCGCGAGGGCGCGTTTGTAATGAAAGAAGGCGCGTTCGAGGCGGCCGAGCTTGCGGTGTGTGAAGCCGAGTTCGTTATGCAGGTCGGCCGCCTCGGGGAAGCGCTTCAGCGCCGACTCGAAGCGCGCCAACGCGACGGCGAACTGGCCCGCCTTCAAGGAGGCGCGGCCGGCTGCGTAATCGGCGTCGGCGAGCAGCGCCTGGTCGTCGCCCTCGTCGGAAGAGACCGCGACGGCCTCGCGGAGCGCTGTGAGGCCCAGGGCCGCGAGGACGACTTCGCGCCGACCGACCTTCACTTCGCGGCGGCGAGGTAGGTCTTCGCGCGCGCGATCTCCGGCAGCGCGGTATCGGCCGCGCGCGTCAACTCGACGAGCTTGGCATGGTGCGCGCGCGCCTTGTCACGGTCCCCCGCGGCGTCCGCCGCCGCGGCGGCGCCGGCGTAGCCGCGAAGCCGGTTCGGTTCGCGGATCTGCGATTGCTCGTACTCCTTGAGCGCCGC
>JBDSEG010000209.1:0-4013 GCA_039920165.1 Burkholderiaceae bacterium
CTGGAGCAGGTGGTCAGCAACCTGCTGCACAACGCCGCCAAATACACGCCGGAAGGCGGTGCGATTGCGGTCCGTGCACGCGCGCTCGGCGAGCGGGTCGAAATCCGGATCAAGGACAACGGCGTGGGCATCGCCGCCGTCGCGCTTCCGCATATCTTCGACCTGTTCGCTCAGAACGAACGCTCGCTCAACCGCGCCCAGGGCGGACTCGGCATCGGGCTGACGGTCGTGCGCAGCATGGTCGAGCTGCATGACGGAAGCGTCGAAGCATTCAGCGCCGGCACCGGCCGGGGCAGCGAATTCGTCATCAGCCTGGCGCGCGTGCCCGAGCCGGTTCGCACCGACGATCCGCCCGCTGCGGTCGCTGCGACGGCCGCGATCGGACCGAAGACGGCGAGCGTGCTGCTGGTCGACGACAACGTCGATGCCGCCGAGATGCTCGCGATGCTGCTGGAGATGTCGGGCCACGCGGTGGTGGTCGCGCTGGACGGCCCCGAAGCGCTGGCCAGCTTTGCGCGCGAGCGGCCGCAGGTCGTGCTGTGCGATATCGGCCTGCCCGAGATGGACGGCTACGAGGTCGCGCGCCGCATGCGCGCCAGCGGCAATGGCAATGTCGGCATGCCGCTGATGGTCGCGCTCACCGGCTACGACGGTCCGACCGTGCGCGCCCGGGCACTGCTCGCCGGCTTCGACCGCCACATGGTAAAGCCGGTCGACCCGGACGAAGTGCTGCGCCTGATCGACATCCACCTCCAGGCCGCCGCGCCTTGAGCGCACAAGACTGCCGCGGGTCATGAAAGCCCTCGCGCGCAGGCTTGTTCTGCTCCGGTCCCTGCCGGGTTTGCTGCTGTGCGCGGGCGCCTTCGCGGCCCGGCCGGTGCCCAACGTGGCGGCCGCGTCCGACCTGAAATTCGCGCTCGACGAAATCCTCGACGGCTTCCGCCAGCGCACCGGCAAGACGCTCAACGTCAGCTACGGCTCGTCGGGCAACTTCGTGCGCCAGATCGCCCAGGACGCACCATTCGAGCTGTTCATGTCGGCCGACGAAGACTTCGTCTTCCAGCTCGCGGATCGACGCATGACGCTCGATCGCGGCAGCCCGTACGCCACCGGGCGGATCGTGCTGTTCGTTCCGCGGGGTTCACCGATCCAGGCCGACCCCGAACTCGCCGACTTGCGCCGGGCCCTCGCCGACGGACGCGCGAGCCGATTCGCGATCGCCAACCCCGCGCACGCGCCGTACGGCCGCGCTGCCATGCAGGCGCTGCAGGCGGTCGGGCTGTGGAGCGCCATCCAGCCGAAGCTCGTGCTCGCAGAGAACGTCTCGCAGGCGGCGCAGTTCGCTGCATCGGGGTCCGCGCAGGGCGGAATCTTCGCGCTGTCACTGGCGCTAGCGCCGGCGTTCTCGAAGGCCGGCAGCTACGCGCTGATCCCTGAGCGGCTGCACCAGCCGCTGCGTCAGCGCATGGTGCTGACGCGCCAGGCCGGCGCCACCGCGCGCGAGTTCTATGCGTTTTTGCAGGAGCCCGCCGCGCGCGCCGTGTTCAAGCGCTACGGCTTCGTCCTGCCGGGCGAGTCGCTGCCGTAGCCCCGGTGGATTGGCAAGCCTTTCGCCTCTCGGCCTGGCTCGCGCTGGCCACCGCGCTCATCCTGCTCCCGCTCGGCGTGCTGGCGGGGCGTGCGCTGGCACGCAGCACGAGCCGGTTCCGGCCGCTGGCCGAAGCCGCGCTGGCGCTGCCGCTGGTCCTGCCGCCCACCGTGCTGGGCTACTACCTGCTCGTCGTCATGGGCGGCGCGGCGCCGCTCGGTCGGTTCTGGCAGCAGCTCAGCGGCCATACGCTCGCGTTCTCGTTCGAGGGGCTGCTGGTGGCCAGCGTGGTATTCAACATCCCGTTCGCATTGATGCCGATGCAGCGCGCCTTCGAAGCGATCCCGACCGATCTGTACGACGCGGCAACGACATGCGGCCTGTCGCGCTGGCGAACGCTCTGGCGCGTCGAGCTGCCGCTGGCGTGGCGCGGCATCGTCGGCGGGCTGATCATGACGGCGGCGCACACTCTGGGCGAATTCGGCGTCGTGCTGATGGTGGGCGGGAGCATTCCGGGCGAGACCCGGACGATCGCGATCTCGATCTACGACCGGGTCCAGAGCTTCGACATGCACGCCGCCGGCGTCATGTCGGCGACGCTGCTCGCGGCGTCGCTGGCCACCCTGGTCGCCACCGCGTGGCTGACGCGGGCCCGGCCGCTGGCCGGGGTCCGGTAGGCATCCGGTGCTGAGCGTTCGCCTGGCCCAGGCCGGCCCGATTCCTTTGCAGGTCGAGCTGCAGTGCGCGCCGGGCGAACTGCTGGCACTCGTCGGCCCCTCGGGAAGCGGCAAGACCAGCGTATTGCGGGCGATCGCCGGGCTGCTCGATGTCGAGGCCGGCCGGGTCGCGATGGGCGATGCGGTCTGGTTCGATTCGAGCACCGGCGTTCGCGTGCCGGCCCGGCTGCGCCGGGTCGGGATGGTGTTCCAGCACTACGCGCTGTTCCCGCACCTGAGCGCGGTGCAGAACGTGGCCCTCGCGCTGCCGGCCGGCGCCGACCCGGACGCAGCGCGGCGGCTGCTGGCCGATATGCAGCTGCAGGGGCTGGCCGATCGCCGTCCGGGCGAGTTGTCGGGGGGTCAGCGGCAGCGGGTGGCGCTGGCGCGTGCGCTGGCCCGCTCGCCCCAGGTGCTGCTGCTGGACGAAGCCTTCTCGGCCGTCGATCAGCCGACGCGCCAGGCGCTGTACGACGAGCTGGTCAAGGTGCGCGAGCGGGTGCAGTTGCCGATCGTGATGGTCACCCACGATCTGCGCGAGGCACGTCTGCTCGCCGACCGCTTGTGCATCCTGGACGGCGGCGCGACCTTGCAGGAAGGCTCACCCGAACAGGTGCTGTCGCGGCCTCGCAATGCGCGCGTGGCGGCGCTCGTCGGCGTGCGCGACATCCACGACGGCATCTTCCGAAAACCGCGGCCGGACCAGCCGGGCTGGCTGCAATGGGGCGACGACGAACGCGGCCTGGCGTTGCAGACGGTGGACAAGGGCCGCCTGCAGGATGGCATCGCCGTGCGCTGGGTCATTGCCGGCCAGCATGTCCAGTTGCATGAGCAGGTTCCGCACGGGGCCAACGTGCTGCCCTGCACGCTGCGCCGTCTGCGCAGCCTGGGCGAGATCACGACACTCGACTGCGCACCGGTGGACCGTGCCGATAGCGCCATCCACATCGATATCACGACCCGGCGCGTGCGCGATCTGGGCATCGCGCCGGGAAGCCGCTTTTTTCTCCAGCTCGACCCGCAGGGGATTCACATCATGCCGGTGCGCAGCGCCGGCGAGCGCGCATCTCACCCGGTCTAGCTGCGGTCCGGCCTCAGCCCGCGTGCCACACGACCTTCGAGCGTCCCTCGGACCAGCGCTCGAAGAAGGCGCCGTAGACCTCTTCGATGCGGTTGCGCTTGACCTTGAAGGTCGGCGTGATGAAGCCGTTGTCGATGGTCCACGGCGTCGTGACGACGATCAGGCCCGACAGCTGCTCGTGCGGGTCGAGCGTCGCATTGACCGCCTTCAGATGCGCGGCGAGCGTGGCCTCCATCTCGGGCCGGTTGGCCGCGTCGGCGGCGCGCTGCGCGGCGGCGGGGTTGAGCATCACGAGGCCGAGCGGCGCGCCGAGGTTGGCGCCGGTGACGACGCAGGCTTCGATCATCGGATTGGCACCCAGCCGGTCCTCGATCGGCGCCGGAGCGACATATTTGCCCTTGCTGGTCTTGAACAGATCCTTCACCCGGCCCGTGATGCGCAGATTGCCTTTCGGATCGAGCGCGCCCTTGTCGCCGGTGCGCAGCCAGCCGTCTTCGGTGAAGGCCTGGCGCGTCAGTTCGGGCTCCTTGAAATAGCCCAGCATCACGCCCGGGCTCTTCATCTGCACTTCACCGGACTGCGGGTCGATGCGGCTCTCGACGCCGTCGTAGGGCTTGCCGACGGTGCC
>JBDSEG010000210.1:0-16663 GCA_039920165.1 Burkholderiaceae bacterium
GGCGGCCTGCGCGGTCGAGACCGGCGCCGCATTGCGCAACTCGCGGCTTTCGGCGGCGATGCGCTGCATTTGCGCGAGCTCGGCATCGAGCCGGTCTAGTTGCGGCGGCGTGTCGCGCAGCGTGCGCCAAGCCGGCTGCACGCCGAGCAGCCAGACGATGACGATGCCGACCGCCAGAGCCCCCGCACGCACCGTCTGGCGCTCGCGCTGCTGGCGCGAAGTCCACCATGCCGCCGCCTGGCCGGCCGGATCGCTCATGAGGCGGCGCCCGGGCGGGCGCGGCTCAGAACGAGCCGGCCTTCGTTCGCCACCGCCTGCAGGCCGAGCGGGCGCAGCGCATTGCGGAAGGCGTCGATCTGGGTCGGGCTCCAGCCCGCTGCCGCGAGGCTCAGCTGGCCGGGCTCGAAGCGCAGGCTTTCGACCGGCCCGCGGTCGGCCGGCCAGGCCACGGCGGCCGCCTGCAGCATCGGCTCGAGGTCGCCCTCGCCGGCCTTGCCGGCGAGCGTGCGCTGGGCCTGCGCCTCGCGCTGCATCACGGCCGCGGCGTCGCGCTGCACGTCCAGGGTGCTGACGCGCGGATAGGTGTTGCTGACGACATTCAGCAGCGCCGTGCGGCGTGCCTTCAGCAGCTCGCCCTGCTGCCACGCCGCGAAATTCAGGCCCACGATTTGGGCGGCCACCAGCGCGACCACGCCCCAGCGCACCGGACGCCAGGCCGGGCTGGCGAGCCGGCGCAACCCGTCGCGCAGGGCGAGCGCGCCGCGGGTGCGCGCGACGAGATCGAACTGCCGCAGGTTCCACAGGCTGCGCGAGGCCTGCAACAGGCGCTGCGCCGGCGTCATGACGGCGACCGGCGCGCCGAGCCACACCTCCGCCGCTGTCGCCGCGCCTGCTGTGGTGCTCCAGCGCGTGCCGGGCAGAGCGGGCTCCGGTACGAGCGCGCGCGCCAGCCCGCCGTGCAAGCGGATGCAGGCCACGCCGTCTGCGTGCGCCCAGCTCAGATGAACCTGCGATTCGTCGGCCCCGGCACCGGCAGCGGTCTCGAAAAAATGGCCGGCCGGCGGATCGTCGGGCCAGGCCATCGGGACCAGCCGCTCGACCCGCACGTCGGCCTGTTCGAGCCGCGCCAGCTCGCGCGCCACCCAGACGCGGTCGACCGCGGCGATCCAGGTCGGCTGGCCCGGCGTCGCCCCCGGCGCGAGCGCGAGGTGAACGGCCTCGGGGTCGTCGAGCAGGGACTCTTCGAGCACGCCGACCAACGCGGCGCGCAGCCGGTTTGCCGGCGCCTTGGGCAACACGATGCGGTGCCAGCTCACGTCGGCGTCGCCGAGCACCGCGATCACCGTCGTCGCGGCCGGCAGGAGAGCGGCCGCGCACTCGCCTTGCGCCTGCACGCTGCGACCGTCGGCGCTCGTGAGATAGCGGTATTCGATCGCGGCCGAGCCGGCAGGCGGCACGCTTGCGACGGCGTCGCCCGCGCCCATGCGTCGCCGTTCGGGAAGCTGGATGACGAGGAGGGACATGGGGCGCGAGCGGTGAAAGGCGGGAATGGGAGAGGGCGGCGCAAGGGTGGGCAGGGCAAGGCTGCGGGGCATTGTAGGCAGGCACCTTGCGCGTTCGAGCCCGGTTCTAACCCTTCTGCACCGGGCGCGACACCCGGTTCGCGGGCCTGCGGCGCAGGTCAGCCGCCAGCGGCCTCGCGGGTCGAAACGCGCTCGCGCTGCAGCACGATGGCCTCGCGGCCCCTGCGCCGCATGAGGCTGCGTTCCTCGAGCACGCGGTCGAGCAGGCGCAGCCGGCCGCGCACCTCGAAATAGTTCGACAGCACGCCGACGCGCTTCGGATCGAGCGGCGCGATCGCGGGCAGCAGGGCCTCGACCGCGGCGAGGTTCTTGAACGGGGCGGTCCGGCGCGCCTGGATCAGCCGTTCGGCGCCGGAGAGGTTGAGCCCGCCCAGCACCGCCGCGAGCACCTCGCGCGGGGCGGTGTTGAGGTTCAGCGGCGTCGGCTCGGGCAGCAGCGTCACGTAGGGTGCGAGCTGGCGGACCGCTTCGGCGTCGATGCCGAGCCAGCCGAGCTGGGCGATCGAGGCCGGCAGCAGCGGCGCATTGGCGCCGCCGGCCTGCGCATCGTTGATCCCGCTGGCCAGCCGGCCCGCCACGTCGCTCGCGATGCCGAGCGTCTGGCACAGGCGCTCCAGCGCCTGCTGCTCGGCCTCGACCACCTTGCCCTGGCTCGCGAGGTTGGTCAGGTTGTAGCGCGACTGGGCGTCGACGATGCTGCCCGACAGAAAGGCCTCCGGCGCATCCTCGGCATGCGCCGTATCGGCGGCCAGGAAGGTCGACAGCCGGGCTTCCTCGAATGGCGTGGCCCAGGGTTCGTTGAGCGAGGTCGGGCGGCCGGTCTTGGCATCTTCCTTGAGGATCAGGCGAGCCCAGTCGAGCGCGCCGTTCAGGATCCACGCGGCCTGGTTGCGCGCCCGTTCGGCCGACTCGACTTGGACCGCACGCCACTGCTGCCACAGCATCGATCCAGCCAGCGTCGTGACCAGCGTCACGATGACCATCGCGGTGAGCAGGGCGGCACCGCCCTGCCGGGCCGCATCCGGACGGCGCAGGCGCTTCATGGGTCGAGCAGCGAGTCGCGGGTGAGCGTGCCGGACAGGCCGCTGGCCGGGGCGAAGGTCAGCACCAGCCGCACCCCCGAGGGCAACTCTTCGCGCGCGACCGGCGCCGCACCCGAGGCCGCGGCGGCGGGACGCGCCGGCGCGTCGGCGAGATTGCCGGTCGACTGGCAGTTGGCCCACTGGTTGGTCTGGAAAAAATAGACTTGCCATTGCGCGAGGCCGGTCAGCGCCCGCAACTGGGCTGGCTCGGTGCCTTGCAGCTGCAGGCTCGCGAGCCAGCTGTCCTGCAATGCGCTCGCGGTGGTGACGACCGGCCCGGCCCAGCGTTCGAGCACCGACCCGGCCGCCTCGGTGCCGGCGGCGTCGGGACGCAGCGCCCACACCACGATCTGGATGCCGCCGTCGACGCGCCGCGTGAAGCGCACGGCGGCGCCGTCGCACGATAGGGTGCGCGGCAGCAGCGTCGTATCCTGGATATTCGATAGGTCCTGCTCCCACTGCGCCAGCACAGTGTTGAGGCGCAGTGCTTGGTCCAGCCTTTGCTGGCTCGCATCGCGGGTGCGAACGATGCCGTCCACGCCCTGCCAGGCCAGGCCCGCCATCAGCGCCATGATGAAGATCGCGACCAGCACCTCGATCAGCGTGAAGCCGAGCGAACGCCGCTTCACGGTCCTCACAGCCCGAGCCCGACGATGGTCGACAGCGTGAGCAGGTTGCGCCCCTGTGCATCGGCGACGAGCGCGTCGACGCGACGGAAATTCGGGTTCGGCGTTCCGCGCACCACCAGACGGCCGGCGTAGCTGCGGCCGAGCTGCTCGCAGGCGAATTCGCCCTCGCCGATATCCGGCCATTGGCGGGCGAGCTTGATCGCGGTGAGCCGGTTGTCGGCGCACCACTGGGCCGCGCTGATGTCGGTCAGCCGCTCGGCGTTGTCGGCCAGCGCGGCGGCGGCCTTGATGCCCGCACCCAGCGTGACGGCGACGATCGTGAGCGCGACCAGCACTTCGATCAGGGTGAAGCCGCTTGCACTCGGAAATCGGCCGTGCGGGCTCATCGCACCACCGCTTCCGGCGCCTCGCCGACGACGAACGGGCCGAGGCCGTCGGTGGTCAGGGTGAGCTGCTGATTGTCGATGCGCAGTCGGATGCGCTGGGCACCGATGAAGGGTTCCGGGCCGAGCACCACGGCGCGCGCGCCCACCACCTCGGCGACCACGCCCGGCCCGAGCCAGCGGCTCGGCAGATCGGCCGACGCCGGCAGGCCGACGAAGCGAAATCCCTCCGTCTCGACCTGGACCGGCCGCGGCTCCCAGCGCGCCGCGAGACCGGAGGCGCGGGCCTCGGCACGCGCCGATTCGAGCAGCGCGGCGAGCCGCGCCGCCTCGTGCTCGAGCCGGGTCGAGGCGGGGTCGCGCAGGGCCAGGCTCGCGACGGCGCTCGCGATGGCGATCAGCGCCACCACGATCATCAGCTCGACGAGCGTGAAGCCGGCCTGGCGTCGCACCCGAGCCTTCCGGCTACTGCCAGGAACCGATCTCGGCATCGCGGCCCTCGCCGCCGATCACGCCGTCGGCGCCGAAGCTGTAGACATCGATCTCGCCCTTCAGGCCGGGATTGGCGTACTGGTAGGGCCGGCCCCAGGGATCGTTCGGCAGCTTGGCGATATACGACTTCCAGTTGGGCGGGATCGCGCCCGCGGTGGGCCGGGTGACGAGCGCCTGCAAGCCTTGCTCGGCGCCCGGGTAGCGCTGGTTGTCCAGCTTGTACAGCTTGAGCGCGCCCATCAGGTTGTTCACGTCGGTGCGCGCCGCCGTGACGCGCGCATCGTCGGCGCGCTCCAGAACATTCGGCACGATCAGCGCTGCGAGCACGCCGATGATGACGAGCACCACCATCAATTCGATCAGGGTGAAGCCGCGCGGGCGGCGCCGCCGGGAGCGTGGCCCGGCCTTGGCAAAGGGATTCATTGGGATGTGCAACGACGGTGGCCGTCGCGCCCGGACAGTGGGTTGGCTTGAATCATAATCGTCCGATGCTGGCTCGACTTTGCGGGTTTTTGGTCTGGGCGCTGGTCGCCGCCAGCGTCGTTTTCTGGGGCCTGCGTCTGTTTGTCAAAGGCTCCGACGCCCCCGCGCAGACCTTGCCGGTGGCCGATGCCCTCGCCGCGCGCGGCGATCTCACTCGGCTCTTCGGTGCGGCGCCGGTGGCGCTGGCCGCGGCGCCGACGGCGGAGCCCGCCCTCGCATCGCGCTTTCGCCTGTACGGCGTGATGGCACCCAAGGCGAATGCGGCCGCGCCGGCATCGCACGGCTTGGCGCTCATTGCGGTCGACGGCAAGCCGGCCCGGCCGTATGCGGTCGGCGCCGAAGTCGATACCGATCTGGTCGTGCAGTCGGTCAGCCTGCGCACCGCGGCGATCGGGCCGCCGCGCGGCGCTGCCGCGCTGACGCTCGAACTCGCACCGCCGGCGCCCGCGGCCACTGGCGTGCCGGGAGCCGGCGCCGGCTCCGCCATGTTGCCGACAGCGCCGCCCCCGCCCCCGCCGCCCCCGGTCATGCCGACCACGGTCGCGTCGCCCCTGCCTCCCGGTGTTCCCGCGCCGGGCGCTTTCTCGATGCCGGCGAGTGGCGGCATGGGACTGCGGCGCGGTGCGGCGACGCAGTAGTCACGCGGTCAGAGCCTGACCATTCCTTCGCTTTCCGGCAGCAGGCGCTCGAGCCCCGGGCCGTCGGCGTCGACCACGTCGGTGAGCAGCGCCGCGGCGCTGCGCAGCAACGGCCAGGCGAGCGCCGCGCCGGTGCCATCGCCGGTTTCGAGGCCGACATCGAGCAGTCCCGCAGCATCGAACAAGGCGAGCGCTTCGCCGAGCCCTTCGTGGCTGTGGCTGCGCGCATAGACGCAGTAGTCGGTCACCGCGGGCGCGATCCGCCAGGCCACCATCAGTGCGGCGCAGGCCGCCATGCCGTCGACGATGATCAGGCTGCGCTTGCTGCCCGCCACGAGCATCACGCCGACCATCATCGCGAGCTCGAAGCCGCCGAAAGCGGCCAGCACCTCGACCGGATCGGTCAGTTCGCGATGGCGCGCCTGCGCGCCCTGCAGCACGAGCAGCAGTTGCGCGAATTCCTCGCGGCGATCGTCCGGTCCGGCGACCAGCAGGTCGGCCAATTCGATCTCGGACAGCCGCGACAGGACGAGCGCCGCGCTCTCGTGCGAGCCCACGCCGAAGCCGGCGCAGGCGATCGCATTGCCCGGCAGCGCATCGGCGATTTCCATCCCGGCGCGGATCGCGGCGTGCGCTTGGTCGAGGGACATCGCGCTCGATACCCGCGCATTGCGCGTGCCGTGCGCGATCTTGCGCGACAGCAGGCGCGCATGCGGCGCGACCGCCTCGGCCACACCGGCGTCGACCAGCGTCAGTTCCATGCCATGGATGCGGGCGAATGCGGTCAGCGCGACGCGCCCGTCGAGAACGCCTTGCAGCTGCTGCGAAGTCGAGCGGCCTTCCCGCCGACACACGCCGTCGACGGCCAGGCCGTGGTCGGCCGCGAACAGCAGCATCTGCGGCGCGGAAAAGCGCGGCTTGAGCGTGTTCTGGATCAGCGCCAGGCGCAGCGCCAGGGCTTCAAGCTGCCCAACGCTGCCGCCGGTCTCGCCACGCTGCTCGATCTTTTCACGCAGCGCTTGCTCGAGTTGCGGGTTGTGGGTCGGGGAGATGAGGGATCGGTTGACCGACATGGAAGCTCAGCGTGGGGCCTATCGCAAGAATAGCCGGTAGGCCGGATTGTCGGTTTCGTCCTGGCAGGGATAGGCGAGGCTGGCGAGGAAATCGGCGAACATCTTTTCGTCCGACCCGGCGACCTGAATGCCGACCAGGATGCGGCCGAAATCGGCGCCCTGGTTGCGGTAGTGGAAGAGGCTGATATTCCAGCCCGGGTGCATCGACGACAGAAAGCGCATCAGCGCGCCGGGCCGCTCGGGGAAGATGAAGCGGTACAGCCGCTCGTCGTGGGCGAGCGCGCTGCGCCCGCCCACCATATGGCGCACGTGCTCCTTGGCCAGATCGTCGTCGGTCAGATCGAGCGTGGCGAAGCCGTGGCGGGTGAAGCTGCGCGCGAGCTTCTCGCCTTCTTCGCGCTTGGTCGTCGACAGGCCGACGAAGACGTGCGCCTGCTTCGCGTCCGAAATGCGGTAGTTGAATTCGGTCACGGCGCGCGGGCCGATCAGCCCGCAGAAGCGCTTGAAGCTGCCGCGTTCCTCGGGAATGGACACCGCGAACAGCGCCTCGCGGTGCTCGCCGACCTCGGCGCGCTCGGCGACGAAGCGCAGGCGGTCGAAATTCATGTTGGCGCCGCAGGTCACGACGACGAAGGTGCGGCCCTTGCAGCGCTCGGTATCGACGTATTGCTTGACCGCGGCGACGCCGAGCGCGCCCGCCGGCTCGAGGATGCTGCGGGTATCTTCGAACACGTCCTTGATGGCCGCGCACACCGCATCGGTATCGACGACGACGAAATCGTCGACCAACTCGCGGGTCAGCCGCAGGGTTTCGACGCCGACGAGCTTGACCGCGGTGCCGTCCGAGAACAGGCCCACGTCGTCCAGGCGCACCTGCTTGCCGGCGCGCACCGAGCGCAGCATGGCGTCCGAGTCGGTCGTCTGCACGCCGATCACCTTGATGTCCGGGCGCACCGCCTTGATATACGCCGCCATGCCCGACACCAGGCCGCCGCCGCCGATCGCGACGAAGACCGCGTCGATAGGCCCTGGGTGCTGGCGCAGGATCTCCATCGCAATCGTGCCCTGGCCGGCGATGACGTCGGGGTCGTCGAACGGATGGACGAAGGTGAGGCCGAGTTCGCGTTCGAGTTCGAGCGCGCGGGCGTGGGCGTCCGAATAGCTTTCGCCACTGAGCACCACCTCGGCACCGAGCGCGCGCACCGCGTCGACCTTCAGGCGGGGCGTCGTCACGGGCATCACGACGTGTGCCTTGGAATGCAGCTTCTTCGCCGCCAGCGCGACGCCTTGCGCATGGTTGCCCGCCGAGGCGCAGATCACGCCGCGCGCGAGTTGCTCGGCGCTCAGGTGCGCCATCTTGTTGTAGGCCCCTCGCAGCTTGAAGCTGAAGACCGGCTGGGTATCTTCGCGCTTGAGCAGGACGTGGTTGCCGATGCGGCGCGAGAGCTGGCGCGCCGGCTCGAGCGCGGTCTCGAAGGCGACGTCGTACACGCGCGCAGTCAGGATCTTCTGCAGATAGTCGCCCAGGCCGAGGACGGCCTTGACCGGCGCGGCGGGCTTGCTGCGGCGCTCGGCCATGCGGTTCTCCGTTGAAAAGGGCAGGAAAGGGGCGGGCCGGATCATACGGGCCGGGTTTCGCGCGGAAAAAAGCCCAAGGCATCGCTGCCTTGGGCTGAATCCACCTTCGGAGGTGGAGGAGACAATCGGTCCGCCGGGGCGCCTTCGAACGGGAGTTCTCGGGCCGCTTGGAAGCGCTTTGAAACCAGTGTAGGCGGTTTTTTGCTGCGGTGCAATATTAAAGGATTTCGGACGTGGAATGCACGATCAACTGGCTACCCTCGAGCGGCATGGTGTTCGCCGCCGAGACCGGCAGCGGCCACCTGCTAACGATGGACGGCGCGCCGGATGGCGGCGGGCGCAACCTCGCGCCTCGGCCGATGGAAACCGTGCTTGCCGGCACCGGTGCCTGCGCCGCCTACGACGTGGTGCTGATCCTGCGCCGCGGCCGGCATGACGTGCGCGGCTGCCAGGTCAGGCTCGAAGCCGATCGCGCCGAATCCGACCCCAAGGTCTTCACCCGCATCCACATGCATTTCATGGTGACCGGGGTCGGCCTGGCGCCCGAAGCGGTCGAACGGGCGGTACACCTGTCGCACGAAAAGTACTGCTCGGCCAGCGCGATGCTGGCCCACACCGCAAAGATCACGACGGGGTTCGAGATCGTCGAAGCTTGAGACGACTCGACGTCCGGATCGGCTTGCTCCCTTTTCCACCAAGTGGAAGAGGGAGCAAAGATCAGATGTAGTGCGCGGTCGTCGTCATGGCCTTGGCCGCGGCGCGCATCGCCCAGCGCAGCGGCGCGGCGAGCTCGACCCCGCCAGCAGCGCGCGCGGCCGCGCCATGCGCCGCCTCGTCGAGCTTCATCTGCTCGACGACAACGCGCGAAACGGCGTCGTCCGCTGGCAGGCGTTCGGTGTGGCTTTGCAGATGCGCCTCGACCTGGCGCTCGGTCTCGATCACGAAGCCCAGACTCGCGGCGTCGCCGGCGCGGGCCGCGACCAGCCCGATCGCGAAGGCGCCGGCGTACCACAGTGGGTTCAGCAGGCTGGCGCGCGCGCCGAGTTCGTTCAGGCGCTCGCGGGTCCAGGCCAGGTGGTCGGTTTCCTCGCGCGCCGCCTGCTCGAAACGCGCACGCAACACCGGGTCGGACGTGCCCAGCGCCTGCGCCGTGTACAGCGCCTGGGCGCAGACTTCGCCGACGTGGTTGACCCGCATGAAGGCCCCCGCGGCGCGCCGGTCGGCGTCTGAAAGCGGCAGCGCAGGCGTTGCGTCGGCGGGCGGCTGCGGGCGCGGCCGGGCGGCGTGGCCGGCGCCGGACAGGGTACGCAGGCCGTTGTCGGCGGCGACGATCAGGCGGTCAAGGGGAGACATCAAATGGACTTCAGGACACGATGAAGCGCAGTACAGCCGCCAGAGTGTGATGACGCGAGTGATGGCGCAAGGCCTCGTTGTGCTCAGACAACACAAGCCCTTATTTGTCCCGCAATGCTTTGCCAGCGCCCGATCGGTCTGGTGCAATACACCCAACTTCCGCTGAGGGGGTTGGCCTGATCTGCCCCAAGACGGGCGCCTCTTGATCGGGACCTCTTTGTTCAACCTAGGAGATAGCCTCAATGAATAAATCACTCATCGCTCTCGCCGTCCTCGGCGCGTTTGCCGGTGTGGCCTCGGCCCAGTCGTCGGTCACCATCGGCGGCACAGTTGACTTGGCCGCACGCAACGTCAGCAATTCGGGCCGCGGCTCGGTGCAATCGCTGTCGAGTAACGGCCTGAGCAGCAGCGCGCTGCGCTTCCTGGGTACCGAAGATCTCGGCGGCGGGCTGAAGGCTGGCTTCTGGCTCGAAAGCGCTTTGTTCGCTGACAATGGCACCGTCGATACCACCCGCTTCTGGGGTCGCCGTTCGACCGTCAGCCTGATCGGTGGCTTCGGTGAAGTCCGCCTCGGACGTGACTACACGCCGACGTTCTGGAACATGACCGTGTTCGATCCGTTCGGCACCAACGGCGTCGGCAGTTCGACCAACCCGGCCGTTTACAGTGGTCAGACCACCCACACCCGTGCCGACAACTCGATCGGCTATTTCCTGCCGGCAATGGGCGGGATCTACGGCCAGATCATGGCCGCGGCCGGTGAAGGCAATACGGCTGCCAAGTACGTCGGTGGACGCCTGGGCTTCGCTGCCGGCCCGTTCAACGTCGCTGCTGCCTATGGCAAGCAGTACGCTGCCACCGCTTCGTTCCCGGCCGGTGTCCTGGCCGGAACGGGCCAGTACAAGACCTGGAATATCGGCGGTTCGTACGACCTCGGCGTGGCCAAGCTGATGGCCCAGTACAACAAGGACGAGTTCGACAATAACCGCGGCTCCAAGCGCTACCTGCTCGGCGCCTCGGTGCCGATGGGTCAGGGCACGATCAACGCGTCGTACGTTCGTGTGGATCAGGAAGCCAGCAGCAACGATGCGACGCAGATCGCATTGGGCTACCAGTACGCGCTGTCCAAGCGCACGACGATCTACGGCACCGCTTCGCGCCTGGACAACAAGGGCGCGCTGGCCCTGTCGATCCCCGGCCATACGAGCAATCCGACGGCTGGTGGCAACTCGACCGGCCTCGAGGTCGGCGTTCGCCACACGTTCTGATTGCGCGCTTGCTTCCGGCAAGCCGCATCGCTCAAAAGCCGCCTTCGGGCGGCTTTTTTCAATGGCGATCGACAAGGGCGCGCTTGCGCTGACTTCGAATGCTCGCGTTCATCCTGCGTCGCATCGTCCAGGCCGGGGTCGTGATGCTGACCGTCGCCTTCATCGCCTTCATGCTGTTCCAGTATGTCGGCGACCCGGTGACGAACCTGCTCGGCCAGGATGCGACCCCGGCACAGCGTGAGCAGTTGCGCGCCGATCTCGGCCTCGACCGGCCGTTTCCGGTCCAGTTTGCGCGCTTCGTGGGCAACGCGGCACGCGGTGAATTCGGCCTGAGCCTGCGCCAGGGCCGCAAGGTTTCCTCACTGATCGCCGAGCGGCTGCCGGCGACGCTCGAACTGTCGCTCTCGGCCGCCGTGCTGGCGCTCGTGCTCGGCGTGCCGATGGGCGTCTATGCGGCCTTGCGGCGTGGCAGTTTTCTTTCACAGGCGATGATGACGGTGTCGCTGCTCGGCGTGTCGCTGCCGACCTTTCTGATCGGCATCCTGCTGATCCTCTTCTTCGCCGTCACGCTCAACTGGCTGCCGAGCTTCGGCCGCGGTGAGGTCGTCTCGTTCGGCGGCTGGACCAGCGGCTTCTTCAGCGTCGACGGCTGGCGCCATCTGGTGCTACCGGCTATCACGCTGGCGGTGTTCCAGCTCACGCTCATCATGCGACTGGTGCGCTCCGAGATGCTCGAAGTGCTGCGAGCCGACTACATCCGCTTCGCCCGAGCCCGCGGCCTGCCCGACCGGGCGGTCTATTTCGGGCATGCGCTGAAGAACACGCTGGTGCCGGTCATCACCATCACCGGGCTGCAGCTCGGCTCGCTGATTGCCTTTGCCATCATCACCGAGACCGTCTTCCAGTGGCCCGGCATGGGGCTGCTGTTCATCCAGGCGGTAAGCTTCGCGGATATCCCGGTGATGGCCGCGTATCTTTGCCTGATTGCGCTGATCTTCGTGCTCATCAACCTGGCGGTCGATCTGCTCTATTTCGCGGTCGATCCGCGTCTGCGCATGGAAAGAAGCGCGGGCGCGCATTGATGCCGGTCACCCCAATTGCCACTGTCTTCTCACAGGAGTTCCGATGCGACTGATACCCACCCTCTTGGCGGCCGCGCTCGCCATTACCGGCGGCCTTGCCCATGCCGCCACCTTGCGCGTATCGAACCAGGGCGACGTGCAGTCGATGGACCCGCACTCTCTTAACGAAACCCTGCAGCTCAGCTTCACCGGTAATGTCTACGAGTCGCTTATCGAACGCGACAAGCAGATGCGCCTGGCGCCGCTGCTCGCCACCAAGTGGACGCAGACCAGCCCGACGGTATGGCGCTTCGAACTGCGCCAGGGCGTGAAATTCCACGACGGCACGCCCTTCACCGCCGACGACGTGGTCTTCACGTTCAAGCGCGCGGCCGGCGAGGGCTCGGACCTGAAGGGCGCCACCAACCCGATCAAGCAGGTGCGCAAGGTGAGCGACTTCGTGGTCGACATCGAGACCAACGCACCGTCTCCCATCCTTCCCGACAACCTCACCACGCTGGCGATGATGAGCCAGAAGTGGTGCGAGGAGAACAAGGCAACCCAGCCGGTCGACCGCCGCAAGGGCATCGAGAACACCGCCAGCTTCAAATCGAACGGCACCGGCGCCTTTCGCCTGAAGGAGCGCCAGCCGTCGGTGCGGACCGTGATCGTGCGCAACCTGAACCACTGGGCCAAGCCCGAAGGCAATGTCGACGAAGTGATCTTCACGCCGATCGGCAACGATGCGACGCGCGTTGCGGCGCTGCTGTCGGGCGAGACCGACGTGATGGAGCCGGTGCCGCTGCAGGACATCGACCGGATCAAGTCGGCCGGCAACTTCACCGTGCTGCAAGGCCCCGAGCTGCGCACCATCTTCCTCGGCATGGACCAGAAGCGCGACGAGCTGCTGTTCAGCAGCGTCAAGGGCAAGAACCCGTTCAAGGACAAGCGCGTCCGCCAGGCCTTCTACCAGGCGATCGACGTCGAGACGATCAAGAGCCGGGTGATGCGCGGTGCCGCGGCGCCGACCGCGCTGATGGTGGGTGCTGCGGTGCGCGGCTTCCAGGCCGATATGAACAAGCGCATCCCCTACGACACCGAAGCGGCGAAGAAGCTGATGGCCGATGCCGGCTACCCGAACGGCTTCGAGGTCGGCATGAACTGCCCGAACGATCGCTACGTCAACGACGCCGCGATCTGCCAGGCGGTTGCGGCCAACCTCGCCCGCATCAACGTCAAGGTCAACCTGCAGACCGAGACCAAGAACACCTATTTCCCGAAGATTCTGCGCCGCGACACCAGCTTCTACCTGCTCGGCTGGTCGCCCAGCACGGTCGATGCGCACGACGTTCTGAGCGCGCTTATTGCTACCCCTACCGACAAGGGGCAAGGACAGTTCAACCTCGGCGCCTACAGCAACCCGAAGCTCGACGAATTGACGCTGAAGATCCAGTCCGAGACCGACGACAAGAAGCGCAATGAGATGATCCGCGAGGCGTTCAAGATCCACATGGACGACTTCGGCCACATCCCGCTTCACCAGCAGGCGCTGGCCTGGGCCCACTCGAACAAGGTCAGCCTGACCCAGTTGCCGAGCAACTACATGGTCTTCAAGTGGATGTCGGTCAAGGGCAAGTGACAACCGACGCGCCGCCCGCCGCGGCGGCTCCCGGAGCGTGGGCGCGCTTTCTCGACGGTGCGGTCTGGCACAGCTTCCGTTCCTCGCCGCTGGCCATGCTGTCGGCGGCGATCGCGATCGCTTGCCTGGCAGTTGCGCTCGGCGCCGACCTGATCGCGCCGCACAACCCGTTCGATCTGGCCACGCTCGAACTCGCCGATTCGATGCTGCCGCCGGCGTGGCTCGACGGCGGACGGGCGAAATATCTGCTCGGTACCGACGAACAGGGGCGCGACGTGCTGTCGGCACTGATGTACGGCGCGCGCATCTCGCTGTTCGTCGGCATCGCCTCGGTGCTGCTGTCGATGCTTGCCGGCGTCTCGCTCGGCCTCGTCGCCGGCTACCTCGGCGGGCGGGTCGATGCGATCGTGATGCGGGTGTGCGATGTGATGCTGTCGTTTCCGTCGATCCTGATCGCGCTGCTGATCGCCGGCGTCGGCCGGGCGATGTTTCCGAACGCCCCCGAATCGCTCGCCTTCGGCGTGCTCATCCTCGCCATCTCGCTCACCGGCTGGGTCCAGTACGCACGCACGGTGCGCGGCTCGACGATGGTCGAGCGCAACAAGGAGTACGTGCAGGCGGCGCGCGTGATCGGCGTGCCGCGGCTGCGCATCATGAGAAAGCACGTGCTGCCGAATGTGATGGGACCCGTGCTGGTGCTGTCGACGATCCAGGTTGCAACCGCCATCCTGACCGAGGCGACGTTGTCGTTCCTCGGCGTCGGCGTCTCGCCCACGTCGCCGTCGCTCGGAACCTTCATCAACGAGGGCAACAAGCAGCTCTTCAGCGGCGCCTGGTGGTTGGTGATCTTTCCGGGCTCGATGCTGGTGCTGATCGCGCTCAGCATCAACCTGTTCGGCGACTGGCTGCGCGATGCCTTGAACCCGCGTTTGAGATGACGTCTGCGCTGCTCGAGGTCCGCCATCTGCGGGTCGAATTTCCGACCCGCCACGCAACGCTGGTTGCGCTCGACGATATTTCGTTCGATATCGCGCCCGGCGAGATCCTGGGCGTCGTCGGCGAATCGGGCGCCGGTAAATCGCTCACCGGCTCGGCCATCATCGGGCTGCTCGACCCGCCCGGCCGCATCGCCGGCGGCGAGATCCGCTTCGACGGCCAGCGCATCGACAACCTGCCCTACGAGGCGATGCGGCGCATCCGCGGGCGCCATATCGGCGCGATCTTCCAGGATCCGCTCACCTCGCTGAACCCGCTCTACACGATCGGCCGCCAGCTCGTCGAGACGATCCAGACGCACCTCAAGCTCGGGGCCGACGACGCCCGCCGCCGCGCCATCCGGCTGCTCGAAGAGACCGGCATTCCCGCGGCGGCGCAGCGCATCGACCAGTACCCGCACCAGTTTTCCGGCGGCATGCGCCAGCGCGTCGTGATCGCGCTGGCCCTGGCGGCCGAACCCCGGTTGATCGTCGCCGACGAGCCGACGACGGCGCTCGATGTGTCCATCCAGGCGCAGATCATTTCGCTGCTCAAGCGGCTGTGCAAGGAGCACGGCGCGGCGGTCATGCTGGTGACCCACGATATGGGCGTGATCGCCGAGACCTGCGACCGGGTGGCGGTGATGTACGCCGGTCGCATCGCCGAGATCGGGCCGGTGGCGAGCGTGATCCATGCGCCCGCGCATCCGTATACCGCCGGGCTGATGGGATCGATTCCGGCCATGGACCACGACCGCGAACGGCTGCTGCAGATCGACGGCACGATGCCGCGTCTGACTGCCATCCCCGCCGGCTGCGCCTTCAATCCGCGCTGCCCGCAGGTGTTCGACCGCTGCCGCGTCGAGTGTCCCGACCTGCTGCCTGCCGGGGCGACGCGCGCCGCCTGCTGGTTGCACGCTGCATGAACTCGGTGCCGAGCGTGCCTGGCCGCCGCGCCGGGCCGCCCCAAGCAAGGCTCGACCCCGGGTCACGGAGTGGCCCCTTCGCGGCGCTGGAAGGTTCGATCGCCGTAGCCGGCGATCGGGGTGTCGTCATCAACCCGCTCGTCGAGGTTCACGACCTCGCGAAGAGCTTCGATGTTTCGGCGCCGTGGCTGAACCGGGTTCTCGAAGGCAAGCCGCGGCAGTTTGTCCATGCGGTGGACGGCGTTTCGTTCGCGATCGAGAAGGGCCGCACCCTGGCGCTGGTGGGCGAATCGGGCTGCGGCAAGAGCACCGTGGCGCGGCTGCTGGTCGGCCTGTATGCGCCCACCCGCGGCCGGGTCGAGTTCGACGGTATCGATACCGCGGCCACGCTGCGTTCGGCCAGCGCACCGGCCTTGCGTCGGCGCATGCAGATGATCTTCCAGGACCCGTACGCGAGCCTGAACCCGCGCTGGAAGGTGCAGGATATCGTCGCCGAGCCCCTGCGCGAACATGGGCTGGTGGCGGCGCCGGGCGAGGCGGCGCAGCGCGTCGGCAAGGCGGACCTGGCCGCGCGTGTGGGGGAGTTGCTGACGTCGGTCGGCCTCGCCGCCGCCGACATGGGCAAATTCCCGCACCAGTTCTCGGGTGGCCAGCGCCAGCGCATCTCGATCGCGCGGGCCCTGGCGACGCAGCCCGAATTTTTAGTCTGCGACGAGCCGACCTCGGCGCTCGACGTGTCGGTGCAGGCCCAGGTGCTCAACATCATGAAGGACCTGCAGCGCACGCAGGGCCTGACCTATCTCTTCATCTCGCACAACCTGGCCGTGGTGCGCCACGTGAGCGACCAGGTCGGCGTGATGTACCTCGGCCGCGTGGTCGAGCTGGCCGACAAGGCCGAGCTTTTCGCGCGTCCGCGCCATCCCTATACGCGCATGCTGCTCGATGCGATTCCCGATATCGGCATGAGCGGGCGCGCCCGCACGCCCGTGCAGGGCGAGGTGCCGAACCCGCTGGCCCCGCCGAGCGGTTGTTCGTTCCATCCGCGCTGTCCGCACGCCAACGAGCGCTGCAAGATCGAGCGCCCGGCGCAACTGCGCTTCGGCGGCGCGCTGATCGCATGCCACGCGGTGGAGGAAGGGCGGATCTAAGGTGGCTGCGAGTGCGTCGGATCGAAAGACAAATGTCTTAGACGCAAAGGACGCAAAGGCGCAAAGATCGCAAAGGAGAGGCAAGAAGAGCCTTCTGTCTTCTTTGCGTCCTTTGCGCCTTTGCGTCCAAGTAACTTCTCCCGGAGACGCGCTGAACACGAAGGTCAGTCGTCGCCCCACACCCGCTCGCCGCGAAACTGCTCGGCGGCCGTTTCGCGCTCGCGCACGCACTCGGCGCGCGAGCCCGCCACCATCACCTCGGCCGCCCGGCCGCGGGTGTTGTAGTTGCTCGCCATGCTCATCGCATAGGCGCCGGCCGAGAGCACGGCAATGTGATCGCCCGGCTGCAGCGC
>JBDSEG010000211.1:0-4026 GCA_039920165.1 Burkholderiaceae bacterium
CCGACCAGGGAGTCGATTTCGACTTCATGCGCGCGGCGCAGACGGTCGGCAAGGTTCCGTCGGCGGAGTGAAGCGCGCGCTGCGAATCACATTGGCGGCGAGAAGCCGTTGCGCCCGGCAATCGCACGCAGCGCGACCGGGTTGCCAGCGCGCTGGGTCGCAGTGACGATGACCTTGGCGTCCCGCACCAGCAGCGACGCATCGCCGGGCGCCAAGGGCACGATGGGAACACCGTCGGGCACGATGACGGTCTTCTCGCCATCCTTGCCGCGCACCTTCATCGCGCGGCCCTGCGGCGCCGCGATGCCGACATAGCTGCTGCTCTTGATTGCGCGGAGTGCGATAACAACACTTCGTTGACGGCGAACTTCTCGTCGAGCGACAGCGTGATGGTGGGGCCGCTGCACTCTTTCATCACCGGCGTGCGAACGTCGGCCGAGACGACGCTGCCGGGCCGTTCGGTCGGCGCTTGCTGGCGTCTGGGCGTCTGGGCGAGGGGGAGCACGCTGCTGAGCCCGAGTGCGGCGGCGACGAAAACCGTTTTCATGACCTTTGCGAAGGGACAGGGAATCGAGTCTTGCTCCATGCCCGGTCGCCCGCTGGAAGGGGCTTTCGCGCCGAGCGGACATCCGGCACCGTCGGCAATGCGGGGCGCGCATCAATGGATTCGATGCATGCACTTCCGTCGACGGCGCGGGCGCGGCAAACTCGCTACGGTGCTGCGTGAAGGCGGCGGTGCGGAGAGTCGAATGAACGAACACGAAGAGTCGCTGGCTGGGTGGATCGGCCGCAGCGAGACGGTGCACGACGAGATCGTCGCGACACCCGTGCAGGCGCTGACCGCGACGCTCGACCATCCGGCAGCACCGGTCGAGACCGGCGCGGCGCTGCCGCCGCTGTGGCACTGGCTTTATTTCCTGCCGTTGCACCGCCAGTCCGATATCGGCCCCGACGGCCACGCCCGGCGTGGCGGTTTTATGCCGCCGGTGCCGCTGCCGCGTCGCATGTGGGCTGGCAGCCAGTTCGAATTCCGCAGCCCGATCCGCGTCGGCGACCGCGTGTCCAGGCGTTCGACCATCGCCGACGTGAGCACGAAGGAAGGCCGCAGCGGCAAGCTCGTCTTCGTCAAGGTGCGCCACGACGTGCATTGCAACGAGGCGACCGAGGCGGCGCTGGTCGAGTTCCACGATATCGTCTATCGGGAAGCGCGCCGGCCCGGCGACATCGACCCACCGCCGCAGCCCGCGCCCACGGGTGCCGTCTGGCAACGCGAGATCGTTCCCGAAGACGTGCTGCTGTTTCGCTACTCGGCACTGACCTTCAACGGCCACCGCATCCACTACGACCGCCGCTATGTGACCGAGGTCGAGGGCTATCCGGGCCTCGTCGTCCACGGCCCGCTGATCGCGACGCTGCTGATGGACCTGCTTCGACGCAAGGCGCCGCAGGCCGAGGTCGTTAGCTTTCACTTCAAGGCGGTGCGCGCGACCTTCGACGGCCAGCCGATTCGCGTCAACGGCCAGCCCTCGACCGACGGCAAGTCGGTCCATCTGTGGGCGCAGGACCACGAAGGCTGGCTGACGATGGACGCGACCGCCACCTTGCGCTGATCCGCTCAACTTCTACGACATCAAAGGACATCCATGCAGCCGCTCAAAGGCCTGACCGTCGTGACGCTCGAACACGCCATCGCCGCGCCGTTCGCGACCCGCCAGCTCGCCGATCTGGGTGCGCGCGTCATCAAGATCGAGCGCCCCGGCAGCGGCGATTTCGCGCGCGGCTACGACACCCGGGTGCGCGGCCTGGCCTCGCATTTCGTCTGGACCAATCGGTCCAAGGAAAGCCTGACGCTCGACGTCAAGCATCCCGATGCGGCGCAGGTGCTGGAGCGCCTGGTGATCGGCAAGGCCGACGTGGTGGTGCAGAACCTGGCGCCCGGCGCCGCGGCGCGGCTCGGCATGGGCTACGAGCGGCTGAGCCAACTCAAGCCGGCGATCGTCGTGTGCGACATCTCGGGCTACGGCGCCGACGGCCCCTACCGCGACAAGAAGGCCTACGACCTGCTGATCCAGAGCGAGGCCGGTTTCGTGTCGGTCACCGGCACGCCAGACGAAGCCTGCAAGGCCGGCTCGTCGATTGCCGATATCGCCGCCGGCATGTATGCCTACAGCAGCATCCTGGCGGCGTTGCTGCAGCGCGCGCAGACCGGGCGCGGCCAGCATATCGACATCTCGATGCTGGAGTCGCTGGCCGAATGGACCAGCTACCCGATGTACTACGCCTACGACGGCGCGCCGCCGCCACCGCGCACCGGCGCCGCGCACGCCACCATCTATCCCTACGGACCGTTCCCGACCGGCGACGGCGGCACCGTGATGCTCGGCCTGCAGAACGAGCGCGAGTGGGTCAAGTTCTGCGAGATCGTGCTGTTGCAGCCCGCACTCGCGAGCGACCCGCGCTATGCCGGCAATGCGCAGCGCGTCGCCGCCCGCGAGTCGTTGCATGCGCTGATCGTCGAGGCGATTCGGCCGCTCACCGCGCCGCAGCTCGTCGAGCGGCTCGAAGCGGCGCAGATCGCGAACGCCCGCGTCAATACGATGCAAGAGGTGTGGGACCACCCGCAGCTCGCGGCGCGCAATCGCTGGCGCGAGGTCGGCTCGCCGGTCGGCCCGCTGCCGGCGATGCTGCCGCCCGGCACGTGGAACGACGGTCCGCGAATGGACCCCGTGCCCGCCCTGGGCGAGCACACCGACGCGTTGCTGGCCGAACTCGGCTACGACGCGGCAGGCATCGCGCACCTCCACGCGGTCGAGGCGGTCTGATATGGCGCCGCGTACCTATCTGTTCGTCCCCGGCAACCGGCCCGAGCGCTTTGCCAAGGCGCTGGCGAGCGGAGCCGATGCGGTGATCTTCGACCTCGAGGATGCAGTGGCCGACGAGGCCAAGGCGGCGGCGCGCGACGCCATTGCAAACTGGGCCGCGGGCGCCGTGCCGATAGAGTGCGAACGGACGGTGGTGCGGATCAATGCCGCCACATCGGCCTGGCACGGCGACGATCTGCGCATGCTGCGCGAGGCCGGCATTTCGCTCGTCATGCTGCCCAAGTCCGAGTCGGTCTCGCAGCTCGACGCAGTGTGCGCCGCGCTACCGGGTGCGCGCGTGCTGGCGCTCATCGAAAGCGCGCGCGGCGTCGCCGAGGTCGATGCGATCGCGCGGGGCGCGGGCGTCGATCGGCTCGTCTTCGGGACTCTTGACCTGGCACTCAATCTCGATCTGGACATCGCCGATGAGTCCGACGGCCTGTCGCACGCCGCGAGCCGGCTCGTGCTCGCCTCAAAGCTGGCCGGTCTCGATTCGCCTGTCTCGGGGGTCACGCCGCAGATCGACGACGAGGCTCGGCTCCTCGCCGACCTCGCGTGGTCGCGTCGGCACGGCCTGCATGCACGGCTGTGCATTCATCCGCGCCAGATCGCGCCCATCCATGCTGCGCTCGCTCCCGATGCGAAGGCCATCGATTGGGCGCGCCGCGTGCTCGAAGCCGAAGCGGCATCGCCAGGCGCCGCGAAGCTGGACGGCCGGATGATCGACCGACCGGTCGTGCTTCAGGCGCAGCGCACCTTGGCATTCGCCCGAGCCTGATCGCCCCCGACCAATCCACTTCACTTCAAGCGAAAGACACCATGGCTTCCACGATCATCGACTCGGCCATCTTCCAGGGCATCTTCAGCACCGACGCGATGCGCCATGTGTGGTCAGACGAAAACCGGACCCAGAAATACCTCGACGTCGAATCGGCACTGGCCAAGGTGCAGGGCCAGCTCGGCCTGATCCCGCAGGCAGCGGCCGATGAGATCGTCAGCCACTGCCATCTGGACCAGATCGACATGGTGAAGCTGCGAGCGCAGACCGAGCGCATCGGCTACCCGATCCTCGGCGTGGTGTCGCAGCTCAACCTGCTGTGCCGCGACAAGCTCGGCGAGTACTGCCACTGGGGCGCGACCACGCAGGACATCACCGACACCGCGA
>JBDSEG010000212.1:0-4308 GCA_039920165.1 Burkholderiaceae bacterium
GGTGACCGGTAACGTGCTCGCACTCGGGGGCACGCCGGCGTTTGCGGAGGCACGCGTCGACCCCCTTGTGCTCCACGTGGGCCTCGCCTATCGGTTCTGAGCGATGAGGGAGTCATAGGACTCTGCCGGGAGGTTGCCACTTTTTCAGGGAGGTCCGACGGTGGAAGAAGTCATTCGGTACTACGAGGAAACTTGGAATGACTATCGGTCGATGTGGAGCGACCGGCACAGCCAAGCCTTGCACTTCGGCTACTACGACGACACGGCGCGAACCCACGTCCGCGCCCTCCTCAACACCAACCGGGTGCTCAGCGACCTCGCGCAAGTAAGGCCAGGCACTGTTGTCCTCGATGCGGGCTGCGGCGTCGGCGGCAGCACATGCTGGTTGGCCGAGTATCGCGACGCGCGCTGCGTCGGCATTTCCCCCGTGGTTCGCCAGGTACGGCAGGCGCGTGCCTTGGCGGTCGCACGCGGCGTTTCCGAAAAGGTGCAGTTCGTTTGTACCGACTACACCCGAGCATCATTCGCCGACCGAACCTTTGATGTCGTATGGGCGCTCGAGAGCGTCTGCCACGCAGCGCAGAAGGAGAGCTTCTATCGTGAGGCCGCTCGGCTCCTCAAGCCGGGCGGTCGGCTGGTGATTGCCGAGTACATGCGGATTTCGCGACCGGCCGAGCCCGCGGAGGAGTCGTTGCTGCGGGAGTGGTTCAAAGGCTGGTCGATGCCGGACCTCGACACCCGGGATGAACATCACCGGCATGCCGAGGACGCGGGGTTCGCCCACGTCGCGGTTCGCGACTTCACGCCGGTAGTTATCAAATCGCTTCGACGCCTACATGGCTTGGCGCTCACCTTTGGGATGGCCGACTGGATTCTCCATCGGATCGGCCTACGCAGCGGCGAGCAGCACAGAAACGTCATCGCCTCGCGCGTGCAGTATGAGGCCGTACAGCGCAATCTCTGGTTCTACGGCGTGCTCAGCGCGCGGATGCCGTGACCGACTCCGTCCTCTGGCCCGATAGTGAAAAGCTGCTGCGTCGGCTAGGCCTGACCGAAGCGCGCCTCGTCGGCGAGTCGCATCGCGGTCAGCTGATTCGGGCCGCGCGATCAGCGCAGTCGATGACGGTATTCGTACGTCTGAGCCGAGGCGATCCGCGGACGACGGGCTTGGCGCAAAGCCATCTGGCGGAGTCCCTCGCCCTGGCGCGGCGTCCGCTCGATGGCGTGCTGTGTCCGGCAGCCTTTGGAGTCGAGGACGGCTTCGTGTTCGCCCTGTTCGACGACGAGGGCTTCCTGCCCCTGTCCTTCTCCCCCGTACCGCGCTTCACCGTCGCCGCGCGCCTTTCGATCGTGCGCAGCGCTGTAGTGCAACTGGCCGTACTGCATGACTCCGGAGTCGTACACGGCCGGATCGACGCCGACAGCTTATGGATTCACCCGAACCGGCTTGAAGCCCGCTGGAGCGATCCGAAGGTCGGCAAGGACACTGCCGCGTCGGCCGCACGCCAAGCTGACGATGCCTACGGGCTGGCCCCGGAATACGCGGCCCCGGAGATGACAGGTCGGCTTGACGTCGGCATCGACCAGCGCTCTGATCTGTACTGTCTGGGAGCGGTCCTGTATGCCCTGATGACGGGGCGGCCCCCGTTTCTCTCTCCGGATCCGCTCGAACTCATGCACAGCCACCTGGCCCGCGAGGTCCGGCCGGCGAGCGATTTCGACGCCGAGATTCCACGTGCGTTGTCGGAGAGCTTAAACAAGCTGCTCGCGAAGATGCCGGTAGCGCGCTATCAGAGCGTGCATGGGCTTCTCTTCGACATCGACTGGTGCCTGCATCAAGGCAGCCGGCAGGCCGCCGCCGAGACCACGCTAAGGGTTGGTGAGCGCGACGCTCTCGGCGTGTTCTCGCTGCCCACGTCGTTGCTCGGTCGCAGTCGTGAGATCGAGACCCTACACGAGTTGTGTGCGCGCACCGAGCAGGGTGAAGTCCACATCGCCCTACTACGAGGCCCCGCGGGCAGCGGCAAAAGCGCACTGGCGCGAGAAGCGCTGCAGGGCGCCTCCGGCTTTGCGGCCACGGCCAAGTTCGACCAGATCGGCCACAACCAACCCTACGCCTTCATCACTCAAGCCGTGGCCGGGCTGGTTCAACTGATCCTGGCGTCGCCGGACGACGAAGTCGTTGTATGGCGCCAGCGTCTGGTTGAAGCGCTTGGTGCCAACTTGGGACTCGTCATAGGGCTGGTGCCGAGCCTGGAGCAGATCGTTGGCAGTCAACCTGAGGTCGTGAAGATTCCTGCCGCTGAATCACGGAATCGCTTTCGGATGGCCCTTCAGGCGTTCCTTCGGGTATTTTGTCGCCCCCAAATGCCACTGCGTCTATTCCTCGACGACTTGCAGTGGGCCGATGCTGCTTCGCTTGAACTGCTCGAGTCGATGGTCGCCGACACCCGGCTGAGCTACCTATTGATCGTCGCGGCATACCGTAGTGCTTCGGACGGGACGGTGCCTCCGGGAGCGTTTGCGATGCTGGAGAACAGCGCGTCCCCGGTGCACAAGATCACCCTGAATCCGCTTGACCTGATGGAGTGCGCCGAGATGATCGCGGGCTCGATGCACCATCGAGCCAACGACGTCCTTGCACTGGCGCGCCTAGCGGAGCAGAAGACGTCGGGCAACCCGTTCTTTGTGGCTCAATTTTTGCGCTTCCTTCACAGCAGCCGGTTGGTCACGTTCGACTATGCCGAAGGCCTCTGGACGTGGGACATGCGGCGCATTCAGGCCGAAGGCATCACCGAGGACGTGCTCGCCCTCATGCATCGCAAGCTCGACGCATTGCCAGCGCCGACTCGGCAATTGTTGGCAACGGCGGCACTGCTCGGCGGCCCCTTCGACTTTGACGCCCTCGGCTTGGCAACTGCGCAGGAGCATCGCTCGGTCCGTCGTACCCTCGTCCCGGCGATCGATGCGGGGCTCGTCTACACCCTAGAGAAGCCCGGGAAGCCGGAAGGCGCGAACGCTTCAGACTGCGTGGAGATCCGGTTCGCTCACGACCACGTGCAGCAGGCCGCTTGCGGCCGCCTTGGCGCCCATGAGCTCGACAACCTCCGGCTGGCGATCGGATGGAGGCTGCATGCGGCGCTTGCGAGCCGCGACGACGTAGGCATGCGCTTCGCCGCGACGACAAACTTGAATCGGGCTGCCGCCCTCATCAAGGCGACTACGGAGCGCATCGCTCTGGCCGAGCTCAACCTCGCTTCGGGGCGGCAGGCGCGGGAGGCCGCGGCCTTCGCGCAGGCGCTCGAGTACGCGACCGCTGGGCTCGGGATGCTCGACGAGAGTGCCTGGAGAATGCACTACGAGCTCATGCTCAGCCTGCATGCCCAAGCCTTCGAGTGCGCTTACATCACCGGACGACTCGCCGAGGCGGATCGCTTCTTTGCAAGCATCCTCAAATACGGGCGCACGAAGAACGCCAAGGCCAACGCCTACTACACGCGCATTCTCGTCGCCACGAGTCGCGACGACAGTCAGGGCGCGATCCAGCTCGGTGTCGAGGCGTTGCGCATGTTCGGTCACAGTCTGTCTCCTTTTCCGTCCAAGATCGCGCTCCTTCACGAGCTGGCACGGGTGGGGATCAGTCTGCGGATGCGACCGGCCGCGTCACTTGCCACCATGCCGGCGATGACTGAGGCCGATGCCTGCGGCGCCATTCGGCTCTTGATCAGCGTCTGCCCGGCAGCGTATTTTCAGAGTCCGAACCTCATGTCGCTCGCCGCGCTCCGCATCGTGCGATTGTCCTTGCGCTACGGGAATGCCAACGAGTCGCCGTTTGGCTACGTGCTGTTTGGCCTCATCGCCGGCGCGGTCCTTGGCCGGTATCGGTTGGGTCACGACTTCGGCCAGTTGGCGATGAAGCTGGCTCGCGAGGGTCGAGACCCGGTGCTACGGACAAAGATCGTCATGATCTTCGGCGGCTTCGTCAATTTCTGGTGCGAACCGATCGAGTCCAGCCTTCAGCTGCTCGGCGAGTCACTGCAGCTCGCCCTTAGCGTTGGCGACGTCCAGTACGCCAACTACAGCATCCTGCAGACAGTCTTCCTGACCCTCGCGAGGGGTGTGCCACTCGAGCAAGTCCTCGCCGAGTGCCGGCTTCGTGAGGCCTTCACGAACCAAACCAGGGACGAGTTCACGATTGCGAACCGGCGCATACGAGAGCAGTTCGTGCGCGCGCTGCGCGGCCAGACGCTGGCCGCTGACAGCCTTGACGACGAGGGTTTTGACGAGCTTGCCGTGGTGAAGCGCAGC
>JBDSEG010000213.1:0-3597 GCA_039920165.1 Burkholderiaceae bacterium
CGCAGAACTACGTGCGCTGCGTCGAGCGCGGCCTGTCGATCTTCGATCTGCCCGCCGCGCGCGTGCAGACCGATATCGACCAGTGGCAACCGATCCTGGCCTGGATGGACAAGGCGCTGGCCCCACGAGCCGATGCCCGCGCCGATGCCGGCCTTGAGGCCGCCACCAGCGGGTCCAGTTCGCGCCCGCCGTTTCGCATGCCATCTCGCACGAACGCGAGTGACGGCGAGCCGCGCAACGAGGCCCCGCGCGTTGCGGCCCGTGCCGAGGTTCAGCGCGAAACGATCGCCGCCTTGGCGCGACAGGCGGTGCCGCAGCCGCAACTGCTCGGCCGGCTCTGGGCCTGGCTGGTGCCGGTGCGGGCCAGCGTGCGGCGAGTGCGCTGACCGGCGCCGCTCACGGCGCGCAACTGCGAAAGCCGCTGAAGCCCTCGTCGCGCTCGGCCGCGCTGAAGCGGCGCGCCTTGGCATGCGCCAGCCGTCGCGGCTCGAACCAGGCCACGCCACGTTGAACGCGCAGCGCAGCGTCGTCAGACGCAGGCGCAGTCACAGGCGCAGGCGTATTTCCATGCGCTGAAAGCGCAACGGTCTGGCCGCCCGACCAGGCCCGGGCGCGGCCGGCCGTCCACTCCGGCACGTCGCCCCAGACGAAACCGCGCGACGCGCCGCGGCTGGCTGCCAGCTCCCATTCGATCTCGGTCGGCAGGCGGCGGCCGGCCCAGCGGCACCAGGCATCGGCCTCGAACCACGACAGCATGGCGGCCGGCTCGACGGCCGACGCGCGCTCGAGCCGCCCGAAGCGGCGCAACAGCACGCCATGGCGGAGTTGCTCGACGTCGCGCGGTGTGCGGCGCTCCGTCTGCTGCTGCCAGTGCCAACCGGGCGGGGTCCACCAGCGGTCATCGTCGTAGCCGCCGTCCTCGACGAACTCGGCGAACTGCGACCACGCGAGCGCTTGCGCGTCGATCTCGAACTCGGGCACCGCTTCGTCTTGCGCGCTCGCTTCGTTGGCGGGTACATAGCCGCCGGGGGGCGATCCCGGACGCCAGCGCTGCGCCGCGAAGACCAGCGGCTCGCGCAACGCGAGCAGCCGGCGCTGCGGCACGAGTCGCGCGGCTGCTTCGATGCGCATCGCCTGGGCCAGCGCCACGAAGCGGCGCTGCATCGCGTCTTCGTCGAACAGCGCCGCTCGAAAGACATGCAGGCCGGCGTCGTCGGGCGCGGCAGCGGCCAGCAGGTCGAGCGTGATCTCGAGGGTTTCGGCGGCATAGGCGCGCGTCGCGTCGAAACCGGGCGCACCGGCGTGCCACGCGGCGCGATCGGCAGGCAGCGCGTCCGACCACCAGCCGTCGGCCTGCGGCTCGATCGAGGCCAGCGCCGCAGGCGTGGACTCGACGGCACCGCGCCGACGCTGCAGGTTGCGGGCAATGAATCGCTCTTGCCGCCACGCGATGTTTCCGGCCAGCCACAAGGCCGGTTCGAACCAGGCTTCGGGCTGCGGCCCGGGTACATCGGCATGGCGCTCGAACAGGGCCAGCCAGGCCAGGCTCTGGTTGCGCGACTGCATCAGGGCCAGCGACAGCAGCTCGGCGTCGGCATGGCGCATGGTTTCGGCGTCGGCCAGCGCCGCGGAGGTTGCATTCATCTGACCGATTATCGAAAGCTCCGCCCGTCGCGGCAGTGGACAATCGCTTGGCCGAACGATCGTGCTAACTTTCATGGTGCGGGGCGCTGCCCCGATCATGGAAGACTTGCAGATTCAACGCGCGCCAAAACCGCCCTTGCCCAAACCGCACCATGGACCTTCGATTCACCGCCGAAGAAACCGCGTTCCGCGAGCACATCCGCGCCTGGGTCGCCGCCCACCTGCCGCCGGACATCAGCCACAAGGTGCACAACGCGCTGCACCTGTCGCGCGACGATATGCAGCGCTGGGCGCGCATCCTGGGCCAGCAGGGCTGGCTGGGTTGGGGCTGGCCCAAGGAGCACGGCGGGCCGGGCTGGAATGCCGTGCAACGACACTTGTTCGAGGAAGAGTGCGCGCTGGCGGGTGCGCCGCGCGTGGTGCCCTTCGGCCCGGTGATGGTGGCGCCGGTGATCATGGCTTTTGGCACGCCCGAGCAGCAAAAACGTTTCCTGCCGGGCATCGCCAGCGGCGAGGTGTGGTGGAGCCAGGGCTACAGCGAGCCGGGCTCGGGCTCGGACCTGGCGTCGCTCAAGACCAAGGCGGAGCGGCGCGGCGACAAGTACATCGTCAACGGCCAGAAGACCTGGACCACGCTCGGCCAGTACGGCGACTGGATCTTCTGCCTCGTGCGCACGTCGAGCGAAGGCAAGCCGCAGACGGGCATCAGCTTTCTCCTCATCGACATGAAGAGTCCGGGCATCACGGTGCGGCCGATCATCACGATGGAAGGCGAGCGCGAGGTCAACGAGGTCTGGTTCGACAACGTCGAGGTGCCCGTCGACCAGCTGATCGGCGAGGAGAACAAGGGCTGGACCTACGCCAAGCACCTGCTCGCGCACGAGCGAACCAACATCGCCGACGTCAACCGCGCCAAGCGCGAACTCGAGCGGCTGAAGCGCGTCGCCCAGGCCGAAGGCGTCTACGACGACGGGCGCTTTCGCGACCAGATCGCGCTCCTCGAGGTCGAGGTCGTCGCCCTCGAGATGATGGTCTTGCGCGTGCTCTCGGCCGAGACATCGGAAAAGAGCGGCGGCAAGCAGAGCCTCGACGTCGCCGGCCTACTGAAGATCCGCGGCAGCGAGATCCAGCAGCGCTACAGCGAGCTGATGATGCTCGCCGCCGGCCCGGCGGCGGTGCCGCTCGATCGCGAGGCGATCGCCGCGGGCTGGCAGCCCGACCAGGCCGCAGGCGCCTTCGTCGCGCCGCTTGCATCGACCTACTTCAACATGCGCAAGACGACGATCTACGGTGGCAGCAACGAGGTTCAGCGAAACATCGTCGCGCAAACCGTGCTCGGCTGAGCCGAGCGCGGTTCGCGCGATGCGCGACAGGACTGCTCCCTTCCCCTGCCCCTTCCCTCCAAGAGGAAAGGGGTTCTAGTCCGAGGTGATTATGGATTTCGACTTTTCTGACGACCAGGAAATGCTGCGCGACACCGTGCACCGCTGGGTCGAGCGCGGCTACGACTTCGAACGCCGACGTTCGGTCGTCAAGGCCGGCGGCTTCTCGCGCGCGGCCTGGCAGGAGATCGCCGACCTCGGCATCTGCGGCCTGCAGGTGCCCGAAGCGCACGGCGGCCTGGGCCTCGGCCCGGTCGACGCGATGGTGGTGCTCGAGGAGCTCGGCCGCGGCCTCGTCCTCGAGCCGTACGCCGCGATCGCGCTGGTCGCGACGAGCCTGCTCGAGGCGAGCAGCGACGGCGCGGCAGCCGAGCGCCTGAAGGGCACCGCCGAAGGCCAGGCGATCGTCGTCCTCGCCCAGGAAGAGCGCCATTCGCGCTACCGCCTGAGCCACGTCGAGACGAAGGCGGCGGCGGCCGGCAGCGCCTGGAAGCTGAGCGGCACGAAGATCGCCGTTCCCGCCGGCGGAATGGCCGACGCCTTCATCGTCTCGGCCCGCGTTCGCGGCGAC
>JBDSEG010000214.1:0-4553 GCA_039920165.1 Burkholderiaceae bacterium
CGGTCGTGACCTTCGACGCCAAGGCGGCGAAGCGACTGGGGATGCAGTTGCTGCGGTAGGCACCGCTGTCGTCTCAGCGGTCCTGAAACCCCGCTTCGCGCTGACCCCGCAGCGCCAGCACCTCCACTGCATCGTCCATCGGGTCGTAGAGGTAGAGCGCCACGTAGCCTCGACTGCCCTCCCCGATGACCAGCTCGCGTTCACCGGTGGGAAGGGGTCGCCCGATCAAGGGGTGGCGTGTCAACAGGAGCAGCGATTCGAGGACTTCGGCCAGCCGTTCGTCCACGTGCGGCACGTTGTGCGACAGAAGGTGCGCAACGATGCGTTCAATGTCCTGACCCAGCCCGCCGGCGTAAGTCAGCGTGGTCACGACCGATCGGCGCGACGAGCCCGGGACCTGAATCGAGCCAGTTCATCTGGCGCCAGCGTTCGAGGCACGGGCCGCGCCGGCTTGTCGCCGCGCGCCAGCGCCATCGCGTACTCGCGCACGTCGTCGTGAGTGAGGAACTCGCCGGTGCGCTGCATGTGCTTGCATCGGCGCTGCGCTTCGGCAAGGAAATCATTGCGCAGCTCGTGCTGGTCTGCGGCCTGCGCGATGACCTCGACCATGAAGCCATGGACCGTGCTGCCGCGCGCTGCTGCCAGCCGCTCGACACGGGCCTTGAGTTCTTCAGGCAGGCGAATGGTCGTCGTGCTCACAGCGAATCTCCATCAGGGGAAGCTTACGTCAATGTAGCACCGTTGTGCTACACCTGCGCTCGTTCCCGATTCAGGTCCAGCAGCCGGCGCAGGATTTCGTCGTCGGGCATCGAGGCGGTGTAGTCGCCCCATCCGTAGGCTGCGGCGACGGCACTATCGAGTGCGGCGTGCGTCTGCGCGAGCCAGGCCGCGCGCTGGTTGTACAGGTTGGTCAGGGTGCGCTTGGACAGTTCCTTTTCGAAGCCGGGCTTGGCGACGATGCGGTCGGGATACGGCGACTCGGTCATGCCCAGCGGAACGACTTCGCCGACGCGATCGGTCCACTCGGGCGGTTTGAGCCAGGCACCGCGCAGCGTCGTCAGCCGCAGAGCAGCGCGGGCGGTGGCTTCGGCATGCGGGCGGATATCGCGTGGCAGGTCGGCGGGGATCAGAGCGCCATCGGGCAGGGATTCGGTGCGCTGGTGCGCGGTGTCGGCGGGGGTGAGGCCGGCGGGGAAGGGGAAGGTCTCGAAGCAGGTGGTGGGGGTGTAGCGGGGGCGGTCCTCGAGCGACGTGCTGGCGCTCCAGGCCGAGCGCTTCGGCTTCGAGGTTGACCTGGTGCTCGATGTCCTTCAGGCACTTCAGCGCGAGGTAGAGAAAGTTGCCGCTGCCGCAGGCCGGATCGAGCACGCGATAACTCTTCAGTCGCTCGAGATAGCCGACGAAGGCGGCCTGCGCATCGCGGTAGGCCTTGTCGCCGTGCCGCTTGCTTTTAGCGATGGCCGTGCCAATGGCGGTCTTGCGCTAGGCCCATTCGGCCAGCAGCGGCCGCTGCACCACGGGCTCGACCAGCCGCAGGATGGTGGCCGGGTCGGTGTAGTGCGCGCCGAGCTGGCTGCGCTTGGCCGGGTCGAGTCCGCGCTCGAACAGGGTGCCGAAGATGCTCGGGTCGATGGCGCTCCAGTCGAGCGCCCTGGCGGCCTTCAGCGCGGCCACGTCGGCGGCGGCAAGCGCCGGCACGTCGACCCGCGCGAACAGGCCGCCGTTGAACCAGGGCACCGCCTCGACGCCGAACAGGCCACCGTCGCGCATCGTCTCGAACAACTTGCCGAGCTGGCTGCGCAATGCGTCGGGCGCGAGTTGCACGCCGACCAGCCGCTCGAACAGACGCACCGGCAACAGGCCCACGTCCTCGGCGAAGAAGCTGAAGACGCACTGGGTCAGGAAGTGGCTCACGCGGTCGGCCGCAACACCGGCAGCGCGCAGCCGCTCGGGGGTGCCGGCAAAGGTGCGCGCGGCTTCCTCGGTGATCTCGCGGTTGCTGCGCGTCGGCTTGAAGCTCTCGGGCGCTTGCCACAGCGCGCGCAAGCGCTGCTGAACTTCCGGCCGAACGATATCGGCCAGCGCGAAGCTGTGACGCTCGCTCGGCGTGCCCGTGAAATGGGTGTGGATCTCGATGCGCAGCCGGTCGCTGACAACCAGCAGCGGCGGGCTTTCGAGCGGCAGCTCATACATCATCAACTGGCGCAGCGCGCCTTCAAGGCTCTTGCCGGGCGCCTTGTACTCCCACGCGAAGTGGCCGCGCAGCCAAACATCGGCAAAGTCGTCGGTGCGGCCGGCGGAACTGCCGGTCTTGGTCAGGCCGCGCTCGAAGCAGTAGCGCTCGGGGTCATCGGGCTCGGCCATGTCGAGCACGCGACACAGGTCGATAAAGTGAGCCTGCGCGCCGGCGCGCTCGTTGAGATCGAACGCGGGGCCGCCCGGGCCCCACTTGCGAACGAAGGCAGGCGCCAGCATCAGGCGCGGCTTAATACAAACCCACGATCCGCCCCGCCTCGTCGACATCGATATTCGCCGACGACGGCCGCGCCGGCAGGCCGGGCATGGTGAGGATGTCGCCGCACACGAGCACGATGAACTCGGCGCCGGCCGCCAGGCGGACCTCACGGATATTCATCACGTGGCCGCTGGGCGCGCCGCGCAGCGTCGGGTCGGTGGCGAACGAATACTGGGTCTTGGCGATGCACACCGGAAAGTGGCCGTAGCCCTGGTCCTGCAAGCGCTGCAGTTCGGCGCGGACCTTGCCATCGGCGCTGATGCCGGACGCGCCGTAGATCTTGGTCGCGACCGCTTCGGCCTTCTGCCACAGCGTCTTCTCGTCCTCGTAGACGAAGCGCATATCGGCCGGCACGTTGTCGGCGACGCGAACCACCGCGTGCGCCAGTTCCTCGGCGCCGGCGCCGCCGTCGGACCAGTGTCGCGAGACCACCAGCGGCACCTCGTGGTGGGCGATCTTGCGCGCGAGCAATGCGAGTTCGGCCTCGCTGTCGTGCTCGAAGTGGTTGATTGCGACGACGCACGGCAGGCCGTAATGGTTGCGCACGTTGTTGAGGTGGCGCTCGAGGTTGGGGATGCCCTTTTCCAGCCGCTCCAGGTCTTCGACGCCGAGCGACTTGACGTCGGCGCCGCCGTGGAACTTGAGCGCGCGCACCGTCGCCACCAGCACGACCACGTCGGGCCGCAGCCCGGACTTGCGGCACTTGATGTCGACGAACTTCTCGGCCCCCAGGTCGGCGCCGAACCCCGACTCGGTGACGACGTAGTCGCCGAGCTTCAGCGCGGCGCGGGTCGCGATCACCGAGTTGCAGCCGTGGGCGATGTTGGCAAACGGCCCGCCGTGGATGAAGGCCGGGTGGTTCTCGAGCGTCTGCACCAGGTTCGGCTTGATCGCCTCGCGCAGCAGCGCGGTCATCGCGCCGTGTGCCTCGAGCTGCTGCGCGGTGACGGGCTGCAGCTCGCGGGTGTGGCCGATGACGATGCGCCCGATGCGCTGCTTCAGGTCGCGCAGGTCGGTGGCCAGGCACAGGATCGCCATGATCTCGGACGCGACGACGATGTCGAAGCCGTCCTGGCGCGGGTAGCCGTTGGCCGGCCCGCCGAGGCCGACCGTGATGTCGCGCAGGGCGCGGTCGTTCATGTCCATCACCCGTCGCCAGGTGATGCGCCGCACGTCGATGCCGAGCGCGTTGCCGTGGTGGATGTGGTTGTCGATCAGCGCCGAGAGCAGGTTGTGGGCGAGCGCGATGGCGGTGAAGTCGCCGGAGAAGTGCAGGTTGATGTCCTCCATCGGCACCACCTGCGCGTAGCCGCCGCCGGCCGCGCCGCCCTTCATGCCGAACACCGGCCCGAGCGAGGGTTCGCGCAGGCACACGATCGCGTTCTTGCCGATCCGGTTCAGCGCGTCGCCAAGGCCCACCGTGGTCGTCGTCTTGCCTTCGCCGGCCGGCGTCGGGCTGATGCCGCTGACCAGGATGAGCTTGGCACCCGGGCGATCGGGAAGCGCGGCCAGGTGGTTCAGCGAGACCTTGGCCTTGAACCGGCCGTAGGGGTCGAGCTGGTCTTCGGGAAGGCCGAGGCGATCGCGCGCCAGTTCGAGGATGGGACGCAGGCTGGCGCGCTGGGCGATTTCGATGTCACTCGGCATGGGCGGGGGCTCGGCGGCAGGTGGACGGGGGGCCACCATAACCCAGCGGCCGCGCCGCCCGCCGCGCTGCGCTTGCCCCGGGTCACGCGGCCGGCGGCGCCGCCAGCGCGCGTTCGCGCAGCCGCATGGAAAGGCCGACCGGCTGCATCGTGAACGACAGCCGCTCCTGCGCCTCGCCGCCGTCGGGCGTATCGACCCCCGCGATGTCGAAGCGGCCGAGCAACACCGCCATCGCCATCTTCATTTCGAGCAGCGCGAGGTAGCGACCCGGGCAGATGCGCGGCCCGGCGCCGAACGGCATCGACGTGCGCTTGGCAGCACTGGCGAGCGCCCCCGGACCGGCGTCGCCGGCGAGCCAGCGATCGGGATCGAAGTCCGCCGCGTGCGCGAC
>JBDSEG010000215.1:0-6575 GCA_039920165.1 Burkholderiaceae bacterium
GCGGCTCAAGCCCGATTCGCGCAAACTTATTGCCGCTGCACTGGCTTTGCCAGGCGCGAAGGGACTGCATGTGCTGGCCCCGCCGGACATGGTTTTGCACAGCATGACCCACCTCTTCCATAACGAAGAGTTGAGCCACGGGCTGCGTGACCTGTCCGACCTCGACCGGCTGCTGAGGCATTTCGCGACAGCAACCGCTTTCTGGGACGATCTCGTGGCCCGCGCCGACGAACTCGATCTGGCACGGCCGTTGTATTACGGGCTGCGTCACACCCAAGCGATCCTCGGAACACCGGTCCCGGCCGAGACCTTTGTCATGGCGAGCAGGGCCGCTCCCGGTTGGCCGCTGGGCAATCTCATGGAGGGATTGTGGTCGCGGGCACTGCGTTCGCCGCACTCTTTGGCAGCGGACCGCCTGACGCCTGCAACGCTTTTCATGCTGTACTTGCGCGCCCACTGGTTGCGGATGCCACCGCTGTTGCTGTTGCGCCATCTCGGCATCAAGGCGCTGCGTCGCGGCGAGACCGACCCCCAGACACCCTGACCGGGCGGATGCCGATTGCTTGGGCGCAGGGCTCTCCTTCTCGAGCGCGCCCTAAGTCCCACATCCCTAGAATCCGTTTCCCCTACCCTCCGGACCGTGCTCCATGGTTCCCCACCTGCTAACCGCGCTGACCGGTCCGATCAACGATCTTGAGCAGCGGATCCTCGAGTCGCTGCCGGCCATCGAGCGCTGGTTCCGGCTTGAGTGGATGGAGCACACACCGCCGTTCTATACCTCGGTCGATCTGCGCAATGCCGGCTTCAAGCTGGCGCCGGTGGATACCAATCTGTTTCCCGGCGGCTTCAACAACCTGACGGTGGAGATGTTGCCATTGGCGGTGCAGGCGGCGATGGCTGCGATCGAGAAGATCTGCCCGGAAGCGAAGAATCTGTTGCTGATCCCGGAGTTGCATACGCGCAATACGTTCTACCTCAGCAACGTGGTGCGGCTGATGCAGATCTTCCACCAGGCGGGGCTGAACGTGCGCCTGGGGACGCTTGATGAGACGATCAAGCAGCCCACCGAGATCGCGCTGCACGACGGCACCTCGCTCACCATCGAGCCCTTGGTGCGCACCCGCGGCCGGCTCGGGCTGAAGAATTTCGACCCCTGCACGATCCTCCTCAACAACGACCTGTCGGCCGGCCTTCCCAAGGTGCTGGAGAACCTGCACGAGCAGTATCTGCTGCCACCGCTGCACGCCGGCTGGGCGGTTCGGCGCAAGACCAAGCATTTCGCCGCCTACGAGGAGATCGCTAAAAAATTCGCCAAGCTGCTGGGCATGGACCCGTGGCTCATCAACCCGTTGTTCACGCGCTGCGGCGAGGTCAATTTCACCGACGGCAGCGGCGCCGAGTGCCTGATGACGCAGACCGAGGCGCTGCTGGCGAAGATCAAGCGCAAGTACAAGGAATACGGCATCCAGGAGAAGCCGTTCGTGATCGTGAAGGCCGATTCGGGAACCTACGGCATGGGCATCATGACGGTGCGCGACCCGAAGGACCTGGCCGATATCAACCGCAAGACGCGCAACAAGATGAGCGTGATCAAGGACGGCCAGGAAGTCAGCGAGGTCATCCTGCAGGAGGGCGTTCCGACCTACGAGCGCGTCAACGATGCGGTGGCCGAGCCGGTGGTGTACATGATCGACCGCTACGTGGTGGGCGGTTTTTACCGCGTCAATGCCGAGCGCGGGATCGACGAGAACCTCAATTCGCCGGGGGCGAGTTTCGTGCCGCTCGCCTTTGCCGAGTCGAACCAGTTGCCGCGCTCGGGCGCCAAGCCCGGTGCGAGCGCGCCGAACCGCTTCTACATGTACGGCGTGATCGCGCGCCTGGCGATGGTGGCGGCGAGCTACGAACTCGAGGCGACCGACCCGGACGCGGAAGTCTACGAATGACCGGCATCCTGTGGCGCGCGCCCGTGGGCCGCCGGCACCTGCTTCCGTGAAACCTGCCGCGCCCGCTTCCGGCCTCGCCGCGCTTACGCTCGGCGCGATCGGTATCGTCTACGGCGATATCGGCACCAGCCCGCTGTACGCGCTGAAGGAGGTGTTCGCGAACGGCCACGTGCCGCTCACGCCGGAGAATATCTACGGCGTGCTCTCGATGGTCGTGTGGACGCTCACAGTCGTCGTCTCGCTGAAATATGTGGTGCTGATCCTGCGCGCCGACAACAACGGCGAGGGCGGCCTGATCGCGATGCTTGCGCTCGCCTCGCAGGCGGTCAAGCAAAGGCCCGCGCTGCGCCGCCGGCTGCTGACGCTCGGCATCTTCGGTACCGCCATCTTCTTCGGCGATGGCGTCATCACGCCGGCGATCTCTGTGCTGTCGGCGGTCGAAGGCCTCGAGGTTGCGGCGCCGGGGCTGCACGACTACATTGTTCCGCTTACCCTCGTCGTGCTGACCGGCTTGTTCCTGGTGCAGCGCCACGGCACGGCCCGGGTCGGCAGATTTTTCGGCCCGGTGACGGCGCTGTGGTTCGTGGTGCTGACCGTCCTCGGCGTGATGCATATCGCCACCTACCCGGCCGTGCTGTGGGCCTTGTCGCCGCACTATGCGATCGCTTTCGTCTTCGCGCATCCGACCATTGCCTTCATCGCGCTCGGTTCGGTCGTGTTGTGCGTGACCGGAGCCGAAGCGCTGTACGCCGATATGGGCCACTTCGGCAAGCGGCCGATCCGGCTCGCTTGGTTCGCCTTCGTCTTTCCGGCGCTGCTCATCAACTATTTCGGCCAGGGCGCGATGCTGCTGGTCAGCCCGGAGAAGGTGAAGAGTCCCTTTTTCGAGATGGCGCCGACCTGGGCCCTGATCCCTCTCATCGGCCTGGCGACCTGCGCCACGGTGATCGCTTCGCAGGCCCTCATCACCGCTGCGTTCTCGGTCACCAAGCAGGCGATACAGCTCGGCTATCTGCCGCGCCTGCGCGTCCTGCACACCTCGGTGCGCGAGACCGGCCAGGTATACGTGCCATTCGTCAACTGGGCGCTGTTCGGCTGCATCGTGACCGCGGTGGTGCTGTTCGGATCGAGCAGCAGGCTCGCCGGCGCCTATGGCATCGCGGTCACCATCGACATGCTGATCACGACCATCATGACCTTCTTCGTGATTCGCTACGGCTGGAAATATCCGTGGACGCTGTGCTTCGCGGCGACCGGTTTCTTCTTCGCCGTCGACCTCACCTTCTTCGCCGCGAACGCGGTCAAGATCTTCGACGGCGGCTGGTTCCCGGTGCTGATCGGCATTTGCATGTTCACCCTCATGATCACCTGGAAGCAGGGCCGCAGGCTCGTGTCCGACCGGCTGCGCGCCGATGCGATCGACATCAAGAGCTTTCTCGAGGCGGTCTTCGTCAGTCCGCCGATCCGGGTGCCGGGCACCGCAGTCTTCCTGGTCAGCGACCAGGGCCTCACGCCCAATGCACTGCTCCACAACCTCAAGCACAACAAGGTGCTGCACGAGACCAACCTGTTCGTCACCGTCAAGCACCACGAGGTGCCCTGGATCGATTTCGACCGGCGCTGTCAGATGGAGCCGCTGGACAACGACTGCTGGCAGGTCACGCTGAATTTCGGCTTCAAGAATGAACCCGACGTTCCGGATGCGCTCGGATTGCTGCGCGAGCGCGGCTGCGTCATCGACGATATGGATACCTCGTATTTCCTTTCGCGCGATATCGTCAGTCCGAGCCTCGGCAGCGGCATGGCGCCGTGGCGCGAGAAACTCTTCGCCGGCATGCACCGCAATGCATCAGCAGCCGCCGATTTCCTGCGCCTGCCGACCAACCGCGTCGTCGAGCTCGGCTCCAAGCTCGAGATCTGAAATACACGCCAGCTGCGCGAGGGGCTTCGCCATGAACCTGCTTTTTGTCGCCGATCCGCTGGAAGCTTTCAAGACCTACAAGGACACCACCTTCGCGATGATGCGCGAGGCCGCGCGCCGCGGGCACGAGCTCATCGCCTGCGAGCCGCGCGACATCGCCTGGCAGCGTGGCGGGCGGGTCGATGCGTCGGTACGGCATATCGCGCTCAGCCCGCATGCCGCGCCGTGGTTCGACCTGCGTAGCGGCACGCCCGAGCGGCTCGCGCTGGCCGACGTCGATGCGGTCGTGATGCGCAAGGACCCGCCGTTCGACAGCGAATATTTCTACGCCACGCACTTGCTTGAACAGGCCGAGCGCGAAGGCGCCAGGGTCTTCAACCGTCCCGCCGCGTTGCGCAACCACCCCGAAAAACTCGCGATTCTCGAATTTCCGCAGTTCATCGGCCCAACGCTCGTGACGCGGAGCGTTGCCGACGTGAGGCGCTTTCACGCCGAGCACCGCGACATCATCCTGAAGCCGCTCGACGGCATGGGCGGAATGGGAATTTTCCGGGTCGGCCCCGACGGCCTGAACCTCGGCAGCATCGTCGAGACGCTCAACCGCGACGGCGCGCAGACCCTGATGGTGCAGCGCTACCTGAGCGAGATCGTCAAGGGCGACAAGCGCATCCTCATCATCGGCGGTGTGCCGGTATCGCACTGCCTCGCGCGCATCCCGCAGGGCAGCGAGATCCGCGGCAACCTCGCGGTCGGCGGCAAGGGCGTGGCGCAACCGCTGTCGGCGCGCGATCGGGACATCGCCGAGCAGATCGGCCCGGTGCTCGCGGCGCGCGGCCTGCTGCTGGTCGGCCTGGATGTGATCGGCGACTGCGTGACCGAGATCAACGTCACGAGTCCCACAGGGTTCCAGGAGATCACCGAGCAAAGCGGGGTCGATGTCGCAGCGCGCTTTGTCGACGCGCTGGAGGCGGCGCTTTGAGCATTCTCGAAGTGCTGCTGGACGACGGCGTGCACACCCATGCCGAGTACCGCGGCGGCCTTGCGAACCACCTGCCAATGGCGCTCGTCGCGCTGCATGGGCTCGGCGCGCCGGATAGCCGGCTTCAATCGTTTGCCTCCGCGTACGGCGCGAAGCTCGAGCCGGCGCCTCCCGCGGTCGATTGGCCGCCGGGTGAGCCGTGGAAGGACCGTTTCGGCGATCCCGCGGCCTGGCCGGCGTACCGCGCGCTGTTCGCGCAGTGGCTGGTCCACGAAGGCCGCGATGCCGTGTTGCCGCAGGTGCTGCCGGCCCTCATGCCGGGCTGCGGCGCCGCAGCCTTTCACGGCCTCATCCGCACCGCGTATGCGGTGGCGAGCGGCCACACCGGCGAACTCGCCGACGGTCTGGCGTACTGGGCCTGCCGCTTCCTGCCGCTGCCCGAGGCCGGCGAGCACGGTCGCGAGGACGATCCCGGCGCCGTGATCGACGCGCTTCGCACTGCGATGGCGCCGTGGCAGTCCGACGCCGGTCTGATCGTCGATCGCATGCAGGCAGCCGCCGGGCATCCGGCGTTCGCGCAGCACACCGCGCGGCTGCGCGTGGGAGACGCGACGCTGGCGGCGCTCGCCCGGCTTGCGCTCGAACGCTTCGCCGATGGCGGCGATTTCACGGTGCTGCATCTGGCCACCGCGAGCCACGCCTTGCGCCTGCTGCTGCCCTTCATCGACGAGCCGCTGCCCGCGCTGCGCAGCTTCTGGGTGGCGGCCGCCGCCGCGGCGGCGAGCGTTCGCGAACGTCCCCCCTTGCCGCCGCTCGCCACGCTGCCCGATTGGCCCGAGATCGTCGAGCGCGCGATCGCCTCCGACGACGAGCATGTGGTGAAGCTGGTCCACACCTGCCGCGAGCAGCATGCGGCGTACGGCTGGGACGCGTGCCGGCGCGCCGCGGCCCGCGCCGTTCAGCCCGGCTGAGCGCGCGCCATCGGGCGGCGGCCGAGGCCGGCCGCGACAATGCGCGTTTTGCATCCGCGCGCTCATGGCCATCCTGTCCCTGTCCAATGCCCACCTCGCCTACGGCCATGTCGCGCTGCTCGACGGCGCGGCCTTCAGTCTCGAACTCGGTGAGCGGCTCGGCCTGATCGGGCGCAATGGCGCCGGCAAGTCGTCGCTGCTGAAAATCCTTGCCGGCTTCGAGAAGCTCGACGATGGGCTGCTGCAGATGACGCAGGGCGTGCGCATCTGCTACGTCCCGCAAGAGCCGGTGTTCGAGCCCGGCCACAGCGTCTTCGAGGCGGTGAGCGAGGGCGTCGCCGAGGCGCGCGCGGTGCGCCAGGCCTACGAGGAACACGCCGAAGGGGTTGACCTCGATGCGCTGCAGACACGCATCGAAGCGCTCGGTGCGTGGAACTGGGAGCAGCGCGTCGAAACCACGCTGCACCAGCTGCATCTCGACGGTGCGCGCGAAATCGGCGAGCTGTCCGGCGGCATGAAAAAGCGCGTCGCGCTGGCTCAGGCGCTGGTCGCGGTGCCCGAGGTGCTGCTGCTCGACGAGCCGACCAACCACCTCGATCTCGATTCGATCGCCTGGCTCGAGGAATTGTTGCGCGGCTTCAAGGGCGCGGTGATGCTCATCACCCACGACCGCGCCTTTCTCGATGCGGTCGCGACGCGCATCCTCGAACTCGACCGCGGAACGATCCGCAGCTACCCGGGCAATTTCAGCGCCTACGAGC
>JBDSEG010000216.1:0-10624 GCA_039920165.1 Burkholderiaceae bacterium
CGGCGCACGGGTGCTGGTGGTGCGCGGTGACGGCGGGCGCGATGCCGAGGTGTTCCAGTGCGCGCGCCGTACCCGGTCCCGGCGCGGCCGCCAACGTCCCGGCGGGCCAGCCGACACCGACCGGCCGCGCCTCGAAAAAACGCGTTGCCGCGTTCGGGCTCACGAAGATCGCGAGATCGACCGCTGCGAGCGCGGACCACGCTGCGGCGACGGCGCCGGGATTGGCCGGTCCGGCGATCTCGATCAAGGGCAGCGCGAGCGCGTCGACGCCGCGCAACCGCAGCCGTGCGACCCATTCGTCGGCCTGCGGCTGGGGCCGCGTCACGAGAACCCGCATGGGTGCCGAGCAGCGCGCTTCAGGTCGCGGCTTGCGATGCGTCGAGATAGGCGCGCGCACCGGCCTCGAACAGCAACGCTGCGCACTGCGCACCGAGCGCCTCGGCGTGCGCGTCGCTGCGCACCACGGCCTGTGCAGTCGCGTGCAACAGCGCAGCGGTGGGTTGCGCCGCGTTGCCGAGCAGAGCGCGCAAGGCGAGCGTGTCGCCCTGCCACTCGGCATGCGCAGCGAGCGGGATGCTGCAGCTGCCCGAGAGGCTGCGCGAGACGGCGCGCTCGGCTAGCACGGCGAGCCAGGTCGGCCGGTGCGTGAGCGAGGCGAGCGTTTCGCGCAGCGGCGCCAATTCGCTTCGGATCTCGATCCCGAGCGCGCCCTGGCCCGCGCACGGCAGCATCTGCGCCGGCTCAAACACGGCGCGGATGCGACTCGCGGCACCCAGCCGTTCGAGCCCGGCCGCGGCCAGCACGATTGCATCGAAGCCGCCTTCGTCGAGCTTGCGCAGCCGCGTATCGAGGTTGCCGCGCAAGGGCTCGATGCGCAGGTCCGGGCGCAGCGCGGCGAGCTGCACGACACGGCGCAGGCTCGAGGTGCCGACGGCGGCACCCAGCGGCAGCGAATCGACGCTCGCATGCCTGTTGCTGACGAAGGCATCGCGCGGATCGGCGCGTTCTAGTACGGCGGCGAGCTCGAAACCTGCGGGCAGGTCCATCGGAACATCCTTGAGCGAATGGACGGCGAGGTCAGCGCGCCCATCGGCGAGCGCCGCCTCGAGTTCCTTGACGAACAGGCCCTTGCCGCCGACCTTGGACAGCGTGCGGTCGAGAATCTGGTCACCTCGCGTCGTCATGCCGAGCAACTCGACCGCACCGCCGAAGCGCGCGCGCAACAGATCGCGAACGTGCTCGGCCTGCCACAGCGCGAGGCGGCTTTCGCGGGTCGCGATGCGTAGAGGAGGTGTCATGGTGGGTGCAGGATCGGGCCGTGGCGGCCCGGGTTTATAGCGCGAGTCCGGCGCGCGATCCTCGCGCGGCCAGCCAGAATGAGGCGCGAGCACCCTGCCTGGCACAGGCTTTGCGATGCTCACCGAAAGCGCGGCACGCGCGCGAAACGAAGGCCCCCCATGAAGCCGAGCAGCAGCAAGACGATTCGCGCCGGCACCGGCGCCGCCAGCGCATGAAAGCCGCCCCGCCGTCGCGCGCCAAGGCGGCTGCGAAGTCCGCAGCCGAGGCCGCGGCCGAGAAGAACCGCCCGCTGGTCGACGACATCCGGCTGCTCGGCCGCATCCTCGGCGACGTGATCCGCGAGCAGGAGGGCGAGGCGGCCTTCGAGCTGATCGAGCGCGTGCGCCAGTTGTCGGTGGCCTACCGTCTCAAGCGCGACAAGCGCGCCGGCGCGGCGCTCGACAAGCTGCTGAAGAACCTGTCGGGCGACCAGACGGTGAGCGTGATCCGCGCCTTCAGCTACTTCTCGCACCTGGCCAACATCGCCGAGGACCGCCACCACGTGCGCCGGCGCGAGCACCACGATCGCCAGGGGCATCGCCAGGAAGGTTCGCTCGCGAATGCGTTCGAACGCCTCGCCAAGGCGGGCATCCATCCCGACGCGATCGCGCGAACGTTGGCGCAGGCGTATGTCTCGCCGGTGCTGACCGCGCACCCGACCGAGGTGCAGCGCAAGAGCATCCTCGACGCCGAGCGCGCAATCGCCGGCTTCGTCGCCCAGCGCGACGAACTGCGCGGCGAGCGCAACCGCGCGGAGAACGAGGCCGGCATCCGCGCCCGCGTGACCCAGCTCTGGCAGACCCGCATGCTGCGCACCTCGCGCCTGACCGTGGCCGACGAGATCGAGAATGCGCTGAGCTACTACCAGACGACGTTTTTGCGCCAGATCCCGCGCATGTACCGCGAGCTGGAAGAAGCGCTGCCGGGGCTTGCGGTGGCGAACTTCTTTCGCATGGGCAACTGGATTGGCGGCGACCGCGACGGCAACCCCTTCGTCGGCGCGCAGACGCTGCAGATCGCGCTCGCGCGGCAGGCCGAGACAGTGCTGCGCTTTTATCTGACCGAGCTGCACGAACTCGGCGCCGAGCTGTCGATCTCGGGCACGCTGACACGCGTGGCGCCCGCCATGCAGGCGCTGGCCGACCGCTCGCCCGACCCGAGCCCGCACCGCGAGGACGAGCCCTACCGGCGCGCCCTGATCGGCATGTATGCGCGGCTCGCCGCCACGCTGCATGACCTGACCGGCACCGAAGCGCTGCGTCATGCGGTCGCGCCGCAAGACGCCTATCCCGCGCCGCAATCACTGCTCGACGATTTGCGCACCATCGAAGCTTCCTTGCGCAGCCACCACGCGCACGCGCTCATCGGCCCGCGGCTCGCGCCGCTGATCCGTGCGGTGCAGGTGTTCGGCTTTCATCTCGCGACGGTCGACCTGCGGCAAAGCTCGGACCGGCATGCCGCGGTCGTTGCCGAGCTGCTCGCCGTGGCGCGCATCGAGCCCGACTACCTGGCACTCGACGAGGCGGCGCGGCGCACGTGCCTGCTGGCGCAACTCGACGACGCGCGGGCGCTGCGCGTGCGCGGCGCGGCCTATACCGAATCGACGCAGGGCGAGTTGGCAGTCTTCGAGGCCGCGGCGCTGGCGTTGCAACGCTTCGGCCGCGACGCGCTGCGCCACGTCATCATTTCGCACACCGAGTCGGCGAGCGACCTGCTCGAAGTGCTGCTGCTGCAAAAGGAGGCCGGGCTGCTGCGCGGAACCTTGAATGCCGAGGACGAAGCCAATGCCGCGGTTGCCGACCTGATCGTCTCGCCACTGTTCGAGACCATCGAAGACCTGCGCAATGCCGAGCCCATCATGCGCGAGTTCTATGCGCTGCCCGGCATCGTCGCCCTGGTGCGCCGATCGCGCCTCGCCGAGTTCGCCGAGCAGGACGTGATGCTCGGCTACAGCGACAGCAACAAGGACGGCGGCATGTTCACCAGCAACTGGGAGCTGTACCGCTGCGAGATCGCGCTCGTCGCCTTGTTCGACCGGCTGCGCGAAGAGCACGGCATCGTGCTGCGCCTTTTCCACGGCCGCGGCGGCACCGTCGGACGCGGCGGCGGCCCGAGCTACCAGGCGATCCTCGCGCAGCCGCCGGGCACCGTGAACGGGCAGATCCGATTGACCGAACAGGGCGAGGTGATCGCGTCCAAATACGCGAACCCCGAGATCGGCCGGCGCAACCTCGAAACGCTGGTCGCGGCGACACTCGAAGCGACGCTGCTGGGCCCCACGCGCGCCGCGCCGCGCAGCTTCGCCGCCGCCGCGGATGCCTTGAGCAGCGCAAGCATGGCGGCGTATCGCAAGCTCGTGTACGAGACGCCCGGCTTCACCGACTATTTCTTCAGCGCTACACCGATCCGCGAGATCGCCGAACTCAATATCGGCTCGCGCCCGGCGGTGCGGCCGAAGGACGGCAAGGCGGTTCCCGCGATCGAGGATTTGCGCGCCATCCCCTGGGGCTTCAGTTGGGGCCAGTGCCGCGTCGCCCTGCCCGGCTGGTACGGCTTCGGCAGCGCCGTCGAATCACTCTTGAAGCGCGACGGCGATGGAAAGGGTGCCGGCAAAGGCAGTGGCAAGGACAGTGGAAGAACCAATGGAAATGGTAGTGGTAGTGGTAGTGGCAATGACAACCGCGACGCCACGCTCACCTTGCTGCGCCGCATGTACCGCGAGTGGCCGTTCTTCCGCACCTTGTTGTCGAACCTGGACATGGTGCTCGCCAAGAGCGACCTCGGCATCGCCTCGCGCTATGTCGATCTGGTCGAGGACAGGGCGCTGGGCAAACGCATCTTCAAGATGATCGAGACCGAGTGGCAGCGCACGAACGAGATGCTGTCAGCGATCACCGGCGAGCCCGATCGCCTCGCCTCGAACCCGAGCCTCGCACGCTCGATCGAGCACCGCTTTCCGTATCTCGACCCGCTGAACCATTTGCAGGTCGAACTCATGCGGCGCTATAGAAGGCGGGGCAATGCGCCGGTCGATCCAGGGGAGGAACGCATTCGGCGCGGGATTCACATTTCGATCAATGGGGTGGCGGCGGGGTTGAGGAATACGGGGTGAACTACGGAGTGAGCTGGCTAGACATGAGCGCGCCCCAAAAGAGCTGCGGAGCAGGCAGTCGGATGTCGCCTCAACGGAAGAGTCAGGTATCAGCGCTCAGCGGTCAGCGGGAACCGGCGCAGTGCCTCTTCCCCCAACCGCTCGAACGATGTATTTCCCGCGCGGTATTCTTGCTCAACGAACAATAGCCGCGCAGCGTAGGCCGCATTGTTCGGACCAAGCTCGCTCTTGCCACCAAAGTACCTGATAGTGGAGGCATAGGTTTCCGTGCGCCTGACGAAGTGATGAAGATTTCTCAGAACAGACAATGGCATCCCCACGGCTCGCAGGTACTTTGCGGAGGCGACCACGAGGGCAGGAGACGCACCCGCAGATTGAGGTTGACGTCTAGCCGCTGGCCGCACAGGCGGAGTCCTCTCAGAAGCGCCTGCGTATTGAGTGGCTGCAACTTCTAGGATGATCCTTCTTACGTCGGCGGCAGTGGTACCTACAAGCCATTCGTTTGGGCGACCGCTCGGCCCCCGAACGCGGAGCGTTGACAAGCGGGCCGCCACGGCGGCTTCGAGCAACTCTGGCTTTTCGACAAGAGTTACGACCTCGAAACTGACGTACTGCGCGCCGAAGGTTCGGACGTACTCACGGTAGCGGCGCGCAAGATTTTGCGCACGACCGAACTTGCAGTTCAACTTGGTAACGAATATACAGCGATCAGCGAAGGGCCGACCCGCGTTGACGGATATAGGGTGTTCATTTGAGAGTGACACAACATAGATGCCGGCTGACGAGGGAATAGACTGCATGTTGTCTGGCGGCTTGAGTCGATGATCAACCTGACAGATCAGTGGCGCCGAGAGTTGTCCGCTCGATCGACGACTTATGCGGACGTAGATTCAAACGCAGCAACAGGCACCGAGCGACTGACAGCTACCGATTTCCGAAGCGCTTTGATACGCTCGATCTCGTGCATGGTCTGAGCCGTGAAGTAAGACTCGCCGCAGCCCGAGCAAGACCACATGGGGATGCCCTCGATGACCAGGAGTGCTGCCCCATTGCCGAAGCTGCGCGTGACGTTCTTGAGCTGCGGCGAGCCGCCACCGCATTGCGCGCACTGACGCTCAGCAGAGCGTGACGCCCGCGACGACGCATTTGACTTCGCGGGTTTGGACGTCGCATTGACGCTGCGCGACTTGCCCCGTGAGGACGATGTTTTCGAGATCGAGGATTGAGAGGTTGTCATCTTCAAGCTCTTCAGCGGCATGGGTTCAATCGACGTAGTTCAGCGACCAAATCAGTTGGCGAAACCGGCTGATCGTTGCTTGAGCCATGACCTTCAGTGTACGGAGATCGCTCGTCGACGCGACGCGCCGCGTTCAGTACACTTTTCCCATGACCGCACCGACACCCCTCTACCGCGACTTCGCATCCTCCGCGCAGATCGACGCCCAATACAACGCCGGCGCCGCAGTGCCCGACGCTGCCGATCAGTTGCGCGGCTATACGCAGCGCGCCGAGCAAGCTCGCAAGGCACTGCGCAGCACGCTCGACATCCCCTTCGGCCCAACCCACGACGAGACGCTCGACATCTTCCCTGCCGAGCAGCCGAATGCGCCCGTGTTCGTCTTCCTGCACGGCGGCTACTGGCGTGCTTTGTCTTCGAAGGATTTCAGCGGCGTGGCACTCGGCCTGCAGCCACTCGGCATCACGACGGTCGTCGTCAACTACTCGCTGTGCCCGAAGGTGACGATCGACGAGATCACGCGGCAGACCCGTGCGGCGGTGGCGTGGACGCTGCGGCACATCGGTGAATACGGTGGCGATCCTTCACGGGTCGCGGTGGGCGGGCATTCGGCCGGTGGGCACCTGACCGCGATGTGCCTGCTCGCGCGCTGGGCCGAGGACTACGGGCTGCCGGCCGATCCGATCAAGGCGGCGCTGCTGGTGAGCGGGGTGTACGACATCGAGCCGCTGCGCCACAGCTATCTGCAGCCGCAAATCCGCCTTGACGACGGCATCGTCGAGCGCAATTCGCCGCTGTTCCAGGTGCGTCCGTGCCGCACGCCGGCGCTCGTCACCTGGGGCGGCGACGAGAGCAGCGAATTTGCGCGCCAGTCGAGTTCCTTCGCCGATGCCTGGGAAGCGTCGGGCAACCGCTGCGAGCGGCTCGCGCAGCCGGGCGCGAACCACTTCACCGCGATCGCCGGCTTCGACGATCCGCACAGCGCGCTGTGCCGCTGGCTGGTCGGCGCTCTGAAAACCTAGACACTGCTACTGCCGGCGCACCTTCACGGTGTATTGACCGACGCCGCTGCGCGAGTTGTAGTGGCGCACCTGGACGTAATAGCGACCGGGGGTGAGATCGGCAATGAGGCGGGCGTTGGCGTCGACGCCGCTGTCGTCGTCTTCGGCGATGAGCGCGGTCGGGCTGTCCGGGCCGTAGAGCTTCATCACCACGTCGGTCGGGCCGCGCGTATCGATGACATGGCGCGCGCCTTCGGCGACATCGAAGCGAAACAGATCTTCCTCGCCGGCCTTGCCGATCTCGGCCGGCGTTCGGCGCGTCGCATTCACCTTCAGCTCAACCGCATCGACCACCGTCGGCCGGTCGTGCGGATAGGCCTGGGCGCCGGCGATGTAGCTTTTGTCGAGCATCGAGAGCACCTCGTTGGCGTGCGTGCCGATACCGCTCTTGACCCAGGTGCCGGGAAAGAAATACAGCATGATCGAATCGGGGTCGAAGGCGGTGCCCTTGATCTGCGCGGCGGTGTACTTGCTCAGCACGTTGTGCCGGATCTGCGCCGCATTCCAGCTGTTCGGCGGGCCGGCGAGGTCGTGCAGGACGACCGACTCGTTCCACTCGATGCCGCCAGCCGGGTTCTGGTGCTCGTGGGCGAGGCCGATCGCGTGGCCGAACTCGTGCCCCGCGGTGCCACCGTCGAGAAAGCCGAGATTCATGGTCGGCTGGTTCGCCGGGATGCCACGGTTGTCGGTGCCGATATACGACCAGGCGCCGTCGTCGGCGTTGAATGCGATGCGAATCTCGGCATCGGGCGCGTTGTTGAAATCGAACTTGAGGTTCGCGACGGCACTCCACCACAGCGCCTGATCGCGCGCCTTCTGCTGCTGGGCCGCCGTTCCGCCCATGAAGCGCACCCGCAGCGTGCTGCCGTTCATCCAAAGTTTGCCGATGGGCACGATGGCACGGGCGTTGCCGCCGCGGCCTTCGATCGCCTGGAACCGCATCTCCTGACCGGGCAATACCCGGTCGATGCATACCTTGAGTCTTTGCGACATCACCGCCTCCGCTGCTTTCGTGAGACGCTGCGACGCGACCGCGGCGCAGTCGGTGCGCAGACTACGCGCTTCGGCCGCGCTGCGCGAGGCCATCGTGAGCGGTCGTAAGCGCACCGGACGCGCCGGAGGACAGGCGAAGCTCAGGCGCGATCGATGAAACGGGCAAAGCCGGCGACCGGCTCGCGCTCGGTGACAAGGGTGTTTTCCACCGCATCTGGGTCGGCGTACCCAAGCGACATGCCGCACACCAGCTGTTCGCTCGGCGCCACTCGAAGGTGCTCGGTGATGATGGTGTGAAACGGTGTGAAGGCGGCCTGCGGGCAGGTGTCCAGGCCGTGGCCGCGCGCGGCGATCATCAAAGTCTGCAGGAACATGCCGAAGTCGAGCCAGCTGCCCTGGCGCATGACCCGGTCGATCGTGAACATAAGCCCGACCGGTGCATCGAAGAATTCGTAGTTGCGCCGATGCTGGGCGTGCATGCGCTCCTTGTCGGTCCTGGCGATGCCGAGCAGGCCGTACAGGTCCCAGCCAACCTTGCGGCGACGCTCGATGAACGGCGAGCGCCATTCGGTCGGGTAGTACGCATACTCCTCGGTGTGGCGCGCGCGCTCGACCGGATCGTCGTAGGCTGCGACGAGCTTGCGCGAGAGTTCGGCCTTGGCCGCACCGGTCAGCACGTACACCGTCCACGGCTGTGTGTTGGTGCCCGAGGGAGCGCGCGCGGCGAGGCCCAGCAGGTGCTCGATCGTTTCGCGCGGAACCGGCGTGGGTAGGAAGGCGCGCAGCGAACGGCGGGTGGCAATGGCGGAATCGACGGCCGTCGCGCCGGGGTGGGCTTCGTGGGATGGATTCATGCGGACGGATTGTTCCGCATGTCCGCGAGGCCGTGCGACTGCCACGCGCACCAGCTCGATAGCGCCTCGGTGATCGTCGCCGCCTGCGCCGCGACGGTATCTTCGATCACACGGCCGTAGCCGCCGGCCATGCTGAGCGCGAGCGGGATGCCGCGCGCGCGCACCGATTCGAACACGCGCCGGTCGCGCTCGCTCAGCCCGGCCGCGCTGAGCGCGAGTCGGCCGAGCCGGTCGCCGGCCAACGGATCGGCGCCGGCGACATAGAAGATTAGGCCGGGCGGCGCGTCGGCGTGCCGGCACCACAGCTCGTGCAACGCCGAATCGAGAGCCTCGAGATAGGGCGCATCGCCGCAGCCGTCGGGCAGTTCGACATCGAGGTCGCTGCGCTCCTTGCGAAACGGAAAGTTCTTCGCGCCGTGCATGGACAGCGTGAAGACGCTCGGATCGTCGCGAAAGATCGCCGCGGTGCCGTTGCCCTGGTGCACGTCGAGGTCGATCACCGCGACCCGCAGCTTCGCCCCGCCGGATGCCGCGCGCTCGGCCTGCATCAGGCGCGCCGCGACCGCGGTATCGTTGAAGACGCAAAAGCCTGAGCCCTTGTCGACCGCGGCATGGTGGGTGCCGCCGGCGAGGTTGGCGGCGATGCCTCGACGAGCGCGGCGCGCGCCGCCGCCACCGTCGCGCCGACCGAGCGGCGGGCGCGTTCGGCCATCGCGAGGCTCCATGGAAAGCCGATCTCGCGCTGCGCCGCCGGGCTCAGGCTGCCGCTGCGCACCGCCTCGATATAGGCACGGCCGTGGGCGAGCGCCAGCTCGGCATCGCGCGCCGCTGGCGCTGGCGTGATCCGCACCCCGTTCAGCCTAACGACGCGCTCGCGCAGCAAGGCATATTTCCGCATCGGAAAGCGGTGCCCTTCGGGCAGCGGCAAGACGTACTGGTCGCTGTAGAAAACGCGCATCGCAGGGCGGTTTTAGATGGTTTCGTCTAAATTGCTGCATGGCAGCAAAAATCGCTTGCACACCCTGCGGTGGCCGCTATACTTCAGTTCATGTTGCGGTGCAGCAAAAGCAGTGCAACACCTTAACCACCCTTTTGGAGACTTACCATGATGACCGCCGAGCAAATGATCGCTTCCAACAAAGCCAATCTTGAAGTCCTGTTCGGTCTGACCGGCAAGGCATTCGAAGGCGTCGAGAAGCTGGTCGAACTGAATCTGCAAGTCGCGAAGGCCGCGATGAGCGAAGCCGCCGACACCACCCGCGCGATGATGTCCGTCAAGGATGCGCAGGAACTGCTGGCGCTGCAAGCCGGTCTGCTCCAGCCGGCCGCCGAAAAGGCGTCGGCCTACAGCCGTCACTTGTACGACATTGCCACCGCGACGACTGCCGAAGTGGCCCGTGTCGCCGAAGAAACCGCCGCCGATACGCAGCGCAAATTCATGGCCGCCGTCGATGGCGCGGTCAAGAATGCTCCCGCCGGTACTGAAAATGCTGTCGCTTTGGTGAAATCGGCCGTGGCCGCCGCCAGCAATGCGTTCGAGTCGGTGCAGAAAGCCGCCAAACAGGCGACCGAGGTGGCCGAGGCCAACTTCACCGCGATGCAGAACAGTGCTGTCAAGGCAACCCAGACTGCGGTCAGCCGCACCAAAAAGGCTGCCTGAACGTTGAGATTGGAGGGCGGATGACGTACGTGAAGAAAAAATCTTCGCGGACTTGAAACTTCCGAAGCGATGACCGGTCGGACCACAGACCGCGGGCGATGCCGGCGGTTGTTCTGAATGGTTGTCTCCTCGGTGCCTTCGTCCCCTCGAGGTACCTTCGGCCCGGTGTTCGCACCGGGCCGTTTTATTTGTCGCGCAAGATGCGCGCAGGCATATGCGGCGTCTGCATATCCTTGCAACGAAACGGTAGTTCGTCGCGCGCACGGTCGTGGGTACATTGCCCCGGACTTGACCACCGGGCCTGTGCGCCTCGGCCGCCGCGCCCATGTACCAATATACCGAGTTCGACCGCCATTTCGTGCACCAGCG